>CADCUT010000220.1 GCA_902805975.1 uncultured Rubrobacteraceae bacterium | reverse complement strand
AGGGCGCGGACGGTGTCGCGCACCCGCGCGTAGTCGCCGTACTCGTTGGTGATCTGCACCCCGATGCGCGTGGGGACGTCGACCTTCATCGCCGTCCGCCCCGCGCCTCGGCCCCGCCGGCCGGGGCCTCCGCCGCGGGGTCGAGCCCCCCGTCGCGGAAGTGGCGTTCGATCGCACCCCAAAAGTCCCGCCGGATGTTCTTGGCGACCTCCGCGTCCTCGCTAAACGACGCGAAGCCGTACAGCGCCCCGGGGTAGACGTGGAGCTCGGTCGGAACGCTGGCCCGGATCAGCCCGCGGGCGAAGCGCAGGTTCTCGCCGACGAAGAGGTCCAGGGCGCCGACCCCGATGAACGCCGGCGGGAGGCCGGCCAACTCTTCAGCTCGGCCCGGGGAGGCGTAGATTGGCGCGTCGGCGCCGCCGGGTTCGTCCCCGAGGACGGAGCCCCAGGCGAAGCGGTTGCTGTCTTTCGTCCAGACGAACTCTCCCGCGTGGGGCATCGGGTCAGGCTCGGCGGGGGTGCCGGTCCGGTCGTCGAGCATGGGGTACTCGAGAAACTGGGCGGAGACAGCCAGCTCGCCGCGATCTCGCGCCAGCAGCGCGAGTGCCGCCGCAAGGCCCCCGCCGCCGCTCTCGCCGGTGACGGCGATCCGCCCCCGGGGGATGCCCAGCTCGTCCGCCGCGGCGTGCGCCCATCGCAGGACCGCGTAGCAGTCCTCCAGCCCCGCGGGGTAGGGGTTCTCGGGCGCGAGCCCGTAATCCACCGCGATCACGACGCACCCGGCCTGCCGGGCGAGGAAGCGGCTCTGCGGTTCGTACATGTCCGGGGTGCCCATGACCATGCCGCCCGCGTGGAGCCAGAGGAGGGCCCCGGTGCGCGTCCTCGTCTCCGGGGCGTAGACGAGGACGCGCACGGGCGAGCCGTCAGGCCCGGGCACGGCGCGCTCCTCGACCGTCACCCCCGACGCGGCGGGCGCGGGCGACCTCAGCCCGGTCAGGGCGGCGCGCAGCCCCGGCAGCGACTCCGCAGTCGGCACCATGGGGGGTATCTGCTCCACTACGGGTAAGAGGTCGGGGTCGATCAGGTGTTTGCTCGTCGTCAAGACTCCTCCTTCGGAAGCTTTGATTTGCTCGTCCATACGATCCAACCGCGGGATCCCAAGGTGCGCTCCGGCCGTATCGGCGACGAGCGCCCGCCGCGCGCCCGCCGCGCAGCGCCGTCGGCACCATGATGTCCTTCTCGACGCGGTAGCTCATGCCGATCCCTTCTTCCTTGAGGGCGCTCCCACCCGCTCGCGTGAGGAGAGGACTCACCGTCAAACTACATGAGGGGCCTATCGGGAGCGCGACGAAGTGCGTGACAGCCACGCTCTTTACCCTCTCGAATCGCGATCTCGAACTTGCCGTACAACTCTCCTGGGCTAATGAGATGGCCCCCACACCGATACTCTCGGGCATCCGCTCAGGCCTGGTCCCAGCAGGTAACAGCGCCGTCGATGTCCGTGACGTACCGGACGTTGCCGTCCTGGGAGACCACGGTCAGCAGGGCGCCCGGCATTGCCGCCGCCAGGCGGTAGGCCGAGCGGTGGCGGGTGCCGACGCCCTCGGCGCCCTCCGGCACGGTGGTCTCCCCCTCGGGGTCGAGCGCCTTCTCGACGGTGAGGACGGTTTCGAGTTCGCCGGAGATCTCCCCCCCGAAGCCCAAAAGCTCGCCCCGGTCGGTCATGACGACCGCGCCGTCTACGGCGGCGAGGCCCGCGACGAGGTGGGCGAACTCGAGGATCGCCTCGTCGATCTCGGCGAGCTCCCTATCCTCGCTTTGGGCGTACTCCTCCCATCCGACGGTTCTCGGGTGGGAAGGCCTCTCGCCGGCTTCGCCACCGTGGGTTCGGGCCAGGCGGTTCATGGTGTCCACGATCAGGTTCCTGAAGCGGTGCCGGTGCCCGCCGTCCGCGAAGGTGTGCTTGAGGGATATGTGCCGGTCGAGCACCTCCTCCGCCTTCTCGGGCGGGAAGGTGACTATGGTGGCGCCGTGGCGGGCCTCGCTCAGCGTGAAGAAGAGCCGCAGGTACATCCGGCGGGCGATCATGCGCGGGAGCTCGGGGTCGAGCGGGGCCCACGCCTCGCCCCGGGCTTCGGCCTCCAGGCGCGCCCCCTCGTGCAACTCGACGAGCTCGTCTCGCACGGGCGCGAAGAAGCCCCCGAGCCACCGGCTGTGCAGGACGTCCGTTCGAGAGCCCGTGATCCTTCCCCCCGCCAGCTCCGCGACGAACCCGGAGCCCCTGTTTACTGTCAGGAGCCCGGGCCCCTCGACCCGGACCACCGGCGCGGACGGCAGCGGGGCGGAGCTGTCGCGACCGCCCCGCGCGAGTCGCATCCACCGCGGCCCGGTGTGCACGATGCCCCAGATCTCCAGCTCGCCGTCCCCGCCGCGGCGCACCCCTACGAGCGACCGCTCGAAGTCCGCGGCCGGGGAGAGGCGCCTGAGCTCGTTCTCATCAAAGCGTCTGGGCTCCCCGAACGCGAGTCGGTGCAGCCCTTCGGGCGGGCCGCTCCCCTCCGGGAGGTCCTCTGGGTCGGCGAGGATCGCGCGGAACGTTACCGGCCGCTCCTCCTCGCGCAGCAAACTCGCCTGGTAGCAGGTCGAGATCAGCCTCTCCAGGGTCGCCTCGTCGGGAGCTTCGGTCGGCCCGTATCCCGGACCGTCGGCGCTACCCGCATGATCCTCCCAGGACTCGCGCACGAAGCGCGCGAGATCGTCCGGGTAAGCGTAGACGTCTCCTGAATCATCTAATCCGGGACCGGCCGTCGTCCTCGCCGTTAGCATCTGGCGCCTCCGCAAAAGCTGGGAATTGGTCGTGCACGGAGCGATCCCCGCGACGACTCGGGCCTAGATGGCCGGCGGGCCGGACGCGGGGCCGTCATGCCCGTGCCTTCTGGGTGTAACGGCCCTGCTCGAGATCGTCGATGAGCCCCGGGAGCGTCGGCTCCCACCCCAGCCGCTCGCGGGTCAGCGCGCTCGAGGCGCGGATGTCGAGCGCGACGAAGCCCGCCAGCCACCCGAAGTGCTCGCCCGCCTCCTCGGGGGCGATCGACGTCGTGGGCACGCCGAGCTGCCGGCCTATCGCCTCGGCGATCTCGCGCGTCGTCACGCCCTCTTCGGCGACGCCGTGCAGCACCGACCCAGCTGGGGCCCCCTCAAGCGCCAGGCGGAACAGGCGCGCGGCATCGAAGCGGTGCACGGCGGGCCAGCTGTTCTGCCCCTCCCCGATGTAGCCGGAGACCCTCTTCTCGCGCGCGGCCCCGACGAGAACCGAGACGAAGCCGTGGTCGCCGTCGCCGTGGACGGTCGGTGCGAGCCGTACGCTGGAGGAGCGCACGCCGGAGGGGGCGAGCGTCCGCACCATCCTCTCGGCGAGCATGCGCTCTCCCGTTACGGACTCCGTCTCGGGCTCGTCGTCCTCGGTCACGAGCGCGCCGGGGGCGTGGCCGGCCACCCCGGTGGCGACGACGAGCGGGCGCCCGGAGCCCCTAAGCGCCCCGCCGAGCGCCTCGATCGCGCGTCGGTCGGCCGCGGTGGCGGCCGGAAAGTCGCCGGAGAACGCCTCCTCGTGCTTGAAGGCGAGGTGGACGACCCCATCTGACGCCGCTGCGGCGGCTCGCAGCGCGTCGAGGTCGTCGAGCGAGCCGCGGAACGCCTCGGCGCCCGCATCAGCGAGGGCGGCGGCCGAGGCGTCGGAGCGGGCGAGCCCAACGACCTCATGCCCGGCTTCGAGCAGCTCGGGAACTACGGCGGAGCCGATCCAGCCGGTGGCCCCGGTGACGAACACGCGCATGACAGCGTCCTTTCGGTGGGTGTATGTCAGTCACTGACGGCAGTGACTGACAGAAGCCTAGCATCTCCGTCACTGATGTCAAGGACTGTCATCGGTGGTAAGCTCTACCGTATGGGACGCTGGGAGCCAGACGCGCGGGGCAGGATGCAGGAGGCGGCGCTTGAGCTCTTCGGCGAGCGCGGGTACGCGCGGACCACGGCGGCAGAGGTGGCCGAGCGCGCAGGCGTGACGGAGCGCACCTTCTTCCGCCACTTCCCGGACAAGCGGGAGGTTTTGTTCGCCAACGACGACCTGCGCGACCGTCTTGCCGCCACGGTAGCCGCCGACGAGGGGGCGTCGCCCGTCGAGGCGGTCGCCGCCGGCCTCGACGTCGTGGCCGGCGTGCTCCAGGACCGCCGCGAGGTTGCGGTGCGGCGGGCCCGGATCATCGCGGCGCACGCCGAGCTCCAGGAGCGTGAACTCAAGAAGCTCGCGTCCTGGTCGACCGCGCTCGAGCACGTCCTTCGCGGGCGGGGCCTGGCCGGGCCCGACGCGATGCTTCTGGCCGAGGTCTCCGTCGCGGTCTTCCGCGTCGCGTACGCGCGCTGGTTAGAGGAGGGAACCGGGCGCGGGCTCGTCGCGACCGTCCGCGAGACCCTCGCCGATTTGGGCGACCTCTTCGACCACGCTGTGCAGGGGCTGCACAACCATTCCCCCGGCTCGCACGAGGGCCGTCACCCGCCGGGGTGACCCCGCAGATTTCGGGGGCCAATCGCACAAGTAGGGGACGTACAGGTGTCCCGCCGCCTTCCGCTTGGCGCTCTCTCACCGCGCCCGTCAGGCGCACCAGAGCATCTCCTTCGTTTTGGTGGCAACCGCCTCATCAGGGGGCCTCGCCGTACCGGGAGAGGAACCTGCCCGTCGGTCCGTCGTCGGGCAGCGTCGCCGCCTTCTCCGGCAAGGGTGGCGGCCTGCTCGGCCGTGAGTTTGCCCCTGTGACCGTTGAGGTCAGTGTCCGCCGACCTCTGGTGGGGAAACGGCGGGGATCTCGTCAGCGGCTCGCCAGCGCACCGGCGATCACCGGGACGAGCTTTCGCTCCACCGCCTCCGGCGTCCTGCCTTGCAGGTCTGGCTCCAGGGCGGCTGCGCTCAGCACCACGAGGATCCCGCCGACGCACTTGACGCGGAACAGAAGGTCGTCGTCGGGCACGTCATCGAGCACCGGTCGCAGCCGGGCGACGAGAGCGTCATGCGCCCGGGCCGTCGCGGTCTCCGCCCAGCCCTCCAGCCCCGCGGGAGGATCCGAGGTCACCCGGGCGAGCACCCGCACGTAGGGACGCCCCTTGCTGGACGGCCCGCTGAGGGCCTCGACCATCGGTCGAAAGTAGGCCGCGGCGATCTCGTGGAGGGTAGCGTCCGGCGGCAACGACCCGAGCTCGGCGACCTGTGCGTCGATGATGCGCTCCACGGCCTCGGATGCCGCGGCAGCGAGGAGCGCGCCGAGACCGCCGAAGTGGTAGTGGACGGCCGCCAGGTTCGTCCCGGCCGCCGTGGTGAGGTCGCGCAAGCGGATCGCGCTTTCGCCGCGTTCGGCGAGCAACTCCTGCGCCGCTTCGATCAGCCGCCGCCGGGTGCGTTCGCCGCCGGCCCGCCTCGCGTCGACGGTCGCCGAAGTGTCGTTCTTGTCATGCGTCGCCATAAAGACAAGTCTAGCAGGCAACCGGCCATAATATGTTCGATCAAATGAGCGAACTGCGACGGTCTTGGTGGCGGGGGACGGGGTAGGTGGGCTCCGACCGGCCCCAGGACGCTCCCAAAATGCCTTGACATACCCCCGGAGGTCACTAGAATATAGTTCAAACAAATGAATGAATAAGGAGTCCGATATGAGTAATTCGCGCGCCACATCCCAACGTCCGGCGGCTTCGATCCCCGAGGCGGCCGCCGCCTGGCCCGGGGTCACCACCAGAATCGCTCCGCGGGGGGCAACGGCGATCTTCCTGCGTGGCGAGGAGCTTGCTCACGTGCACCTGGACCGCTCGACGCTCGACATGCCCTTGGGCGATGAGCGCCGCGCTCGGATCCTGGATGAGGGCCGCGCCAGAAAGTGGTTCCCTGGCTGGATCAGCAAACGGATCTCAAGCGACGCCGACGCGGCCGACGGCCTCGCGCTGCTACGCGAAAGCTACGACGAGCAGCGTACGCGCGGCGCCACGGCCACCCCGGCCGCGAACTGACGCAACACCAACCCAAGAACAGGAGACCTCATGCCTACCACGGACCACACCGTTAGCCGGACCTCGCATCTACTCGAGCTCATGAAAAAGGGCGACGACGCCTTCAACTCCCGCGACTTCGCGGCGATGGACGCGACGCACCACCCGGACATGATCGCGCACGTCACGGGGAACGCACAGCCGCTCTACGGACGGGCGGCGCACACCGCGGCGATGGAGCAGTTCTTCCGCATCTTCCCCGACGTTCACGTCGAGAATGACCCGTACCCGATCCAGTTCGGGAGCGGCGACTGGATCACCGTGATCACCCGCGTCACGGGGACCTTCACCGGGGAGATGATCCTGCCCGACGGCAACATGATTCCCCCGACAGGAAAGGCGTTCGACGTCGAGTTCAACCAGACCGTCAAGTGGGACGGCGACCGGGTCATCGAGATCTCCGCCTTCTGGGACTCCGCCCTGCAAGCGCGGCAGATCGGCCTCGCCTGATCGCCAGAAGCGTCGGCCGGCCCGGCGGGTCTTGACGGGCACGTGGGGCGGGACCGGCCTCAAGTCCCAATGAGTTACGGACGGCCGTTACCTGGGCCAGAAGGAGGCATCACCATGATCCTCATCACCACCGCCGGCAAGGTGGGCTCGGAAACAGCATGGCTGCTTGCCAAGCGAGAAGTGTCCGTGCGGGTCTTGGTCCGCGATCCGGAGAAGGCGACCGCCCTGGCTCAGGCAGGGGTAGAGGTCGCCGAGGGCGATCTTGAGGTTCCGGCGACCATCGAAGAGGCGATGCAGGGCGTCTCGGCCGTGGTGCTCGTCAGCCCCGGCGTGGAGCCGGCGCAGGAGATCAACGTCGTCGACGCCGCCGCCCGGGCGGGTGTGGGGCACGTGGTGAAGCTCACGAGCAAGGCGTCGCCCGACTCCCAGATCGCCCGCCAGCGCTGGCACGCGCAGATCGAGCGGGGCCTGGCCGCCTCGGGGCTGCCGCACACGCTGCTGCGGTCCAACGCCTACATGCAGAACACCCTCATGTTGGCGCCGAGCATCGCCCGGACGGGCGGCTTCGCGTCCTCGATCGGGGCCGGACGGGTGGGTATGGTCGACTCGCGCGACGTCGCCGATACGGCCGCCGCCATCGCCGCCGACCCGGCCGGCCATGCGGGCAAGACCTACTGGCTCAGCGGGCCGGAGCTCGTCACCTATGCCGACGTCGCCACGGCGCTTTCGCGGCTGCTCGGCCGAACGGTCACTTTCCGCCCGCAGAGCCGCGAGGAGGACGAGGCGGCGATGGTCCGCGCCGGGCTCCCGCAGCCGGTGGCCGCCATGAACGCCCTGGCGCTGAGCCTCTTCGCCGAGGGCGAGGCGGAGTGGCTCTCCCGGGACGTGCCGAACCTGCTCGGCCGGCCGGCCCGCTCATACGAGCGGTTCGCCACCGACCACGTCGCGGCGTTCTCCTGACCGAATCCCGGCTGACGGACAGAGGTGATCAACACAGGACGGGTGGGGCGAGGCTCACCTCCGAGTGCGGCCATGGACGGCGTGCTGTGCCGCCGCGGCACCTACCCAAGCGTGGTCCCCGCCGTCCGCCGCATCGCCGAACTGCGAGCGTAGCGGGCGTGGCATGTACAATCTCTACGTTGTGAGGTCTACGGCTCGCCCCTCATATCTGTTGTTCGCGCTGCTGGTGGCGGCGTTCATCACCCTCTACCCTCAATTGGACGCCGCTGGCTACTGCGAAGACGGCGGTTGTCCCGAAGTCTCGTACCCGGCGCACGCGTCCGGTGCGGGGTCCGGCGGTATGGTCGCCCAGGGGGTCGCGTTCGTGGTGGGCGCCCTTGTCGTGGTCCTGGGCGTTCTTCCCATTCGCGCGGTCCGCTCCGTGCTTCTGACACCGCCCCCCGATGCCCTCGTCGGCATAATCCTCTCTCCGGAAACGCCCCCGCCCCGACCCTCGGCGTAGCCCGGGCAAGGCGTTCCCCGCGGTTGCAGGGCCGCCGCGCGACGCCGGTCCTCCGGGCCGGGTCTCGCCACCCCCGTCAAGGCCGCGGAGGATGTAACCCCTAGGGAGCGCCGAAAGCGTTTAGCTGATGGCGCGCGTAATGACCCCGTTCTACCCCTTCGTCCCGACTTGCTACCCTCTGGTCGGCCAGGGCTTCAAGACGACCTTTCCCGTGGTGCGCCGCTCTTCGAGCATCCGGTGCGCCTCCGCGGCGCGGCTCAATGGCAGCACTTGCCCGATGGGGACCTTCACCCGTCCCGACGAGACGGACCCGATCAGGGTTTGCAGGGCACCGACCGCGGCTGCGGGCCGCGAGCCGAACCAGAGCCCGAGGTTGAACGCGACGATCGACTGGTTGGACGAGGGGTCGTAGAAGAAAGTATCGATCGTCTCCGGGCCCATCCGAAGGGGCTCGCCGCTCGTGCTCCCGTAAACGACCGCGCGTCCGAACGGGGCGAGGCACGACAGGCTATGCTCGAAGGCGGCGCCACCGGCCATCTCGAGCACCACGTCTACCCCCCGGCCGCCGGTAAGCTCCCTGACCTGTTCGGGCCAGTCCTCTTGCGTGTAGTCGACCGCGTGGTCTGCGCCGAGCGCCAGGACAGCCTCACGCTTCTCGGATGTGCCGGCCGCGCCGATCACGGTTCCGGCGCCGAGAAGTTTCGCGACCTGCACGGCGTAACTCCCGACCCCGCCGGCCGCCCCCTGGACGAGCACGGTCTCCCCGGACTGCAGGCGGGCCGCCTCCTTGAGGATCAGGACGGCCGTCGATCCGGCGATCACGAGCCCCGAGGCCACGTCCGCGCTCAGGCCCGGTGGGATCGGTATGACCCCGGAGGCGTAGGCGACCGCGAACTGCGCGTAGCCGCTCGACCCGTCGTCTCCGGCCAGCGCGAACACCGGCGTTCCGACCGTCGGGCCCTCTACGCCCTCGCCGAGCTCCTCGACCGTACCGGCCACCTCCCCTCCCGGCGTGTAAGGCAGCGTCGTCGGGAACGGGTACGGGTCGTTGCGGCGGCGCTTCACGTCTGAGAAGTTGACCCCGGCCGACTCGACCCGGATCAACAACTGCCCGGCCCCGGGCCGCGGAACCGGTACCTCCTCCAGCACGAGAACGTCCGGTGTCCCAAAGCTCTTCGCCCGGACGGCTTTCATGCGGTCGCCGCGCCCCCGCGCAAGCGTGCGTTCTTCCTCGATCATGGCCCT
The DNA here is from genome assembly GCA_902805975.1 of uncultured Rubrobacteraceae bacterium. Lineage (GTDB taxonomy): Bacteria > Actinomycetota > Rubrobacteria > Rubrobacterales > Rubrobacteraceae > Rubrobacter_D. The sequence continues at coordinate 11,472 of CADCUT010000220.1, read as the reverse complement.
TCTCCTCTTCGCTTTTCCTCTTCGCTTTTCGCGCGCCTGTTGCGGGGACCCGCTACCGCCAAGCGGGGTAGGGATCGACCTGGGCGCCGTAGGGGTTCTCGATGATCCCGAGCTGGGCGAGCATCCCGTAGATGTCCTCCGAGTGCCAGCTCTCGACGATGCGCCCCTCCTCGAAGCGGTGGACGTCCAGCGCCCGGAACTCGACCCGCCTGCCCGTGGGCGCGTGACCCAGGAACTCGCTCTCCTGGGTGCCGGTGCCGACGGAGCGCACGACCACCTTGTCGCCGGCCTCGATGAGCTCCTCGACGATGAACTCCAAGTCGGGAAAGACCGAGCGCAGGTAGCCGACGGTGCCCTTCCAGCCCTCTGGGCCGGTGCCCTCTTGGGGGTTGCGCGGGCGGTTAACCCAATCCGGGTGCAGGACCTCGTCGAGCGCGTCCAGGTCCCCGGTCTGAAAGGGCTCGTGGAACTCCACGGCCTTCCTCTCGTTGGCGCTGAGCCGCCCGTCCTTCGCGTCAATCGCCATGCGGCGTCTCCTTTTCAGGCGGCCCAGGTTCCACATGGCCGGCGCCAGGGGCCGCCTCGCCCGCGCCGTACCAGGATTGTGCGGGCGTGGAGCAGACGATTCTCTCGCGTTCTTGCGATCCGTAGCGCGTTCTTGCTCTTATTCTGGAAGAGGCTCCGGCGGCCTACCCGTTCCGCAGGCGGGTGGGCGAGACGCCGAGGAGGCGTTTGAGGTGATGGCCCATGTGGCTCTGGTGCGCGAAGCCCGCGGCCTCGGCGACCTCGTGGAGCGGCAGGTCGGTGTTCGTCAGGAGCTCACGGGCCCGCTCGACGCGTTGCCGGATCACGTACTGGTGCGGGCTGAGGCCCGTCGACCGCTTGAACAGGCGGGAGAAGTGGTACGGGCTGGTGTTGGCCGCGCGCGCGATCCCCGCCAGGGTCAGGTCGCCCGCGAGGTTGTCGCCCACGTAGTCGGTGGCCCGTTTGAGGGTGAGCCCGGGAAGGCCCTCCCCGGGCTCGCTGTAGGCCGCGCGCCGCGCGCGCCCTCCGAGCGTGGAATGCTCCCTGAGCAGGTGCACCGCCAGAGCCCTCGCTAGAGCCCCCGCGAAGAGCCCGCCGCCCAACGGTTCCTCGGCCCCGAGTTCTGGGAGGAGGGAGCGGCCGATCCGCTCGATCTGCGGGTCGTACGAATCGAGGCCACTCCTGATCTCGACGAGATCCGGGTCCAACCCGACGTCCTCTGCGGATTCCCGGACTAATGCGGGCGTGAGGTACAGGTGGAGGCTGTCCGCCCGACCTTCTCCGAGATCCCCCCAGCGCCACTCGCTCGCCAAACCCGCTGGCAAGACCGCCGAGCCGCCGGTGCCTACGACCCTCTCGCTCATGCGCCCTCCCCCAGTCTTCTGCGCCACGGCGACCGGGGGCCCGAGGTGCAGGACGACGAGGTGGTTCGACAGGGCGGGCACCGAGATCTCCTCGGAAGCGGGCCGGAACCGCACCGCCTCGACGCCATCCCAACTCCGGCTGAAACTCTCCCTGACCGCCGAGCCTGGAAGCGCCCGCGCCACGTTGGGGAACGCAGCGGGGCGACCCCCTCTTGACCCGTTACGGGCCACGGCCAACTGCCGCCACGGATGCACGCGTTACCATCTACCTATTCTAGTCGGCCAGGCGTCGGTATCAGCCCCCGGATTGGTGCCGGCGCGACCATCCTGCGCCTTCCTGAACGGTGGTCGAATGCTCTACCTCTGCTGGCTTACGGGGAAGGCGAAGCTGAAGCAGAGGCGCTTGCCGATGAGATGCTCCCCGCAGAAGCTCTCGCCGAGGAGGCGTTTGCCGAGGCAGAGGCGCTCGCCGCAGACGCGCCCTCCGAGGTGGCGGCCGCCGAGGAGACGCCGGTCGGGCCCGCGCTCACGGTGAGGACGACGGGGGCGTTCGGCCGGGCTTCGGTTCCGGGGGCGGGCTCGGTCCCAGTGACGGTGCCCGGCTCTTCCCGACCCTTCACGCTTCTGATGGCAGCCACGGTGTAGCCGGCTTCGGAGAGGTTTCTCGCCGCCTCTTCCAGGGGCTGGCCGGAGACGTCGGGTACGCCGCTGCCGGGGGACGGGGGTGCCTGGGCGGTCCGGGTGCTCTGTTCTGGGGATGTGGTCTCGGTTTGGGGGGGAGCATCGTCCGTCGCGACGTCGTCGGTCGGGTTGCCTCCACTACCCTCCTCGCCGGCTTCGTCCGGGTCGGCGCCGGCCGGTCGCTCGTCCGGCGGCTGCTGTTGTTCGGCGTTGCCGGGGGCCGGCTGGTCCGAGGTTGCCGTCTCCCCATCGTTCAGCGTGGGGAGGAAGAGGATCAGGAGCAGGCCGATCAGCAACGCCGAGAGGATGGCGAGGGCGCCGCGCCTGCGGCGGCGTCCGAGGGCGCCGAACCTGCTGGTCGAAAGGTCCGGGCCGGGGGGCGCGATGGCGGGGGCTTCAGCTTCCCGCACCGCGACGGGCTCGGCCACGAGGGTGCCGGGGAGACGGCCTCGCCCCTCCGCCCGCAGCGGGACGTGATGCACGAGGCCCTCCTCGACCCGCGCGATGGGGCGCTTGCGGGTCTTGCCGTTGTTGAGGAGGAGGTCCTCGACCATGCCCGTCAGGTTGAACATCGCGGAGAGCATGAGGCTCTGGCGGGCGAGGATGGTCTGGAGAACGGGGGAGAGGGCCACCTCGCCCGTCGCGGGCTTCGCCCTGAGGTCGCCGCGCAGGTCTTCCAGGGTGTCGTGGAGCGAGTTGAGCCGGCGGTCCAGCTCGCCGGTGTCAGGGGCGCCCTCGCGGATCTGACGTCGAACGGACTCCGTGCCGAGGCCCTCCTTGTGCAGGTCCCTGGCCTCCCGGATGCGGTCAAAAGAGTCTTCGGGGATCTGGATCCTACCCCCCTGACGCAGGTGGGGGATCGAGTATTCCCTCAAGTAACGGTACAGGGTTGGGCGGGGTATGCCCAGGAGATCACTAACGTCGTCTACGGTGTAGATGGACCCCTCCATGATTTTCACGCGGATATTTTCCGACCGTTTCTCCGCCGGTGGGCATGTTAGCATATCCCACCGACGCCCTCGTGAAGCGAGAATACATGCGTTTTTCGCCATTCCAATGGGCTTCGCGCCGTTCGTGCATGAAACGCATTCCCGCAGGCATGAAGCGGCGGATCATCGCCGGATTATCACCGCGTGATAACGGCGATAAACCCCTTGAAATCCCTTTACCTCCGCCCAATACTCCCTGGCGTTGCACCTCGATGTGAATTACAGATATAGATCAAGCTAACGCTGACGGAGGGGGACGCGTTTTGCTCAAGGCGAGTCGTTTACTTTGGATTTTGCTTGTTTTCGGGGCCTTTATGGCCTTCGGCAACGACCGCGCCGAGGCCGATACGGCCCTGGCTTCGTGGTACGGACCCGGCTTTGAAGGACAGCTCACGGCGAGCGGTGAGGTCTTCGACGCCCAGGGGTTCACGGCCGCCCACAACACGCTGCCGCTCGGCACGGAGATCACCGTCAGCTACGCCGGACGCGCGGTCGACGTCGTCGTTAACGACCGCGGCCCGTACTCCGGCGGGCGCGACCTCGATCTCTCCCAGGGTGCTGCGGAGTACCTCGGCCTCACCCACGCCGGCGTGGACTACGTCGACTACGAGGTGGCGGGCGCCGGCTACGCCGCCGATGACGGCTACGTGGAACGGGATCACGTCCAGAGGGACTACGCGCAGGACGACTACGCGACGGCGGACTACGACGAAGGCTCCGGTGCGGAGGCCGCCTCGGGCGGGTCCTACACGGTCCAGTCCGGGGACACGCTGACCGGGGTCGCGGCGCAGCTCGGGACCGATGTGGAGAGCCTCATGGCGGCCAACGGGCTGACCGACCCCAACGTGGTCTACGCGGGTCAGACGCTCGTCTACTGAGGCTGGTGGTCGCTCCTCCGACGGGCGCGTCCAGGGGTGTAGACTCTGGGCTCGGACGCAGGAGTTGAGGAGGCGCGATTGGTCACCGGCGGCGATGGTCCGAGCTTCGGGCTCTGGTACGACTTCCGGCAGAGGTTGCCGCTAGGGGACTACGCGGCCTTCTACGGCGAGTGCCTGGAGGAGATCGAAGAAGGCGAGCGGCTCGGCTTCACGGGGGTCTGGCTCTCCGAGCATCACTTCGTGGACGACGGCTACCTGCCATCCCCGCTCGTGGTCGCGGCCGCCGTGGCGGCCCGCACGCGGAGCATCACCATCGGGACGAACATCCTGCTCCTGCCCATGCACCACCCCTTGCGGGTCGCCGAAGACGCCGTGGCCGTGGACCTCATCTCCGGCGGGCGGTTCGTGCTCGGGGTCGGGCAGGGGTACGTCCAGCACGAGTTCGAGACCCTGGGGTACGAGCGGCGGTACCGACCCTCGCTCTTCGAGGAGGGGATCGAGGTGATCCGCCAGGCGCTGGAGGAGGGCCGCACCGGCTACGACGGTAAGCGTTGGCGCTTCGACGACCTGCCGTTCGAGCCGCGGCCTTCCGGGAGGCTCCCGATCTACGCCGGCGCGTTCGCGGACCCGGCCATCGACCGGGCGGTAAGGCTCGCGGACGGGTTTCTGGCCTCCGCCGGCGGCGGCGCCTTCGGAGAGACGTACAGGAAGGTCCGGGAGGCGCTGGAGGGGCACGGGAAGGGCGACGAGAACTTCCCGTACATCGCCTCCGGGGTCGCGTTCGTGCACGAGGACGCGGGGAGGGCGCGGGAGATCGTGGGCCCCGCCATCGCCTACCAGCGCACGCGTTACGCGGAGTGGGGGACGGACCGGGAAGAGCCCCGCCCCGGGCCCGTCCAGGAAGAGGACCTTCCGTGGGAGCGCTACCTCGTCGGCACACCCGAGGAAGTAGCCGGGGGCCTGATCGAGCTCCACAGCGAGGCCCCCTACGATCACTTCTGCTACTGGGGCCGGCTCCCCGGCGTCACCCACGAGGAGGCCATCGAAAACATGCGCCTCTTCGCCACCGAGGTCGCCCCCCGCGTCCGCGAGGCGGTCGGGGCGAAGCCGGCGTGACGGCGGCCTCCGGCGTCCTGTCCCCGGAGCAGACCGCCTTCCTCGTTCGCCAGCGGGTCGCCCGCCTCGCCACCGCCGACGCCGAGGGCCGTCCGCACGCCGTCCCCGTCTGCTTCGCCTACAAGCCCGGCACCGTCTACATCGCCCTGGACGAGAAGCCGAAAGACGTGCCCCCGGACCGCCTCAAGCGGGTCCGCAACATCCTGGAGAACCCGCACGTCACCCTCGTCGCCGACCGCTACGAGGAGGACTGGAGCCTCCTTGCCTTCGTGATGGTGCGCGGGCGGGCCGGGCTGCTGGAGCCCGGCGCCGAGGAGCACACAGCCGCCGTGAGGCTCTTGCGCGGCAAGTACCACCAGTACGAGCGGATGAAGATCGAAGAGACCCCGGTCATCGCCATCCGGGCCGAGAACGCCGCCTCGTGGGGCGCGCTTGGCGTATCGCCGTCGACCGGGCCGCTTGTCCTCGATACCATCCGCGGTCGCCGCTCCACCCGGCGCTACCTGCCGAAGCCGGTGCCGGACGAGGTCGTCGGGCGGGTGCTGGAGGCGGCCCGGTGGGCGCCCTCGCCGCACGGCCGCCAGCCCTGGCGCTTGGCGGTGATCTCCGCGGACGAGACGAAGGAGCGGCTCGCCGACGCGATGGGCGGGGAGTGGCGGTCGAACCTTACGATGGACGGGCAGGACGCCGAAGTAGTCGAGAAGCGCCTCGAAGGCTCCAGGCGGCGCCTGCTGGACGCCCCGGTCCTGATCCTGCTCTGCCTCTACCTCGAAGACCTCGACACCTACCCTGACCCCGTCCGCCAGCAACACGAGACCACGATGGCCGTCCAGTCCCTCGGGGCAGCGGCGCAGAACGCGCTCCTGGTGGCCTACGATGAGGGCCTCGACGCGGGCTGGATGTGCGCCCCGCTCTTCGCCCCGGGGGAGGTCGTTGGGGCGCTCGGCCTGGACCCGGCGCTCGTGCCTCACGCGCTCCTTACCCTCGGCTACGCGGAGGGAGACCCCCCCAAGCGCCGCGGTCGCAGGCCGCTCGAAGAACTCGTGGTGTATAGGGACCCAGAGATCAATCAGGGGTAACCCCGGCGGCCGCCAGCGCCACGAGAGCCTTCGGGGAAGTCGTGGCGCCAGGGGGTAGAATGCAAGGAGACTTCTTCGATTCGAGGGCCGCCGCATGATAGAGACGACCCGAGCAGACAGAGAGGGGACCGCGCAGGCGCTGGCACGGATGGAAGGCAACCCCGACGCCCCGATCCTCTCCAGCGGTCCGCTGGGCTGGAACGGCATGATCGCCGAGAGGTACCTCCACGCGCCGATGGAGCACCACTTTCCGCCCCTCCCCGAGAACACGGCTTCGCTTTACCTGGGTCAGACCACAAACTCGGTGAGGTGGTCGGACGACGGGATCCACGAGGGACCCACCTCGGAAGGCGACGTCACCCTCAAGGCCGCCGGGCAGCCGGCCGGCTGGAGCTTCGACAAAGAGGTGGACCTGTTGGTGATGCGCTTCGCGCCAGCCTTCCTCGTCCGCGTCGCCGGGGAGAACGGGCTGGACGGCGACGCGGTCGAGCTTCGTCCCAGCCTGGATCAGCGCGACGACGCGGTGAAGCACATAGGCCTCGCGATGCTCGCGGAGATCGAATCCGGGGGGGCGGGCGGCAGGGTCTACGGCGACGCTCTGGCCACCGCGCTCGCGACGCACCTGCTGCGTAGCTACGGCACCCACCCCCAAACCGTGGCGGACCAGAGGGGAGGGCTGCCCAGGAGCGCCTTGCGGCGCGTGACCGACTTCGTCAACGACAACCTCTCTAGGGACCTCGGGCTCTCCGAGATGGCCGGGGTCGCGAACCTCAGCCGATACCACTTCTCCAGGCAGTTCAAGCGTTCGACCGGCCTCCCGCCGCACCAGTACGTGATCGGGCGTAGGGTGGAGCGGGCCAGGGAGCTGCTCGCGAGGACCGACCTCTCCATAGGCGACGTGGCGAGCGTAGTCGGCTTCACCCACCAGAGCCATCTCGCCTACCACGTCAGGCGCCGCTTCGGCGTCCCGCCTTCCGCGCTTCGCCGGTAGGTGCATACCGGCAACCTGCATCGCCCCGAGGGCTTTGAACCGTGCCAGAGAGCAAGAATCTGCTCAAAGACGGCAAACTCTTGAGCGACGCCGCGCCCTCCGAGCCGGATACTCACGGCAGTAATCTGGTCCCCAACGGAAGGACGGAAACATCATGGAGAGCACATCCAACCGCGTCGCGCTCGTCACCGGCGGCTCCGGCGGCATCGGCCGCGACGTCTCGGAACGCCTCGCCCGGGACGGCCTGGCCGTCGCCGTGCACTACGCCGGCAACAAGGGGAGGGCCGACGAGGTCGTCGAGGAGATCACCTCCGCCGGCGGGCAGGCCAGGGCCGTCGGGGGCGACATCTCCGACGAGCAGGAGATGGCGGAGGCCTTCGACACCGTCGAGGAGGCCTTCGGCGGGATAGACGTCGTCGTGAACACCGCCGGCATCATGATCCTCGGCCCCCTGGCAGACTTCGACCTCGACGACCTCGACCGGATGCACCGCACCAACATCCGCGGCACCTTCGTGGTCGATCAGTTGGCTGCTAAAAGGGTGCGCGAGGGCGGGGCCATCATCAACTTCTCCTCCTCGGTCGTGAAGCTGGCGCTGCCGACCTACGCCCCCTACGCGGCGACCAAGGGCGCCGTGGACGCCATCAGCCTCGTCCTGGCCAAGGAGCTGCGCGGGCGCGACATCACCGTCAACGCGGTCGCCCCGGGGCCGACGGCCACGCCCCTGTTCCTGGACGGCAAGGACGAGGACACCATCGACCGGATGGCCCACATGAACCCCCTGGAGCGTCTGGGCATGCCGGAGGACATAGCGGAGGTGGTCTCGTTGCTGGCCGGGCCCGGGCGCTGGATCAACGGCCAGACCCTCTACGCCAACGGCGGCATGGTCTAAAGGGACACCTACTAACCGCGGGCAGCGAGCGCCTGCGATGCGCATCGTCGCAGGCGCCGCATCCGACCGATCAAAGCAACAAACGTAAAGGAGCATCGCAATGTCTGTCGTACTCATCACCGGAGCCGCCACCGGCATGGGCGCTTTGGCCTCGGTCTCCCTGGCCGCAGCCGGCCACAACGTCTACGCCTCCATGCGCGACCCCAAAGGACGCAACGCGAAACACGCCCAGGACCTTTTGGACCGGACAGCCGACTCGCCCGGCACCCTCTCGGTCGTCGAGCTCGACGTGCTCTCAGAGGACTCCGCGGTCGCGGCTGTGGAGACAATCGTCGAGGAGTCGGGCCGCCTCGACGTCGTCGTGCACAACGCCGCGCACCTTATGATGGGCGTGACCGAGGCCTTCTCTCCCGAGGAGGTCATGCGCGCCTTCGACGTCAACGCCGTCGGCGCCCTGCGCGTCAACCGGGCGGTCCTGCCGCTCATGCGCCGCCAGGAGTCCGGACTGCTCTTGTGGGTAGGCTCTGGCACAACCAGGGCGATCCCGCCCTTCCTCGGCCCCTACACCGCGGCGAAAGCCGCCTTCGACGCCTTCGCCGAGTCCACGGCCTGGGACGTCTCGATCTACGGCATCGAGACGACCATCCTGATGCCCGGCGTGTTCACCGAAGGCACAGCCCACTTCGCCAACGCGGGCTTCCCCGCCGATACCAAGCGGAGCGCCGAGTACGAGGAGCGCATAGGGCCCTTCGTCGCCTCAAGTGGCGAGGATACCGAGAGGCTCTTCCCGGATGGGGCTCCCGCAGACCCGCAGATCGTCGCAGATGAGATCGCACGCATCGTGGAGCTGCCCGTGGGCTCCAGGCCGCGCCGGGCGATCGCTGATGGCTCCGACTACGGGGCGGAGATCGTCAACGGGGCGGCCGAAGAGCTCAGGCTGCGCCTGGCCCGCCGCATGGGCGTCACGGATTTGCTCTACGGGGCTTCCGCCAAGTGATGCCGGCAGAGCCGCCCCTTCCTCAAAGCCCGGGCAGCCGCTATCGGTTGTGAGGGCTCTGCTGGGGAAGCTGCAGCGAAGGAATGACCATAAATATTCGACACGACTTTCGACTGGAGGACACGACGATGTCCCACGACGAAGAGCAAGATCCGGGCACGATCGGCCACCTCGATCCGCCCATCCGGGCGATGATCGAGGCGACTAACCGGGGCGACCGGGACGCGCTGCTCGCGGCGTTCGCCGACGACGCGACGCTCACCGACTTCGGGCGCACGTTCACCGGCAAGGCGGAGATCGCCCGCTGGAACGACAACGAGAACATCGGGGTGCAGAGCCGCTTCTCGGTCACGAGCGTGGACCGCTCGGGAGGCAGCGTCTCCGTCGGCGTCATGGTCGCGGGCAACGGCCACAACGGGGGCGGCTCCTTCGTGTTCGACCTCGACGGAGACCACATCTCGCGCATGCTCATTACGGCCTGAGCGAAAAGTACCCGAACACAGAGCGAAGGAGAAGAAGCTTATGAGCAAGGTCATCATCATCAGCGGAGCCGGCTCCGGGTTCGGGGCGCTTTCAGCCCGCGCCCTCGCCGACGCCGGAAACACCGTCTACGCCGGCATCCGCGAGACCAAAGGTCGTAACGCCGGCCGGGTCGCCGAGGCGGAGCAATACGCCGAGGAACACGGCGTGGACTTGCGTACCGTCGAGCTGGACGTCTCCTCCCAGGACTCCGTGGACGCGGGCGTCGCGTCGATCATTGAGGAGGCGGGACACCTGGACGTCGTGATCCACAACGCCGGCCACATGGTCAACGGCCCCACCGAGGCGTTCACGCCCGAGCAGCTGGCGAGCGTCTACGATACCAACGTCCTCTCCACCCAGCGCCTGAACCGCGCGGCACTACCCCATCTCAGGGAGCAGGGCAGCGGCCTCCTGCTGTGGGTAGGTAGCACGAGCACGAGGGGCGGCACGCCGCCCTACCTGGCCCCGTACTTCGCGGCCAAGGCGGCGATGGACGCCCTCGCCGTGAGCTACGCCGCAGAGCTCGCCCGGTTCGGCATCGAGACGACCATCGTCGTGCCCGGCTCGTTCACGAGCGGGACGAACCACTTCGCCAGCGCCGGCCAGCCCGCCGACGAGCAGAGGGCGGCCGAGTACGAGGGGCTCTACGGCGGGATGCTTGAGTCCGTGGCCGGGAGGCTGGCCGAGCAGGCGCCTGAGGACGCCGACGCCAGCCAGGTCTCAGAGGAGATCTCGCGCATCGTGGCGCTCCCTGACGGGAGGCGGCCGTTTCGCAGCCACATAGACCCGGCCGATGACGGGGCGGAGGTGGTGAACGCGGTCGCCGACCGTGTCCGCGCCGAGTTCCTGACCCGCATTGGCCTCGAAGACCTCCTGCACCCGGCCTCGCACGGGTAGCCCCTGACGGCCCCGCCCCAAGCGTTCCGGTTGCGGCACTGGCGGGATCGGCGCCAACCCTCGGCGCGGTTGTTGGTCCCTCAGCCGGCCGAGTAGCTCCGCTGCGGGACGCCGTAGAGCGTGTTGCGGCGTCGGGGGGTTCGGCCTATCTCCCGGATCATCTGCTCGAGGTCCGAAGGCGTCATCTCCTGGCCGTGGGCGGCGCCGGCCGCCCGGCTGATGCTCTCGTTCATGAGCGTCCCGCCGAGGTCGTTGCAGCCGGCGTCAAGGCACGCCTTCGCGCCCTCGGCGCCGAGCTTGACCCACGAGACTTGCACGTTGTCAATGTAGCCGTGGAGCGCGATCCTGCCTACCGCGTGCATCTTGAGCGATTCTGCGAAGGTCGGCCCCCTGCGGGAACGTCCCTGCAAGAAAAGCGGAGCCCCCATGTGAACGAACGGCAGCGGTACGAACTCGGTGAAGCCGCCGGTGTCGGCCTGGATGTCTCTCAAGACCATCAGGTGCCGCGCCCAGTTCACGGGGCCATCCACGTGGCCGAACATTATCGTCGTCGTGGCGGAGAGGCCTACCGCGTGCGCCTTGCGCATCACCTCGGCCCACTGCGCGGTGTTGATCTTATCGGGGCAGATGATCGCGCGGACCTCGTCGTCGAGCACCTCGGCCGCCGTACCCGGCAACGTCCCGAGCCCGGCCTCTTTCAGCTCGACCAGGAACTTCTCGACGGAGATCCCTAAGGTGCGCGCGCCCTGCCACACCTCTAGCGGCGTGAAGGCGTGGACGTGCATCTCGGGCACCTCGTCTTTTACCGCCCGCAGGTACTCGATGTAGTTCCTGCCCGTGAAGCTGCCGTGGATGCCCCCGACCATGCAGACCTCGGTGGCGCCCTTCTCCCAGGCCTCCCGCGCCCTCCGGGCCACCTCGGCCGTGTCGAGCAGGTACGGGTCGCCGCGCAGGTTCAGGGACTTCGGTCCCTTGGAGAACGCGCAGAAGCGGCAGCGGAAGTAGCACTGGTTGGTGTAGTTGATGTTCCGGTTGACGACGT
>CADCUT010000219.1 GCA_902805975.1 uncultured Rubrobacteraceae bacterium | reverse complement strand
CGAAAGGGAGGTCCTCGCCTCGCCCTCGGGGATGCTCTTCGCCGAACGCGCCCGGGCCGCCTCCCCCGTCTTCGCTGTCACCGAAGGGAACACCGCCGACGTGGCGGCGATCTGCTGGCGGCTGGCGGGGCTGCCGCTGGCGCTGGAGCTGGCCGCGGCCAAGACGAAGTTCCTCGATCCCGCCACGCTCCTTTCGCGGCTGGACCGGGCCCTATCGGTCGCCTGGGCGCGCGATCTGCCCGAGAGGCAGCGCACGATGCGGGCGACGCTGGACTGGAGCTTCGAGCTTCTCTCGGGACCAGAGCGGCAACTGCTCGGGCGCCTCTCGGTGTTCGCCGGGGGGTTCACCATCGAGGGGGCGGAGGCCGTCGGGGTTGGGCCGGGCGCGGTGGGAAGCGTCGGGGGGGGGCGGACGTGCTCGGCCTCCTCGGCGCGCTGGTGGAGCAGTCGCTCGTGACCGCGCGGACCGGCGAGGGCGAGCGCGAAACCCGCTACGGGATGCTCGAGCCGGTGAGGCAGTACGCGGTAGAGAAGCTTAAAGAGAGCGGGGAGCAAGAGGAGACCCGGCGGCGGCACGCGGCGTTCTTCGTGCGACTTGCCGAGGAGAACGCGCCGGGGCTACGGGGTCCGTGGCAGGCGGCGTGGCTGGACCTGCTGGAGCGGGAGCAGGACAACTTCAGGACCGCCTTCTCCTGGGCTCTGGGCGATACTGGGGACGCGCCTACGGCCGCCCGGATGGCCTGGGCGTTGCAGGGTTTTCTGTGGATCCGCGGCTACCACCGGGAGGGGCGGCGTTGGGCGGAGGCGACGCTACGGCGCGGGCTGCCGGACGGCCTGAGGGCCAGGGCCCTCCATGTAGCGGCGATGACGGCGTACATACAGGGGAACTACGCGGAGGCAGGGAAGGCCTGGGAAGACGCCCTGCTGCTCTCGCGGCGAGCCGGGGACACGCTCGTGGAGGCCTCCGCTCTTTCCGGGGAGGGTCTCGTGCGGATGGCCCGGGCCGAGCCCGAAGCGGCGATCCCGAGCCTGGAGGAGTCCGTCGCGCTGTTCGGGCGTTGCGGCGACCACTACATGGCGACGGTCGCGCGCGGTTGGTTCAGCTTGGCCCTGTTCGCCTCTGGCGACACCGAGGGGGCGGAGCGGACCTTCGAAGAGGCCCTGGCATGGATCCGCCCGACGGGGAACCCCTCGGTCACGCAGAGTGCGCTCTACAACCTGGCCGAGCTGGCGATGGCCCGGGGGGACCACGGGCGGGCCGGGCGCATGCTCGAGGAGGCGGTAGGGTTTTCCGGGCGGATGGGGGACGGGGTAAGCCTCGCGCACGGCCTGCAGAAGCTCGCGATCGTCGCCTCCTCGCGGGGGGAGGCTGAGCGCGTCGCGACGCTGCTCGGGACGGCGGAGGGGCTCCTCGGAGACGCCGGCGCCCCCGGACACGCCTTCTTAAACCCGGACCCCTCGCTGCTCGGGGGCGCGGCCGAGGCGGCGCGGGCGGCGCTCGGCGGGCGAGCCTTCGAGCGGGCGCGTGAGCGCGGCGGATCCATGACCTTCGAGCGGGCGGTCGCGTACGCGCTCGGGTCCGACGCCGCCGGCAGCGACCCGGTTACCCCTTAGGAGTCCCATCGGCCAGGCCCCTCCGAAACCCCCGCTTCTTGCCGGCAAGCGGTCGCGACGATACCGCGCTCTGGGCTACCGTTACCGCGGCGAACTTCGCATAACCACCTCAAGGCGAAGTTCCGGGAACCTCCTTCCACGCACTCCGGTCAATAGAGTCCGAAAATACGCTAAACGGCTGAGGCGGGGCCGCGGGGTGGGCCGCTATGCTCGCCACAAGCGCCCGCACGCGGAGCAGGGAAGCCGAGGAGGAGGAGGTTCTAAGCGATGGTCAAGCTCACGGTGCTCTACGGGCACCCCGACGACCCCGAGGCCTTCGAGGAGTACTACGCCAGCACCCACATGCCCATGGTCCCCAAGATACCAAACCTCCTCAGGTACGAGGCGGCAAGGGTACTCGGGACCCCCGACGGTGGCGAGCCGCCCTACTACCGCATCTTCGAGGGGTACTTCGAGAGCATGGAGCAGATGCAGGCGGGCATGTCCACGCCAGAGGGGCAGGCGCCCCCCGCGGACCTTCCGAACTTCGCCACGGGCGGGGCGACGATCTTTATATCCGAGATAGACGCGTAAGCCGCGGCGCCCCCGTGCGCCGCGGCTTCTTAGAGCCCCCTGCAAGAAGTCCCGAGGACGCCCCTTTCAAGCACTCGGTTAAATAGGCGTCAGGTTGGGCCGGCCTTCTCCTGGCTCGGTGCAGTACTGAGCCCAGGGGCCCTCCGGGCGATGGTCTCCAGGTCCCGCCGCAGCGATCTCTCGATCAACGGGCGCACGGCGGGCAAGAGCAGCCCGAAGAAGGCGTTCTGGGGCTCCACGTCCCAACGGTGCGTGACCCGTGTGCCGTCTGGGATCTCCTCGTAGTCGACGCGGTAGGCGCCTCCGAAGGGGCTGTCGAGGATGGTGGCCTCGATCCTCTGCGGGCGCTCGAAGACGGAGTAGTCTGCGGTGAACCTTATCTTGCCCGGGCCCATCTTGCCCACGTGGATGTAGCGAGGGGTGCCGTCGGGGCGCATGTGATAGTCCTCGATGGCGACGATGGCGTCCGAGAGCTCGACGGCCCGGCGCATCTGGTCGCCCTCGAGCAGGTCCCAGGTCTCCTCCTGGCCCATCGGCACGACGGCCGAGGCCTCGATCCGCCTTCCCATCTGGTCTCCTTCCCGAGTTCGTGCATCCTGCCCGACCCCGCGTTTGGGTAGACGTGGCCTACCTGTCGGGGTCGTCGGTCTTGAACCTGCCCGGCGGGTCGACGATGCCCAGCTGTATGAGCGTCCCAAGATCGTCCCTCACCGCCCAACGCTCCGCCAGCTTGCCGCCCGCCACGCGGTGCCAGTGCACGTGCTCGGCGGTGAAGCTCTTGCCGGTCGGGGGAACGCCGAACAGCTCGCCTTGCATGGTGCCGCTGACGCGAACGCGGCAGGCGACCATGTCCCCTTCGGCGATGATGTCCAGTATCTCGTAGCGTCCGTCGGGTAGGAGGGCGATCCCCCACTGCGAGACGTGCCTGAAGCCCTCGATGCCGTGCTTGTGCTCGTCTGTGGCCGAGTGGTTGACCACGTCCTCGGCCACCAGCTCGTCGAGGACGTCGAGGTTCTGGCCGTTGACCACCTCGTCGAAGAACCTCAGGATGACGGCCTTGTTCTCCTCAACCGACACCAGGCACCCCCTTTCGCGCCGCCCACACGGTCACGCCCCCCTCAGCGCACGGCGTAGACGTCCCAACCCGCCCGCGAGCTCTCCGAGTCGAACTCGCCTATGGCCAGGCACTGCAGGCGGTTGAGCCAGACGAACTCCGGATGGGCGCTCAGGAAGCGCGCCGACACGCGCAGCGCCACCGTCTGGGGCAGCTCGCCCCTCATGAACCGCTCGTAGCCGTCGGCCCCGAGGTCCCCCACGCCCGTGAGCGCCACGTCGACGAGGGCCCCCTCCCCCACCTCCAGCGTGTTGCGGACGTCGAGCACGGAGACCCCGTCGGTGCGGAGGGTGAGCCAGTCGCCGCCCACGGGGCGCACCTTGCCCGCGAGCTTTGGCCCGGTGACCTCGCCGCTGGTGGCGTAGAGGTTGGCCCGCACGCCCCCGGGGACGGGCCCCACCACCTCGGGCTCGGCGATGGTCACGGTGTAGGAGAAGATGTGCTCAAGGTCGTAGTCGAACACGGTGGTCCCTCCTTCCCGGCGTGCCCCTAGCGCGCCACGTCCTTTCCCGACAACCCCATGATGCATCTGAACGAGACCCGGCGTATCACTCAAACGGGTGAAGTTTGGAACTCCACTGTCGAACTTCTTGGAACCCTACGCCCGGAGCCGGCGGAACGCCCCTTGCACGCACTCGCGTGAACAAGGGCATGGGTTCCGAGGCCGGACCGCCTACCGGGGCACACCGCTTCGGAACGAGGCCATTAAGAGGTAGTCCGTCTCCGCGGCGAGGGTACCCGGCTCGGGTTCTTCGCCGTCCTCCGGGCGCGCCAGCAGGGTCGCCGCGGCCGGGTGGATCCGGCGCATCCTTGCTTCGATCTCGCTCGCGCGGGCGCCCCGCATGGTGTGGCGGTGGCCCGTCAGGTCAGCCATGATCACCTCGGCTCCGTACCGGCGCATTCGATCTTCCGCGTCTTCCGTAACCTCTCGCCTTCGTTCCCCACCGCGGCAGCCGATGGGGACGGGCGTATCGTCCATCCTGCGTATTCTTGCGGTTGCTTGGATGTAGCTAGATGTATCGAACTGCCAGGAACGTCCCCAGCCCGAACTCCCTAGGACCCCAGCCTTCTGGGACGTACGGTGAACGGGGGTCCGGTGCCCGAAGCATCCGCCCCAGCGTGCGGCGCGTAGTCACCCATAAAGGCCCAGGCAGCGAACCGACCGAAGGAGTCACCGGCATGAGGACATTGGCGCTCTCCCCTATGGACCGCCTGGCGGAGTTCGCCCCGCTGGTGGTGCGGGCGATAGTGGGCGTGATCATGGCCGCCCACGGGCTGCAGAAG
>CADCUT010000218.1 GCA_902805975.1 uncultured Rubrobacteraceae bacterium | reverse complement strand
TGCTCGTGGGCGCCTTGCTGTGGAACTACCTCTCGATGCTCTTCGACGTGCTCTCGGAGACGGTGAGCTGGGAGCGGTGGGAGGGGACCATCGAGTACACGTTCATGAGCCCGTCCAGCCGGATCACACACCTGCTCGGCATGGGCTTCTACGCGGTCGTCTACGGCATCTTGCAGACGGCGCTCACCCTGGGCGTGTGCATGGCGTTCTTCGACCTTGACCTCTCGAACGCCAACTACCTTGGCGCCCTGCTCGTCCTCGCCGTCGCCAGCATCTCGCTCGTCGGCTTCGGCGTCGTCGCCTCCGTGCTGCCGCTCCTCTCCCCGGAGAAGGGCCAGCAGGTCAGCTACATCGTTTCTTCCGTGCTCCTGCTCGTCTCCGGCGTCTACTACGAGGTGGGCGTGCTCCCCGGGTGGATGCAGGCCATCGCCACGGTCTCGCCGGTGACCTACGCGCTCGAAGGCGCCCGGGCCGCACTCCAGGACGGCGCCGGTATCGCGGAGCTATGGGAGAGCATCCGGGTCCTGCTCGTCATGGGTGCGGTCTTCGTGCCCCTCGGGCTCTTTGTCTTTCACCTCGGCGAGCGCTACGCCAAGAAGACCGGCAAGCTCAAGAGGAGCGGTTGAGGGAAGCCCGAGCCCTCGACCGCCTCTACAGCCCCGACCGGTGTCACCCCGAGCGACATCGCGCTGTCAAGCTCGCCGGTGTCGAGCACCATGACCCGTCCGGGCGTGCCCTCTACCCGCGTTTTGCCCATGGCATGCCCGACGGTTCGGGTCTTCTCTGAACCATCGGCGCCCTGCCCTCCGCCGCAGGCCGCGAGCGCGAGGACGGCACCCGCCAGAAACCCGACGCGCAACCGCCTCTTAAACCAGATCGATTGATAAGACCTCCCGATCCTTGTATCCAAACGACCACGTTGTTATTGACAATTATTCTCAAACTAGTGGGGAGCAATAGACGGGTCTGGCCGCTCGGGCCGTCGAGCGGGCGCTACGGACCACCGGCGTCCTGGAGCTCGCGGAGAGGCCGCTCGACACGCTCTCGGGCGGGCAGCCGGGCCTGGATCTCGATGGCCCTGGCCCAGGAGACCGGGACACTTCTGCTCGACGAGCCGACCACCTTCCTGGACATGGCCCACCAGATCGAGGTTCTCCAGCTCCTCGCCCGCCTCAACCGCGATGAGGGCCGAACCATCCTCATGGTCCTCCACGACCTCAACAACGCCGCCCGCTACTCGCACCACGTGGTCGCGCTCTCCCGCGGGCGGGTCTTCGACGCCGGACCTCCCAGCGAGGTCGTAACGCCGCGGTTGCTAAGGGACGTCTTCGGCGTGGAGGCGGACGTCGTCCCCGACCCGCGCACCGGCCTGCCGCTGTGCGTCCCCCACGGCCTGAGCGCGGAGACGAACGTCAGGGAGAGGGGGCAACCAGCAGAGGACCGGGCCACGGTCGGGGGCCGCGGAGGCTAGGGAGACGCCGGATGCTCTGTGCCTTGCGGTCCGACCGGACCGCAAGGCGTCATCACGGACAGCGGCTGCCCGGGTTGTTGTACTTCTCGTTCTGGCGCCAGCGGTAGAACTCGCCGCGGTTCATCGGGCGGCGGCCCGGGTGGGTGGTCGAGTGGACGACCAGGTACTTGTCGTAGGCGTTCTCGCCCGAGATCTCCTTCAAGTACTCCCAGATGGCGCGCAGCGGGTTCATCGCCCCCTATTCTACCTGCCAGTCCCGACCGGCTCTCGCTCTTCGACGGGCTGGCCCTCGGAGTCCAGGCGCGACTCCTCCCAGGGGGCCTCGCTCAGGTCCGGCTCCTGGCCGCCCCGGATGATGCGGAACCAAACGCGCGTGGCGTCCGCGATAACGATGATTATGAGGAGCGCGAAAAGGATCGAGAGCACCCCGTCCACGGTGGAGTTCGTGATGATCTGGCGCACGTCGTCGGCCGATTGGGCGGTGCCGTAGAGCTCGCCGTTGGCGAGCGCCTCCTGGGCCGCTGCCCTTTGCGCGAAGAAGCCGAGAACGGGGTCTGGGGAGAAGATCTTCATCCAGCTCGCCGTGAGCGTCACCGAGGCGTCCCACAAGAGCGGCAGCGCCGTAACCCAGGCGTAGCGCAGCTTGCCCATCTTGATCAGGATGGTCGTGCCGACGGTGAGGGCGACGGCCGCCAAAAGCTGGTTGGCGATGCCGAAGAGTGGGAAGAGCTGGTTGATGCCGCCGAGCGGGTCGTTTACGCCGGCGTAGAGGAAGTATCCCCAGGCGCCGACGATGAGGGCGCTGGAGATCAGGTTCCCCGGCAGCCACGAGGGGTTGGCGAAGGGACGGTAGATGTTGCCGATCATGTCCTGGATCATGAACCTCCCGACCCTGGTCCCCGCGTCAACGGTCGTCAGGATGAAGAGCGCCTCGAACATGATCGCGAAGTGGTACCAGAAAGCCTGCAGCGCGGGGCCACCGATGATGCCCGAGAAGATGGCGCTCATCCCGACGGCCAGCGTCGGTGCCCCGCCCGTCCTGCCGACGATGCTCTCCTCGCCCACGTTGTTCGCCGTGTCCTGTAACGTCTCCGGGCTTACCTGGAAGCCGAACCCGTTTACCGCCTGGGAGGCCGACTGGACGGTGTCGCCGAGCACGGTCGCCGGGGCGTTCATCGCGAAGTAGACGCCCGGGTCGAGCGTGGTCGCCGCGATAAGCGCCATGACCGCGACAAACGACTCCATGAGCATCGCCCCGTACCCGATAAACCGGACCTGGCTCTCTTTCTGGATCAGCTTCGGCGTCGTGCCGGAGGCCACGAGCGCGTGGAACCCGGATAACGCCCCGCAGGCTATCGTGATAAAGACGAACGGGTAGAGCGGTCCTGCGAAGACGGGTCCCTGGCCGTTGAACGCGAACTCGGTGGCCCTTGGCATCTGAATGGCCGGCAGGGTAATCGCGATGCCGACCGCCAGGAGGAGGATGGTGCCTATCTTCATGAAGGTGGAGAGGTAGTCCCGCGGGGCCAGGAGCACCCAGACCGGGAGCACGCTGGCTATAAAGCCGTAGGCTATAAGGCCGAAGACGATCTGGTTCGGGCTGAACGTCCAGAAGTCGGCGTAGGGGCTTGACTCCGCGATCCAACCCCCCCCGACGATCGCCAGGAACAGAAGCCCCACCCCGATGATGGATACCTCCAGAACCCGTCCCGGGCGGAGGAACCGCAGGTAGACGCCCATCAGGAGCGCTATGGGCAGGGTCATCGCTATCGAGAAGGACCCCCACGGCGACTCGGCGAGGGCGAGGACCACGACCAACGCGAGCACGGCGAGCAGGATGACCATGATCGAGAGCACGGCGATCAGCGCCGCGACACCGCCGACCGGGCCTATCTCTTCCCGGGCCATCTGCCCGAGCGTCTTGCCGTTGCGCCGCATGGAGAAGAAGAGCGTCGTCATGTCCTGGACGGCGCCCGCCAGGATCACGCCGACGATGATCCAGACCGTCCCCGGCAGGAACCCCATCTGGGCCGCGAGCACCGGCCCCACGAGCGGCCCCGCCCCCGCTATCGCCGCGAAGTGGTGCCCGAAGAGGACCCGCCGGTCCATCGGCTCGAAGTCCCGGCCGTTGTTGAGCCGCTCGGCCGGTGTCGCCCTCGAATCGTCGGTCTCGAGGACCTTTCTCTGTATGAACCGGGCGTAGAACCTGTAGGCGATGGCGTAGGAGGCGAGCGCCGCGAAGAGGAGCCACCCGGCGTTGACCGTCTCACCCCGCGAGAGCGCGAGAACCCCCCAGCAGATCGCCCCGATGATGGCGACGCCAACCCACACACCGTACCTGCGAATCATGACCCCTCCTGCTGTTCCCCTAGCCCCCTACGAGATAGCCTCGCATCGTAGCATAACGAAAAACCGTATTGGAGTCGGCGCCCCCCCCACGAGAGCCGGTGACCAAGACGTACCCCACCGGTTCGAGGCGCTGATTTTCCGCGGACCGCCCTAACCGGTGTTCAGGAGGCGCATCGCGAGCAAGAGCGACCCCGCCATAACGAGCCCCGCCAGAAGGGCCACGGCACGGACCGAGATGCCCCCCGAGGTGTCGGAGAGGGCGCCCCCATCCTCCGGCGACGCGCCGTCCCCAAGCGCTCCGAGGTCGGCCCTTGCTTCGGAGAGCGGTTTGGTCTCGCTGCAGAGGCTGACCGATCGCTCGTCTCCCGTGGCGTAGACGAGGTACTCCCGCCCATCTTCGAAGGGGTAGCCGCATCCCACGCCCGAGTCTGCTTCGGTGGTCACCGTCATCGTCTGCTGCCGCGGGCCTTTCCACACTTCGGAGACCCGCAGCGTGGCGGTGGCCTCGGGACCGCCTCCGCCCATCATGCTCATCATCGTACCTTCGATCATCGTCGTGGCGGGCGGTGGCTTCTCGAACTCCACCACCTCTCCGGAGAACACCGCCGTCGAGCCCGACAGGGCCTTCCCGGCGCGCTCTTGCGGCGTGCCCGGTAGCGCCGCGCAGGAGCAGGCGGAGGCGCAGTCGGGGAGCAGGGCCACCAGGGTCAAGGTCAGCAGGGCCAACGAGGCCAGGCGAGCCAGCAACGGTCGGGCAGATCCCATAAACCGAAGTATGCCCCAATCACCCCGTCGTGCGAAAGGCCAATACTTCAGAAGCGGGTGCGCAGCAGCCGCGGCGCGGTGAGGCAGACGGCGAAGGCCATGACGGCGCAGATGAGGACCGGGTAGACGAGGACTTCGGTGGGTGCCGTGTCTGTCGTGAGGCCGAAGACGGTCTTTAGGGCGTCGTTTGCGTAGGCGAAGGGGACGAAGCCGCGGAGGGTCAGCATAATGCCTTCGGGGTTCTGGTTGCGGAAGAAGCCTGAGACGTAGATCAGGGGGAACAGGATGGCGGTCGCGTAGAGCAGCACGTCCGCGGGAGACGAGGTGAAGTTGGCTATAAAGATCCCGATACAGTTCGCCGCCACGAGGGTCCCGAACAACGCCACGCACGCGGCGAGGACCCATATCAGGGGCACAGGGTGCAGAAGGAAGACGACGAGCAGCGCCGGCAGCAGTTGCAAGAAGTCCAGCACGGCGTTGACGGCGAGGACCTCGAAGACTATTCGGTAGGGGGAGATGGGGGTGAGCGAGACGCGCACCAGGATGCCGTCGTTCAGGTCCGAGGTGAGGCTCTCGCCGGCGCCGAAGGTCCCGGCCATGACGGCGACGATGCCTATGACGGCGGCGGCGTACTGGGGCGGGATGTCGCTGGCGGCGACGGGGCCGATGATCGCGACCGGGTAGAGCATCTTTATGGCGAGCGCGAACCTCTTGCCGAAGAAGAGGGCCACGTCCTTTTTCCAGTAGGCGTCCGGGGGACTAATCCTCACGCCGCAACGCCTCCCCCGTCAGCTTCACGAATACGTCTTCGAGGTTGGGCCGCTCGACCGAGAAGCTCACGATGTCCCCGCCGGAGCGGACCAGGCCCGCCACCACGTCCGCGACGATACCGGGCCGCTCGTCGCAGTGGACCACCAGGTTCCGGCCCTCGGGCACGACGCGCCCGACGCCTTCCACGCCTTCCACTGGGCCGTACTCGACCGGGTTGCGAAGCGTCGCCACGACCCTCCGGACGCCCTCGACCGAGGATATGAGCGCCTCCGGCGTGTCCTGCGCCACGACCCTGCCCCGGTACAGGAAAGCCACCCGGTCGCACAGCGCCTCGACCTCATCCACCTGGTTGCTCGCGAGCACCACCGCCACGCCGGATTCCGAGAGATCCCGGATCTTGCGCTGGAACGCGAGCTGGGAGGTGTAGTCGAGGCCGAGCGAGGGCTCGTCGAGGAGCAAGACTT
This sequence comes from uncultured Rubrobacteraceae bacterium, assembly GCA_902805975.1. Classification (GTDB taxonomy): domain Bacteria; phylum Actinomycetota; class Rubrobacteria; order Rubrobacterales; family Rubrobacteraceae; genus Rubrobacter_D. The sequence goes on along the minus strand of CADCUT010000218.1, from coordinate 15,072 downwards.
CCGGACGGTGCGCCAGCGCCTCCACGAGCGCGAGCTTCTTGCCCATCCCGTAGGAGTACGTCTTGACCCTGTCGTCCGCGTACTCGGCGAGGTCGAAGAAGTCCAGAAGGTCCGAGACGACCGCCTCGGCCTTCGACGCCTCGACCCCGTAGGCCCGCGCGAAGAAGTACGCGTTTGCCCGGCCCGAAAGGTCCCCGTAGTGCGTCGGGCGGTCCACCATAAGTCCTAGCCGCGCCCGCGCCTTTCGCTTCTCCCTGAGACCGTCCGCGCCCGCCACGAAGAAGACGCCGCCGTCGGGCTCGATGGCGGTGGATAGCACGCGCAACAGCGTGCTCTTGCCCGATCCGTTCGGGCCGACGAGCCCGAAGACCTCGCCCGGCGCCACCGAGAAGCTGACGTCCTCCACGCCGCGACCGCTGCTCTTGTAGCGGCGGGAGACGTTCTTCGCTTCCAGCGCGGGGTCGGGAGACTTCGCCATGCCAGCATTCTAGCGCCGGCCCCCGTCGCCGGCTGTGGGGCGCCTCACCCCACGCCCGCGCCGGTGGGTTATGGTAACCCCGTTTGCATCGGAGACGTGGAGGAGGACGGATGGCCGAGAACACGACCGTAGCCGTACTCGGGACCGGCATCATGGGCGCCGCGATGGCGCGAAACCTGATCGGGGCTGGCTTCGAAGTCCGCGCCTGGAACCGCTCGCCGGAGAAGGCGAAGCCGCTCGCCAGAGACGGCGCGACGGTCGTCACAGACCCCGCGGAGGCCGCGACGAGCGCGGACTTCTTGCTGACCATGCTCTCCGACGCGGATGTTATAGAAGAAGTGGTCGGAGACGGCGTGCTGCCGACGCTGGCCGAGGGCGCGGTCTGGCTCCAGATGAGCACGGTGGGGAAGGGGGGCGACGAGAGGCTGGCCCGCCTGGCTTCGGAGAGCAACGTCGCCTACGTGGACGCGCCGGTGCTCGGGACGAAGGCGCCCGCCGAGCAGGGACAGCTGGTCGTGCTCGCCTCGGGGCCGGGGGAGGTGCGGGACAAGTGCGAAGTCGTCTTCCGGGCCGTCGGGAGCAAGACGGTGTGGCTCGGCGAGGCGGGGGAGGGCAGCCGCCTCAAGCTCGTCGTCAACAACTGGATCGTGGGCCTGCTGGGCGTCCTGGCCGAGACGATCTCGTTCGCCCGCGCGACCGGCGTCGACCCCCGGAAGTTCCTCGAGACGATAGAGGGCGGACCCTTGGGGCTTCCGTACGCGCAGATGAAGGGCGCCATGATGATCGACAGAGACTTCCCGACGAGCTTCTCCGCGAGGCTCGCCCGCAAGGACGCGGGCCTCGTCCTCGAAGCCGCCGAAGGGGAGGGCCTGGAGATGGTCGTGGCCCGGGCCGTGGCCGCCCGCTTCGACGAGGCGATAGAGGCAGGCCGCGGCGAGGAGGACATGGCCGCCGTCTACGAGGCCGCAAGGCCGAAACGGTAGTAGAAGGGGTCACTTCGGGCCGTATCGCGGGGACGCTATAATCCGCGCAGACGAGGCAGACCGAGGAGAATCCGAATGGCGGAGAAGACCGAGATTACCTGGGACCCCGAGGCCGACCGGCGCATAAAGCGCAGCCCCTTCCTCATGCGCCGCTTTATCCGCAAGCGCATAGAGGACAGGGTCGCCGACCGCGGACGTACCCACGTTACCGAGGCCGACGTGGACGAGAGCGCCGGCATGTACCGCCAGTACCGCTTCAAATAGGCTCTAGGCTTTAGGTCGCCCCCTGCGGGGGCTTTAAGGCGCCAGGGGTGCATGGCCGGGCTTCGGCCCCGACCATGGCACCCCTGAAGCCTAGAACCTAGAATCTCAAAACCTCACAAAAAATCCGGGCCGACGATTCGCCCTTTTGGCGGGCGGTCATCGACCCGGTCTGGGGGCCTGCGAGGGCCCTCAGAAGGTTGTCGACTTAGTGATCCATCGGACCCTTTCCTCCTAGTCGAGGTGCAACAACCAACGTCATAGTATCATCTCTTGCGAAACTTGTGCCAGCCGTTACGGTACATCTTTCGGGTCATCTTCTATCTGCCGTAGGCTTCGAACTCGGGGCCGACTGAGGCGGCGTAGATCTTCCGCAGCGCCCTGTCGCCGCCGGCCTCGGGGAGGAGAAAATTCGGCTGGGCGTAGTCCAGGAGGACGAAGGGGACGGGCTCAATCTGGACGATCCGGTCCCCGTAGAGGGTTATCTCGGCGAAGATGCCGGTCGAGGTCTCCTCGGACCAGGACTGGTCGAGGAGGAAGTTGCCGACACCGTAGAAGATCGGGGTCCCGTCGTAGATCTCCATGCCCTTGGGCCAGTGGGCGTGGCCGCCGACGACGAGGTCCGCGCCCGCGTCTACCGCGGCGTGCGCGAGATCTACCTGGTCTGGTTCCGGTTCCGCAAGGTACTCCCTGCCCCAGTGGGGCATCACGACGGCGAGGTCCACCTCTTTTCGCAGGCGTTCGACGTCCTCCCTCAGCACGCTCTCCACGAGCGGGGCCGTGCCGGGGGTCGTCTCCGTGGCCCAGGCCCACTCGTAGCCCGGGATGCTCAGGTGCGAGAGGACCCCGATCCGCGTCCCCCCGACGTCGAAGACCATGGGCTCCCTGGCTTCGGCGAGGTCCATCCCCGCCCCGGCGCGCTCGATGCCCGCCCGGTCGAGGTGGCCGAGCGTCTCGGCGAGCCCGGAGACCCCGGCGTCCAGAACGTGGTTGTTGCCCAGAGTGACGCCGTCGATGCCGGCCTGATCCAGTACGGGCATCAGGCGCAGATCCCCGGTGAACGTCGCCTCCTCCGGGTGGTAGACGGCATCTTCCACCACGGGGTTCTCGAAGTTCGCCAGCGTGAGGTCCGCGCCGGAGAGGTACTCGCGGACGGCGCCGGCCTGCCCCGTGCGCGCGGCCGTGAACTGGTGGACGGTGCCAGACGGGTCGTAGGGGTTCGGCTCCAGCGTGCGGCTCGTGATCGCCGCGTAGCCCCCGTTCATCGGGAAATCCAGGCCCATGCCCTGCTGGATCACCATGTAGTTCTGGCCGCGGTCGAGCACGACGTCGCCCCCGATCACCACGCGACGAAGCTCATCAGGGTCCGGACCCGCCCCTTCTTCGGACCGCAACGGATAGTTCGAGCGATCCGACGCGCCCGCCTCCAGGATGGATTCGCCCTCCACCCCGAGCGCCTTGACCCTCGGTTCGACCGCGTCCCACGGCACGAGCCCGAGGGCGCCCGGGGTCCGGCTGACGTGTTCCACGACCGCCCCCGCGGAGTCGAAGCTCCTGAAGCCGGGGCGGTCGACCAGGCCTTCGGCCATCTCCAGCGACCCAGCCGGGACGGACAGCTCGTTTGCTTCCGAGAGCTCCCGCAGGCTCACGCCCTCGCGCAGGGAAGACAGGTGGGCGACCGGCACGAGGGCGGTCCTGGGGTCGGGCCGAGGGACGACCGCCGTGGTCTCGTCTATGGGACGAGACCTGGAGTCCTCCGCCCGGCCTTCGTCCCTTCGGGTCTCCGCGGTTCCCCGGTTCGTGTCCGCGGTTTTGTTCTCAGGCTGATCGGTCGAACACGCGCCGAGCAATGGGATGAAGGAGAGCAGGCCCGCCGCCGTGGCCGCCGCGATCCGCGCGCGAAACGTTCTCATCAAAGAGCTACCCCCAAGCCCCGGGCCCGACCGGATCAATCTACCAGCCGGGGCCCCGCGCAGGAAGTACGCACTACAGGCGGCCGGCCTCGATGATGCGGCGGAGGAAGCGGGCCGTGCGGGGGTTCTTTGGGGAGGAGAAGATCCTCTCCGGCGGGCCCTGCTCCAGAATCCGCCCCTCCTCCAGAAAACACACGCGGTCGGCGATGTCGCGGGCGAAGCCCATCTCGTGAGTCGCGATGAGCATGGTCATGCCCTCGCGCGCGAGCTCTCTTATAACCGAGAGGACCTCGGCGACGAGCTCCGGGTCGAGCGCGCTCGTCACCTCGTCCAGCAGCATGATCGAGGGCCGCATCGCCAGCGCCCGCACGATGGCGACCCGCTGCTGCTGGCCGCCGGAGAGCCGGTCCGGGTACTCGTCCTTTCTGTCGGCCAGCCCGAAGCGCTCCAGGAGCGAGACGGCGTGGTCCTCCGCGGTCTTGCGGTCCATCTTGAGGGCCTCGCGGGGGGCTAGGGTGATGTTCCTGAGGACCGTCATGTGGGGGAAGAGGTTGAAGGACTGGTAGACGATGCCGATGCGCCGGCGCACGCGGTCGGCGTTAACGCCGGAGGCCGTGATCTCCTCCCCCTCGACCACCACCCTTCCTGCGTCTATCGGCTCGACGAGGTTCGTGCACCGGAGCAGGGTCGACTTGCCGGAGCCCGAAGCCCCGATCAGGCACACCACCTCGTGCGCCGCCACGCTCAGGTCTATCCCCTTCAAGACCTCGTTCGGCCCGAATGACTTGCGGATGCCTTCGAGGACGAGAGCCGCGCTCACGCGAGCCCCCCGGCCTGGCGGCGGCGTTTGTCGCGGGCTATAAGGCGGTCGGTGAACCGGGCGAGCGGGATGGTGATGAGGACGAAGAGGAGGGCGGCGACGACGTAGCTCGCGTAGTTGAACTGGGAGGCGCCGTAGATCTGGGCCGCGCGGGCGGCCTCTATGGAGCCGAGCACCGAGACGAGCGCCGTGTCCTTCTGCAGCCCTATAAAGTCGTTGAGGAGCGGCGGTATCACGCGCCGGATGGCCTGCGGCAAGACCACGAAGCGTAAAGACTGAAAACGGGTAAGGCCTAAGGAGCGGGCGGCGGCGTTCTGGCTCTCGTGGACGGACTCGATGCCGGCCCGGTAGACCTCGGCGACGTAGGCCGAGTAGACGAGCACGAGGGCTATGATGCCGTAGGTGACGTCCGAGAGGTAGGAGAAGTAGGCGATGCCGAGGCCTGGCACGCCGAAGCCTATGATGTAGAGGATCAGGATGAGCGGCACGCCCCTGAAGACGTCCGTGTAGACGATAGCCACGAGCCTCAACGGAAAGAAGACCGGCCCCGGGATCCCGCGCACCACGGCGATCACGAGCGCCAACACCAGGATGAACACCTCGGAGATCGCGAAGATGTAGACGTTGAGCAGGAACGCGCCGAGGACGGACGGCTCGCCCGGCGTCCCCCGGATCGATTGCCAGAGATGAAACGGGCTGAAGAACCGCTCCGCCACGAGCCCGCTCCCCGGCGCCAGCGCCACCACGAGCGCTATGGCCGCGAAGAACAGCACGGTGCTCGCGCTCGAGACGAGCACCGCCCGGTTCCCGAGTACCTTAGAGCCGCGCCCGGGGGATGGTTCGAGGTTGTCCGCGGGTCCGGTCCCCCGGGTCGTCAAGCTACTTCTCTAGGGTGGGGACGTCGAGGTACGGCTGGAGGTGCTCTTCCTGGAGGTCTTCGAGGGTCCCGTCGCTTTTCATCTCGCCGAGGACCTCGTTCACGCAACCAACCAGCGGGTTGCCCTTCTCGAAGAGCATCCCGAAGGGCTCGGTCTCCGGGTACTGGCCGATAACCTCGGAGCCCTCTATCTCGATGTCGCGCAGGTAGACGGTCGTGACGAGGTCGGTGACGAAGGCGTCGATCTGGCCGCCCTCCAGCGCGCTTCTGGCGTCGTTGGTCGTGTCGTAGACCTTTGTCTCTTCCTCGGGCTGTATGGTCGTGTTGACGAAGTCGAGCGCTGTGGTGCCGACCTGCGCTCCCAGCCGGTCGTCCGCGAGGTCCGAGAGGCTCTCGGCTTCCGCCGCCGGGGAGCCCTCCATGACGAGGACGCCCTGGGCGTTGTCGAAGTAGCCGTCCGAGAAGTCGACGACCCTCTCGCGCTCGGGGGTTATGGTGATCTGGTTGATGTCGAAGTCGTAGTCCTTGGCCCCGGGTGCGTAGGACTTGTTGAACGGCTCGACGACCCACTCTATGGGCAGGTCCATGCGTTTGGCGATCTCGCTGGCGACCTCGCCCTCGTAGCCCCCGTAGCTCTGGGGGTCTCCCTTGAACCACGGCGGGTAAGCCGGTTTGTCCGTCGCCACCGTGAGCGTGCCGTCCTCAAAGAGCGGCGGGTTCTCCAGGTTGCAGGACGCCTGATCCCCGGAGGAGCCTCCGCCTTGCGCCCCGCCTCCCGCCCCGCCGCACGCAGCCAAGAGCAGGTTCGCCGCCAGCAGCCCGGCCAGCAACACTCGCTTCTTCATGCGCCGACTCCGATCTTATAGAAGGTGTTCTGAAAGGATCGTCTCTACCGCGGGCCTCCAGGTTGTTACTCGGGGCCCCTCGGGAGGGGGCAGTATACGGATCGCCCGATGCGGTTGCAATCAGGGAGGGTTGCGCGGCCACGGTTCGGGGAAAACATCTAGAATATTTGCGCCATTCGCCAAGGAGGAGAGAGATATGACCGAGGCAGAACAGAGGCGTCAGGAGAGTCCGCTGCTGAGCGACCGCGGCGTAACCACCATCAAGGACTCGGTGGTAGCCAGGATCGCGGGCATGGCGGCCGGGGAGGTAGAGGGCGTCCACATGGGCGGCAGCGCCTCCCGGTCCGCCGGCGGCCTGCTCGAAGGCATCACCGGCTCGGAGAGCTCCACCCGCGGTGTCAGCGTCGAGGTCGGCTCCGTCGAGGCCGCCATAGACCTGAAGATGGGGATCGACTACGGCAAGAATATCCTCGGCACCGTCGGCGAGGTGCGGCAGAAGATCACGGAGAGGGTCCAGACCATCACGGGCCTGAACGTCACCGAGCTGAACGTGACCATCTCGGACGTAACCTTCCCCGAAAACGGCCAGGAGAGCACGAAGAGCGAGGATTCGAGGTCCAGCACGAGGACGGACCCCGGCTACGCCACCCGGACGCTGCCCCGCAGGGAGCTCCGACCCGGCGCCTCCGAGCGCGAGACCACCGAGGTCGAGCCGCGCAGCCGAAGCTACATCGAGGGCTCTAGCGGTTCGCTCCCCGATGAAGAGGTCCGGGCCGAGGGCGTGCCCGTCGAAGAGGACGAGACCCGCAGGCTCAGGGTCGGCGACGAGGAGCCGTCCGGCGCGGAGACCCGCGGCGAAGAGACGGCCACGGCACCGGCCTCCGAGGCGCCGACAGACGAGACCACCCTCACGGGCGGAACGTCCTCGGGCGAGAGGGCCGCGCGTGAGACCGCCGCCAGCGAGAGTTCCGCGGGCGGAACGGAGGAGATCGACCGCGAGCGCGTCTCAGAGGCCGAGGAACGCCGCGCCCGCCGGCGTAGGCGCCGCGAGGAGCGCGGGGAGAACGAGGAGGGTTAGGGGCCGGACGGCGCCTTAGCGTGGCGAAGGACCTGCTCCGCCCCGGCCTGAAGCTCGTGTTCTGCGGGTACAACCCGTCGCTTAGGTCGGGGACCACGGGTAACCACTACGCCCACCCCGGCAACCGCTTCTGGCGCGTCCTCCACGCGGCGGGAGTAACGGAGCGGCTCTACAAGCCGGAGGAAGACGAGGCGTTGCTCGACCGGGGCATCGGGTTCACGAACCTCTGCCCGCGCCCCACGCGGAGGGCCGACGAGCTGACCCGGGAGGAGATCCTGGCCGGCTCGGAGGCGCTTGGAGACACGCTCGAACGCCTGAGGCCGGAGGCCGTGGCCTACACGGGCATCGGCGTCTACAAGTGGTTCCGGCGGACGTCCAAGGTCGGGTGGGGCGTGCAGGCCGAGCCCGCCGTGGCGGGCGTTGTGGACGTGGTCGTCCCCTCGCCGTCGGGGCTCAACCGGATGGTCTTCGACGAGCTCGTCGAGCACTACCGGGTTCTGGCGCCCTTCGTCCGGTGAGGGGGATCCTCGTCCTTCGGGCGCGGGCTCGGGACGTGCAGGTCGAGCCGGAGGGCTGTGAGGCGCAGGCCGAAGACGGTGGCGACCGTCGGGATGGCGGCGAAGGGGCCCGCGGCGCCGAGGGACGTCAGGACGACGAAGACTACCGCGCCGGCTATGGCGGCGGTCGCGTAGATCTCGCGGCGTAGGATCAGGGGCACCTCCGTGCACAGGACGTCGCGCATGATCCCCCCGGCCACGCCCGTCACGGTCCCCATCAGGACGACGATGGGTGCGGGGACCCCGGCCTCGTACGCCAACCGCGCCCCGATGAACGTGAACACGGCGAGCCCGAAGGCGTCGGCGACGAGCAGGGAGTGGCGGGGAGGCCGGAAAAAGCGGACGTAGGCCAGAGTGCCGCCCGCCGCCAGGACGCAGACGAGCAGGTACGTCGGGTCTTCTATCCAGAAGATCGGACGTCGGTCCAGAAGCAAATCCCGCACCGTCCCGCCGCCCACGGCGGTGATGACGGCTATGACCACGACCCCGAAGAGGTCCATCCTCTTTCGCCCGGCCGTGAGCGCGCCGCTGACGGCGAAGACCGCCACCCCGAAGAGATCCAGAACATACAAAGCCATGCCATGAGGTTAGCAACTCCGGGACGGCAGGGGAAAGCCCCTACAGGCTAGACCGCTCCCGCACCAGCGCCTCTGCGTCCTCCGGGGGTTGGGGCGGCCTGCGACCAGAGGAGAGCAGGCGCTCGACGCGGCCCAGGCTCTGGCGCGCGGGTTTGGGCTGCTCCCACAACTCCACGTGCAGGGCGCCACCTACGGCAGAGACCCGCGCGTGGGTGAGCACGAACCGCGACACGAAGACCGGCGGGCCCTTGAGGCGGGGCGGGACCGGCTGCAGCTGGCGCAGGTAACACCCCGAGTTGACGGCCACGCAGCGCCGGCCGTCCGGCCGCGCCACCTCATCCAGCGAGGGCAGGTGCGTGTGGCCCGAGACGAAGACGTCGATGGTTGCCGGGTCGAGGGAGGGGTACATGGGCGCGCGGGCCCCCCCGGCCAGTATCTCCCGGACCTTCGCCCGCGAAGCCTCGGCGGGCGAGGGGTGCTGCGTCTCTTGGCGGGTCCCGTCCGGGCTCATCGCCCTTACGGTCCTGCGGACAGCGTGCCGAACGACGAGAAAGAAGACCGCGAACAGGGCCACGGTGAAGACGCCGAAGATGCCGATGTCCAGGAAGATCTCGTGAACCCGGGGCAGCCCGCCGGGAAAGAGCAGCAGGTACGTGGCGAGGCGGTAGAGGGCGTAGGCCGCGAGCAGGGGCAGGAGCAGGTAGGCCGTGACCTTGCCGAGGAGGTCGTAGTAGTAGCGGCCGGCGACCCAGCCCGGTATCGCGACGAGCGGGTAGACCATCTTTATCTCCGAGAGGTCGAGGCCCGGGGAGACCTCGCCGTAAGGCGCCACGCGCCGGGTAAAGTCCATGACGACGTGGTGGCCCAGAGGTGTATCCAGCATATCCGAGTAGTCAACGACGGTGTTCGGCGGGTCCAGCTGATTGCCGTGCTCGCAGTAGACCACCCGCCGCCCGGCCCCAACCTCTATCGAGGCCAGGTAATTGTAGGCGAACTCGTCCACCATGCCGGCCTCCCGCAACGTCTCCTGTATGTCGGGGTTCCACCAGACCTCGGCGTCGTGGTTGCCCGGCAGGTACACGACCCGCTTTCCCTCTCCCGACCGGAAATCTTTGAGCGCCGCGAAGAGGCCAAGGTACTCCCCCCGCGCCATCGTGAGCGAGGCCCGGTTCTCCCCTTCCGGGACCGCGCCTATCTGGAGGAAGTCGAAGAAGTCACCGGCCAACACGAGCTCTACGGGCCCGTCGTGGGCCGCGAGCTCCCGGAAGAGCGCTTCGAGTTCTTCGGGCGACTCGAAGCCGTCGCAGCCGGGGTCGCCCCCGATGTGGGAGTCGGAGACGAACACGACCAGCGCGTTGCCCGGCAGATCCGGCACGGGCCGAAGTATAGCCAGCGCGGGAACCACGCGGGTCCGGCCACGGTCGTTGCGGCGTGCTACGCTGGCGCGAGTCTCTGTACAGCCCAAGGAGGATAGATGGAGTACCGCCGCCTCGGCCGTTCCGGCCTGTTTGTCTCGTCACTGACCCTGGGCACGATGACCTTCGGGGGGAGCGGGCCTTTCGACAAAGTGGGCTCCACGGACGTCGCGGGGGCGACCCGGCAGGTGGACATGTGCCTGGACGCCGGGGTCAACCTCTTCGACACCGCCGATGTCTACTCTTCTGGGGAGTCGGAGGAGATCCTGGGCCAGGCCGTCTCGGGCCGCCGCGACCGGCTGCTCATCGCGACGAAGGCCCGCATGCCCGCGGGAGACGGCCCGAACGGCGCGGGCCTCTCCCGCCACCACATCATCCGCCAGTGCGAGGCGAGCCTGAGACGCCTCGGCACGGACTACATCGACCTCTACCAGGCCCACGAGTGGGACGGCGTGACGCCGCCCGAAGAGACCCTGGAGGCCTTCGACACGCTCGTGCGGTCCGGCAAGGTGCGCTACGTCGGCTGCTCCAACTTTGCTGGGTGGCAGCTTATGAAGGCGCTCGGGGTGTCCGAGCGGCACGGGTACCAGCGGTACGTCAGCCAGCAGATCCACTACACCTTGGAAGCCCGCGAGGCCGAGTACGAGCTCGTCCCCCTCGCCGTGGACCAGGACTGCTCCATCCTCGTCTGGAGCCCGCTCGCCGGCGGCCTCCTCTCCGGCAAGTACCGCCGCGACCAGGACGCGACGGAAGGGCGCCACCTCGAGGGCTGGGACGAGCCGCCGGTGCGCGACGAGGGGCGGCTCTACGACATCATAGAGGTCCTCGTCGAGGTAGCAGAAGGGCGTGGCGTCTCGGCCGCCCAGGTCGCCCTCGCCTGGCTCCTCGGACGCCCCGGCGTCGCCTCCATCGTCGTCGGCGCCCGCACCGACGAGCAGCTCGCCGACAACCTCGCGGCGGCCGACCTGGAGCTCTCGGAAGAAGAGCGGGGGCGTCTCGATGAGGTGAGCGCCCCGCCGCTCATCTACCCCTTCTGGCACCAGCTAAAGACCGCCTCGGACCGTCTCGGCCCGGCCGACACGCCGCTCCTGGAGGGCCGCACCTGGGGCGACGGGTAGACCTCGCAGGGGTGGACCCTTGTAGGGGCGGTTCGCGAACCGCCCCTACGCCCATGGGTTTCGCCCGCGCGCCCGACGACGGGACCTAACGGGAACCTACCGGCGTATAATGCCGGGCGTGATCGTGGACAGCGCCATCTACGTGGACGGCAGGAGGGCGGCCGAATCGGGGTCCCTGGAGGAGACGTACGAGGCGTGCCGCAGCCAGGAGGGCATAGCCTGGATCGGCCTGTACAAGCCGACGGCCGGGGAGTTCGAGTCCGTCGCGCAGGAGTTCGAGCTGCACCCTTTGTCTGTGGAGGACGCGCTCGACGCCCACCAGCGCCCGAAGCTGGAGCGCTACGGGGAGACGCTCTTCGTCGTGCTCCGGCCGGCACATTACGTGGACGAGTCCGAGACCGTCGAGTTCGGGGAGACGCACGCCTTCGTCGGCAAGAACTTCGTCATAACGGTGCGCCACAGCGAGGTGCCGGACCTCAGCGAGGTGCGGCGGAGGCTGGAGAACGACCCGGAGCTCTTGCGGCGGGGGCCCGAGGCGATCCTGCACGCCATCATGGACCAGGTCGTCGACGACTACGGCCCGGTCGCCGATGGCCTCGAGAACGACATCGAGGAGATAGAGGCCCAGGTCTTCGGGGGGAGCGCCGACGTCTCCAGGCGCGTCTACGAGCTCTCGCGCGAGGTCATCCAGTTCCAGAGGGCCACCGACCCGTTAAACGACGTGCTCGGCGCCCTGATACGGGGTGAGATCATCGAGGTAGACCCCGAGATCGGCCGCTACCTGCGCGACGTCCAGGACCACGCCCAGCAGGTCTCAGAACGCCTCTCAGGCTACCGCGACCTGCTCCAGAGCATCCTCAGCGTCAACCTCACCCTCGTCAGCCTCTCCCAGAACGAGCAGGTAAAGAAGATCAGCGCCTGGGCCGCCATCCTCTTCGCCCCGACCCTCATCGGCACCGTCTACGGCATGAACTTCGACCACATGCCCGAGCTCCACTGGACTCTAGGCTACCCCTTCGCCCTCACGCTCATGGCCCTTACCTCGCTCATCCTCTACTTCGCCTTCAAACGCCGCGGCTGGTTATAGGGGGCGGGCCCGCGGACCGTGGGAGGCTCCGGCGATCGAATAGCATCCCAACCCTCAATAACCTGAATGTTACCGGCCGGGCGCAGCGTTCTGTTTCGGACGGGTGCTCTACCCAGAGCGCGGTATGCAATCCGACTTGGTTGAGCCGGGATATCCACGTCTGGTGGGAGACCTAGTCGTAGCGAGCAGTCACCCGCAGATGCTCCTACCGGGGAAGGTACGTCGGGTGTGGATCAGTCATTTCGACCAACGCTCTAGGCGTCGAGCACGACGTCGGAGAGGGGGCTGCCGATGCAGATCAAGCGGAGGCCCTGCTCCAGCTCCTCGTCGCCGATGGCGAAGGCCATGTCCTGATCTATCTCGCCCTCAAGGCACTTCTGGATGCAGGTCACGCACGTCCCGCTGCGGCAGTCGTAGGGAAGGGTAAGCCCCGCCTCTTCAGCGGCTTCGAGAATGTACTCGTCCTCCGCAACTTCTATGGTCAGATCCCGCTTCTTGAAAGTAACCTTGTGCGTCTTCGCCAAGTCGTCTCCTAACGAAAGAGCCCCGGCCCTGAACGCCGCGGGGCCGGAGCTATTGGATGGTGGGTTCGAGGTTTTAGGTCGCCCCCTTCGGGGGCTTCTAGGTTCTAGGGGTGCGTGGACGGGACCCGGACCCGAACACACACCCCTAGAACCTAGAACCTAGAACCTTCTTTCTACTTCTGCTCGAACTCCTCTCCCGGGGCGCCGCACACGGGGCACTCCTCGGGGGGCTGTATACCCTGCATGGTCTCGCCGCAGGTGCCGCAAGCCATCGTGACGGTCATCGGCGGGTGCGGGGCCTCGCCGTTCTCGGCCTCGATGGGCTCGCCGGTGTCCTTGGCGAGGTCGGCTATGGAGACCTTGCCGGTTATGACGTCCTCCATGGTGGTGCGGGCGCCGCTGAGGGCGTCCTCTGCGAGGGCGAGGTCTATGCGGGTGACGCCGCGCTCGCGGGCGAGCTTCTCGGTCATGTTGCGCGAGATGTTCCGCATGAAGCCCTTGGGCGCCCGGTCGAGGCGTGCTATGGCCTCGTCGGTCCAGGTGAACTCCTTGGAGCCGCCCTCTGGGACCTTCAACTCCTCGCCGGCCTTCTGGAAGGCGGAGTGGTCGATGGGGCAGGCAGCACCCGTGGTCTCCTGGACCTTCTGCTTGGCGTGGGAGACGGGGCACCCGCCGGACTTGACCTCGGGTGCCTCACGGCCGGTCTCCTCGCGGTACTGCTGCTCTACGTACTCGCGGGTGATGGTGGAGTAGCCCTTCTTGAGCGCGCTCTTCTCGACGCGTGCCCTCACGCGGCGCTTCTCCTGCCACTCTTCGAGGGAGTCGAGGAGGACCGTCGCGTCCTCCGTCCAGTGGAGCTCGCGACCGTCGTAGACCTCGGAGAGGTTCATGGTCTCGTCGCCGCTCGTCGTGGCGATCTCGGCGTCTACCGCGTGGAAGTGGGTCGGGCCGGAGCCGCAGACCGGGCACTTGGCAGGCTTGCCCTTGGCGACGTAGCGGCAGACGTCGCACTCGAAGCGATCCTGGCCTTGCGCCGCGCGGTGGATCTCATCCTGCACGTCGGCGGAGACCCCGGCTATGTCGCCCTGGTCCTCGCTCCGGCCGAACCCGCCGCGGCCGGCATCCAGGATCTCATCCTTCGTGACCTCGCCGTTGCCGGTGGTGTGGCCGTTGCCGTTGGCCTTGCCGTTGGCGGCGCCGTTGCCGTTGGCCTTGTCTGCCGTGCGTTCGTCGAAGTCCTTGAAGAGGGAGTCGATGGGCTTCTCCTCGCCCATGGCCTCGGCCTCGCGCATCTGGTCGCCGATGGCGCGCATGGACTCCATGGCGCCCGGGGGGAGGATGCTTTTTATGACCTCGTCGATGACGCCGGTCGTGATGACGGTGTAGCCCTTCTCGATGGCGTAACGGATGATCGCGCCCGTGGCCATCCCGACGACGAAGCCTGGGATGCGGTCGAGGCGCTCATAGGCCTCGTCGGTCCAGGTCATGTGCTCTTCTGCGGTGTAGAGGTCGGGCGCCTGGTACTCGTAGTTGCCTATGAGCACGTTCGTCGGCAGATAGCGCATCATGTTCTCGGTGTTGCCGCCGATGTCCATCTCGTCGTCGGAGTGGTAGCCGATACGGCCCATCACCACGAGCGTCGGGTTGACCTCGTTGACGTACTTCATCGTCTGCTCGAAGGGCTTGCCGGCGAGCAGCGTCGTCTTGAGCTCGACACCCTCGTCCTCGGCGATCTTCTTGGCGACCTCGAGGTGGGCCGTGTAGATCTTGGCGAGCCCCGAGTCGATGATCTCCTCGTGAAGCTTCTCCTGCTCCTTGAACCGGAAGACCTTCTGCGCCTTTGAGGAGAGAACGCCCGCGATGGAGTGGAACATCGCGTAGTGGAAGTACGGGTCGAAGACCGAGATCGCCTCGACGGTGCCGCCGAACTCGCGCGCGAGTTCTATGGCCCGCTTGAGGCCGCCCAGGGACTTGGCCGAGCCGTCCACGGCCACGACGATGTGCTCGAAGGGGCTGCGGTCGAGGTCCTTGACGATCAGGGTGTCGGCCTTGGTCAGGCGCCGGACGACCCGCTCGGTCACCGTGCCAAGCACCGTGTCCTTGACGGCGGCCATGCCCATGGCGCCGATGACGACGAGGTCGAAGTCGTTCTCGTTGACGTCCTCGACGATCACCTTGAAGTTCTTGCCTTCGAGGGAGCGACGCACCAGCTCGACGTCGTACTTCTCGCAGAGCGGCTCCAAAACGTCTATATAGGAGTCGGTGATGATCTCGAGGCCCTTGGTGATCAACTGGTCGTGGATCTTGCGCTGGCGCTTCATCTCGTCTTCGTCGCGGAACTCCTCCGGGAGGCCGGACTCCATCTGGCGAAATCGGACGTCGTGCATCTTGGCGGCGTAGGCGTGGCAACCCGCGACCCTGCCCCCGAACTGCCGCGCAACGTCGACGCCTATGACGCACGCCTGGTTGGAGTAGTCCGAGTTATCGACCGGGACGTAGATCTCTTTGTACATGTACCGTTCCCCTCACCGTCTGGAC
>CADCUT010000217.1 GCA_902805975.1 uncultured Rubrobacteraceae bacterium | reverse complement strand
TCGTGGTTCCTCCCGAGCGATTACAGCAAGGGAGGACCCGCATTCGGATCACTCAAACCTTCCTGCGTGGTGTAAATGGGTTCGCCCTCGGGCTCCTGCGCCGCCGGGGAGCGAAGAATGCTGCCACGAGCAGAGCCGTCAGCAGCGCGGGCAGAAAGCCTTTCCGAGTTCCTCTACGGCTCGTGGTTCCTTCGTTTCTCTTGCTCGCCCGCATCTTACCAGCGACTCCGTTCTGCCGGGCCTCGCTCCGCGCGGGCGTTGCAGGGTTTTTGGCTAGGTCTCACACGACGTACCCAAGGAGCGCCAAAGCGGCGCTCCCGAGCAACAGCAGCGCCACCAAAGCCAGCGCAGCCGCCTCCGCTTTGCTGCCCACCAACCTTCTCACGTGACCACCTTCCCGGCGCTGGCAACACAGACCGATCATCGCATGCCGCGGAGGGCTTGCCTTGGCCTAAAGGCTGATGATGGCCGCCCGGAAGGATGATCGCGGAGCTGCCCCGCTCGGTTTTGGTCGGTCCATTCGCCTAGCTTCTTCCTGCCGGCCTCGCGGCACCCCCGCGTGACAGGGTTTGTGTCCTAGTCTGCGGGGTTGCCCGCATGCGAGAGTTGACAAAGCTCTGCTGCAACGCGCTGCAACCGTACCTTCTCCACGAACATCTTGGAGAATCTAGGGCAGGTCTTACCTGGCGAAAATAGGCGAATTCCTTCCCTTGGAAGCACCAACAGAAACCTGCCACTTCGGCCTACGAATCAGGAGGTCGCAGGTTCGAGTCCTGCCGAGCGCGCCCTGGAATTACCTGCAAATAGCAGAAAAACCAAAGGCCCCCGGTGTTGTCATCGGGGGCCTTTGGCAGCAGTAGGGCAACAGTAGAGGGTTCAGCGTCTATTTTTCATAGATGATCCGCTGCGCAGACGGCGAGTAACCCAAGCTCGTGTACCCCGGTTTGTCAGACTTCGCTCTGCTCGGTTGCGGTGAACTTCGCCCTCAGGGGGTTCTCGAAAGTCCTCCGACTAAGGTACTAGCAAACCTAGCCCATATGGGGGATGCGCCCGGCCCTATACCACCCCGATACTTGCGGCGCTATAGCAAGCACGGGGCGGGGGGCACACCTTTCCTCCGCCCCACTAAAGAAAGGCGGAGAGAACAGATGAGAGAGCGGGCGATGCTGCTGCTGGTGGCTATGGCCACGGCGCTGGTTGTGGGCTCGGGTGTGGCGCTGGCGGCCAAGGTTATGGTTACATGCACAACCGACCCCTGCCTGGGCACCCCCGAAGCCGACTCCATAAACCCCCAAGATAGCGACACCGTGAGGGCCCTGGCCGGCGACGACCTTATTGGCAATGGAACCGGTGCCAACAACGGCGCGGCCATCTACGGCGGCGAGGGCAACGACGCCGTCGAGGGTGGTGCAGGCGACGACACGATCTACGGCGGCCCCGGCAACGACGGCGTCGGTTTTTCTAATGGTGTGAACCTCGAAGGTTCGGAAGACAGCGACACGGTCTACGGCGGTGGGGGCAACGACCACATCGACGCGGCCGCCAACGACCTTCGCGCGATAAGCGATGGGGAGCCGGTGGACCGCAGCTACGGCCAGGGCGGCAACGACCGCGTGTATGCCGCAGACGACAAGGAGGACATAATCAACTGCGGCAAGGGCGAGAAGGATTTTGCCCAGTTCGACAGAGGGACGGACACCGTCAAGGGTTGCGAGAAGAAGCTTGCCGTGGCCCCTTAGGGCGGAGGCTCCGCTTGCGGAGGGGGATCGTATTCCGATGTCGCCACCGCGGTCACCAAGGCGACGATCGGGGACGCGACGGACGGGTCGTAGGGAACGCAGATTATATCTCTGGGCCGGGGCACAGCTCCGGCCCTTCCTCTAACCCTTATCCACCCGACTGCCTAGAAGGCAGATTTTCCGATGTCCGTATCCAGAATCTCGCATGGCTCCGGCCTGATGGAGTGACTAAGGCTCGTTTCCGACGTCGGGAGCCACGGAAGACGCCACAAGATCTTGTGCCCGCGGATAGGTATGCGCGAATGTGGATGGAAAGAGGCCATTCGGTCCGCCAGGTGAGACCCGCCTGCGTTGACGCGATCCGGCCGACGCCGAGCTCGCAGAGGGCGCGGTAGCGGCGGAGTAGGGCGCTCACACGCTTACAGCGGCGGGTCGCATTGCTTCGTAGGCTGGCACCCCCGTGTCGTCCAGAACGTCTCCCACGTTCTTGTCCCCCCCAAGGTCGAGAACCGCGCTCCGACCTCCGAGCTCGATGATGAACGCCTCGCCCTCCTGTTCGTCCATGCCCACTTGCTGCACGGGTCTCTCCGAGCGACAGACCCAGTTTCACATCTCCGACGCGCTATCGCCCACCCGCTCGACCGCACAGAGAATGATGGGTGCCGGGCGTTGGTCGCTGGCGGCGCGAAGCCCTACACCCGGATTATCCCGTCGAGCCTGTGGACGAGGAAGTAAAGGAGAGCCATGGTCACGCCCGCCATAGCCACCTTCTCTGACGAGAGCTCGACAGGTTGGCGGAGTGGCGGAGGCGGAGGGCCGAGGAGGGGCCGACCCGACCCGCGATCCTGACGGCGAGGGGGAAGCTCGGGACCTCGAACCTTTCGCCGAGGCGAGAAATAGCCCATTTGGGGGATGCGCTTCTCTAGTTTGGGATGTTACGATTCCTGCCACGCACAGGGGCGGGGGTCTGCACACCTTTCTTTCGTCCGGCCCGCTACAGAAAGGTGTGAGGAATGAGAAAGAGCGGTTTGTTGTTGGCTTCGATGGCGTTAGCCCTGCTACTAGTCGGCGGCGTGGCGCTGGCGATCGAGAAGAGCGGGGGTCCCGAGGACGATACGATGGTGGGCACGAACAGGGCCGACCACCTGGACGCCAAGGGCGGTGACGACTCCATAGAGGGCCTCGGCGGCGGGGACCGCCTGCTCATAGGCGGCCTCGGCGACGACACCGTGAGCGGCGGGGCTGGCGAGGACGTTCTCGTCGGCTACGGCTTTACGGGGCCTTCGGGCACGGATAACGGGGACACGGGTGCTGACACCCTCTCCGGCGAAGACGGACCCGACTACCTGCAGGGCGGCCTGGGCCCGGATACCCTCTCCGGCGGCGAAGGCGAGGACTTCATCAGCGACGGCCTGGGCGACCACGGCTCGCCCGAGAACTCAGTTGACACCATCGACGGCGGGCGGGGCAACGACAGGATCTTCTCGATGACCTACAAGCCCGCCCAAGACGTCATCGGGTGCGGCCCGGGGGTGGACCGGGTGCACGCCGACCGGGGCGACCTGGTGGCCGATGACTGCGAGAAGGTGCGCTACCGCATGTCCCACCGCTAGGCGCGCTGGGGTCGGTGTCCTACGGGGCTCCGGCCCTCCTTCTTGCTCCCACACGCCAGGCGGCGGGGAGGAGCTCACAGACCAGGCGGGGCTGGCGTACTCGCCCTACGGGACGGCGGCGGGGTGCGGGCCGGCGCGCTAGCCGCGCTTGGCAATCACCAGTGAGATGGCTTGGCGAGCTTTCTCCCATCTGACTTTACGTAAGGATCGGAGAACTGGTACTTCGCGAACCTTTCTTTGCCGATCCTCGGGGAGTTCGGAGCCATCCTGCGTAGCTCACGATTGTGCCGCTTGTAAGGAAGGGCGAGAAACGGATGTCTTTCTGGGTTGGTGCGTGGCGCGCCGTCCTCACCGCCGGCACCAAGTCCGTGTCCCCCGTCATCAGCAAGACCGCGTCGCAGGCGTCTGTGTAGACCAGCTCCAGCAGCTTGGTCGCCATGGTAACGTCCGTCACTTACTCTTCGTACCGCCCAGGGAGAGGTGGCGGCGCCCTTCTCAGCGCTCTCCGGAGACCGCCTGGAGGCCCTCTACGTCGCCGCGGTGCACACGGGGCTGAGACGAAGCGAGCTCCTAGGGCTCAAGCGGGCCGACTTGGACCTCGAAGCCGGACGGCCAGCACGGCTTCCGCCTAGAGATCCCTGTCGCAGAGGTGCCGGTCACCCGGCTAGGGGCCGACAGCGACGAGTTTCGGCGAGTCGGCAAGCCCCTGACCTTTGAGTTTGAGGCGCCCGTGCGGCCGGCCAGGGGCGTCGAGGTGAACCGGAAGTCCACGGCCGGTGGGATCACGCTCACCCTGGAGCGGGTGACGTACTCACCGGGCCAGCCGGAGGCGGTGATCTGCATGGAGCCTAGGGAAGGCGTGCGCGGCTGGTTCTCCGGCGGAAGGGACCTGAGTTACCAAAGCTTCAGGTGGCTGAAGGGGAAGGGAGACTGCGTGGAGATGGTTTTCAGGAACGACCCTTCGGCTGGCCCCTCCTCGGTGACGGTGGAGCAAGTCGAGCTCAACCCGGTCAGCGACGGGGAGATGGTCCGCGGCCCCTGGGCCTTCGAGTTCGAGGCGCCTGCGCCATAACCGGCGGACTTTCCTTGCCCGAGCCGGGGTCACAGACTTGGGACCCCGATATGTCCTCGTATGCGAACTTCCTAGAACTCCCTCAGGCCAAACTTCACAGTATCGAACCTTCCCCGAGGTTGGATGAATACCTTGGTACGCTTTGGAGATGGAACGCGACGAGTACCAAGCGCGGGTCGTAGGGGATCTCCGCCGGATCTTGCTCGACCACGACGGGCGG
>CADCUT010000216.1 GCA_902805975.1 uncultured Rubrobacteraceae bacterium | reverse complement strand
GGCGCGGCCTGTCCAGGATCTTACGGGTAAGCGGCACGTCCGAGGCGTCGTGGCAGGAGAGGAGGGTGAGGCGGCTGCGGGCGTGGCGCAGGGGGACGCCGGGCAGAAGGTGCAGGTAGTAGTCGATAATCGCCGTCGAGATCTGCTGGCTGGTGACGAAGACGACGTTGGTCTGCGGCCTGCGCAGCAACATCAGCATGCACAGCAGCCGCTCCTCGTAGTGGTGAACACCAGAGATCTTGGCAAGCTCCTCCGCGTCGAGCGAGAGGCTCGGCACCACGACCACGGTCTGGGGCGCGCGCGGGTCGGCGGCGAGCTTCCGGGAGAGCGGCTCGAGCCTCTCCTGCAGCCGGGCGAAACGCCCGAGCTCGTCCTCCGAACCGGGCACCGTCTCGACCAGGATACGTTCTTCTGTCAGGCTCACGATGCAACCTCCGGCACGGTCCGTCGCGGACAGCGTATGTTGGCGTCTTTCCGCATGCTCTCCTAACCTATCCCCCGCCATGTTACATCTTTTCCCGGCGGAGGAGTTCGGCCCGGGATGGTGCGTATACTGGCCCGAAAGAGCCGGGGAGGACGATGGAAGATAGAGGAACGCAAGAGCCCCTGGTGGGCGTGGTGATGGGCAGCGCCTCGGACTGGGAGACGATGCGCCACGCGGCCGAGACCCTGGAGCGCTTCGGGGTGCCGCACGAGCGCCGGGTGGTCTCCGCCCACCGCACGCCCGACCTGATGGCCCTTTACGCGAAGGATGCCGAAGACCGGGGGCTTGAGGTGGTCGTCGCCGGCGCCGGGGGTGCCGCCCACCTGCCGGGCATGATCGCCGCCCACACCACCGTCCCCGTGCTCGGCGTTCCCGTCGAGAGCCGGGCCCTCAAGGGCATGGATTCCCTCCTCTCCATCGCCCAGATGCCCGCCGGAATACCCGTCGGGACCCTCGCCATAGGGAAGGCCGGCGCCACGAACGCCGCCCTCCTCGCCGTCGCCATCCTCGCCAACACGCGACCACGCTTACGCGAAGACCTCCGGCGCTTTCGCGGGGAGCAGGCCGAGAAGGCGGCAAGCTCCGAGCTTCCGGGGCCGGCTTGAGCGGCCGGTTGTTGCCCGGCGCCACCATTGGCGTGCTCGGCAGCGGCCAGCTGGGACGGATGCTCGTCCTCGCCGCCCGCAGGATGGGCTACGGGGTCCACGTCTTCTCCCCGGAGCGGGACAGCCCGGCCGGCAGGGTCGCCAGCCGCGAGTGGAGCGCCCCCTACGAGGACCTCGACGCCGCGCGCGATTTCGCCGCTAGTGTGGACGTCGTCACGCTGGAGTTCGAGAACATCCCGGCCGGGACGGTCGAGGAGATCTCGGCCCGAGCACCCGTCAGGCCCGGCCTGCGGGCACTCCGGACGACGCAGAACCGGCTCAGGGAGAAGGAGTTCCTGCGGGGCGCGGGCTTCCCCGTGGCGCCGTTTTGGGCGGTCCCGGACCGGGCTTCGCTGGACGCCGCGATAGGGGAGGTCGGGGTCCCGGCCGTGCTCAAGACGGCTGGCTTCGGCTACGACGGCAAGGGACAGACGAGGATCTCCGCCCCCGAAGACGCCGGCGCCGCGTGGGACGCCCTCGGCGGGGAGGCCGTGCTGGAGAGGTGGGTGGACTTCGAGATGGAGCTCTCCGTCGTCGCCGCCCGCGGTACGGGTGGCTCCTTCGCCCACTACGGGGCCGTGCGCAACACCCACGACCGGCACATCCTGGATCTTACCGTCGCGCCCGCCGGGGTCCCGCCCGAAGTTGAAGAAGAGGCCGTCGAGATAGCCGCCGGCATATTCGAGGAGCTCGGGATCGTCGGGACGGCGTGTGTGGAGTTCTTTCTGACGACCGGCGGGGGGCTACTCGTCAACGAGATCGCGCCCAGGCCCCACAACTCGGGCCACTGGACGATCGAGGGCGCCGCCACGGGTCAGTTCGAGCAACAGCTCCGCGCGGTCTGCGGCCTACCTCTGGGCAGCCCTCACCGCCCCGAGCCCGCCGCGATGGCGAACCTCCTCGGCGACCTCTGGACGGGCGGCGAGCCGGACTGGACCGCCGCCCTCGCTGTGCCCGGCGTCTCACTCCACCTCTACGGCAAGAAGGAACCCCGCCCAGGCCGCAAGATGGGCCACCTGACCGCCCGCGCCCCCACCCCGGAAGAGGCCGCCCGAAGAGCGCTTGACGCGCGAGGTTCGCTGACCGGGCCCGAAGCCTGAGACCTGAAGCCTGAGACCTTCCCATTGTGAACGTTTGACGCGTACGGTTTGCAAGATGTACTAGAATCATAGAGGTTGGAGATTTCATACGCGAGGAGCGTGCAAGATGCCGGAGAAGACTTACGACGTCGTGATAATTGGTTCGGGGCCGGCCGGGTACACGGCCGCGCTCTACGCCGCGCGGGCGAACCTTCAGACGCTGGTCTTCCAGGGCTTTGAGAGCGGCGGACAGCTCATGCTCACCTCCGACGTGGAGAACTACCCCGGCTACAAGGATGGCGTGCAGGGTCCTGAGATGATGGACGAGTTCGAGGAGCAGGCCGCCCGGTTCGGGGCCGAGATGCGCCCGGACAACGTGGAGAGGGTGGACCTCTCCGGGCGCCCGTTTAGGCTGTGGGCCGAAGGAAGCGGAGCTGGCGAGGAGGAGCCGGTGCTCGCCAAGACGGTCGTCATCGCCACGGGCGCTCAGGCCAAGTGGCTGGGGCTCGAGAGCGAGGAGCGGCTCTTCGGCAAGGGTGTCAGCGGGTGCGCGACGTGTGATGCGTTCTTCTTCAGGGGCAAGAAGGTCGCCGTCGTCGGCGGCGGGGACACGGCGATGGAGGAGGCGAGCGTGCTCGCCAAGTTCGCCGACGAGGTCTACCTCATCCACCGTCGCGACGAGTTCCGGTCGTCCAAGATCATGCTGGATCGGGCGAGGAAGAACGAGAAGATCACCTTCATAACCGACACGACGGTCGAGGAGATCCTGGGCGAGACCACCGTCGAGGGCGTCCGCATCAAGAACGCGAAGACCGGCGAGGAGAGTACTTTAGCCGTCGACGGCTTCTTCGCGGCCATCGGCCACGCTCCGGCGACGAGCCTCTTTGTGGACCAGCTGGAGATGGACGGCTCCGGCTACCTGCTCCAGAAGGAGCACACGATGACGAGCGTCCCCGGCGTCTTCGCCGCGGGCGACGTCTCCGACACCCGCTACCGTCAGGCCGTGACCGCCGCCGCCGACGGCTGCCGCGCCGCCATCGACGCCGAGAGATGGCTCGAGGAGCAGGGCGAGGCCGAATACGCCGAGGACCCCGGCGTCTGGACGGCCGAGAAGGACGTCAAAGAGAGCGTCGCCTAAAAAGAGACCCCGTTCTTCGGTATCCTGGCCCCCGGCGGAGACGCCGGGGGCTTTCTCGTGGCTGGAAAGGTCCCGGGCCGCTATAATGCGCCGCCAGCTATCGTGCGAGGGGGAAGCGTGGGCGAGAAGACGATACTGCTCGTTGAGGACGACGAGGACCAGGTGATCCTGGCGATGCGCGCCCTCCGCAAGCACGGCATAGCGGCCGAGGTGGACGACGTGATCGTCTCCGGGACCGGCGAGGAAGCCCTCGACTACATGTTCGGCACCGGCGCCTACGACGGCCGCGACGCCAGCTCGACCCCCGAATTCGTCCTCCTGGACGTCAACCTGCCCAGGCTGGACGGCCACCAGGTTCTCGAAAAACTGCGCGACGATGACCGGACGCACCTCGTCCCCGTCATCCTCTTCTCCTCATCAAACGAGCACAAAGACGTCGTCAAAGGCTACGAGCTCGGCGCCAACTCCTACGTCACGAAACCGGCCAACTTCGATAGGTTCTCCGAGGCGATGCAGTACCTCGGGTGGTACTGGCTCAACTTCAACGAGTCGCCGTAGGGCACCCAAGATTACCCGCGGGTTAGATCCGTGGCTCGAGTGCTCGGGGCGCGGCGTGTCTCGCGGTGCCCGCCTGTCTGCCAGGAACGTCGGCGTCGCGGAACCGCCCCCCAAGTAGTACCTCGAGATGGCGTTGGTCGTGGCGCTGCTGTCAGAGTTCCGGGCGGGAACACCCGCTCGGTCTACCAGAAGGACGGCATAAGCAGTTTGTGGGGGTGCGAAGGTACGCAAATTGTGGGATGCAAAGATACCCCATCCGGGTGATAACGACGGCGACGCTTTTGCCTACCATTGGTACTCCTGACGGGCGGAAGAGTTGGAGAAAACGATGTCCCACCGAGCCTCAAAGGAAGGCAGGTACGACGAGCAGTCTTGCCCCGAGCGAACGATTGAAGTCACGGACAAGCTCTTACGGGAGACGGTTGGTTGCCTGTCGCGGCAGTACCCCACACACGCGGTCGGGGAGGCAGCGAGCGATAGCTTGCGGGATCTGAGGCCCCACCTGGAAGACGGTCTGAGCGCGTTGGCGGACATCGAACGGATCAGAGAGCTTACCGACCAGGAGTACTCCCGGCAAAGAGCATTTCGCATCGCCCTGATATCGAGTATGTAAGTGGCCACCAACGTCCGTAGACGAGGTTGGCGGCATGAAGCCGCGCCGCTCTCCGGTGGTGGCAGGGAGGGTGGCGCGTAACGCCGGAGTCCCCTTTAGGGCATGGGTTGGCGTTCTGTGCGACCATAGAACACCCTACCGCAGCGCGTGGATGCGTATTCCCGCGCGAGATCACGAGCCGGCCAGGTTCCCGCTTACCACCTGCACGGCGGCGGACGGAACCCTACGTCCGGGCCGAGGGTTGGGCAAGCTCGGGACTCCGGTCTACCTGACAAGATGAGCATGTACATCCGGGTCTGGGCAGACACCGAGACCGCTCCTGGACGTGCCCCCCGAGTTGTTGATGACCGTCTCCAAGACCCGAGAAGATAGGCCGTTCGGGGGACGCGCCCGATCCCCCCGCAGGCTACGGTTGCGGGCACAAAAGAATGTGGGCAGAGGGAAGGACCCGTATGGCCGAAGCGGTGCGGACAGAACCGGCAAATTGGCGTTGCAGGCATCTCTACCCCGCCTGGGTGACGACCGGCGCTGGAAATCAAAGACGCGCCCGCTGCTTGGGGTGCGGGGAACTCGGGCCGCCGCGGACAGACCTGTCCAAGGCGCTCCGGGCACTCCGCGATTCTTTCGCGGAGCCGGAACGCCTGACACGAAGACGATGAGAAGGTGATGTCCCAGTCTAGGGGATTTCGAGACGGACAGGATAGTGGAGGTAGAGGCGCTCGTGGGCTGGTAGCACCCGGAGCGGGGCCTACTCTCGCCAAAGGCATTTATCGAGATCGCTGAGGAGACGGGGCTCATGGTCCTCGTGGGATAATGGGTGCTGGAGGAGGCCTGCCGGCAGGTGCGAGAGTGGCAGGATGAGCACGGGTGCGACCCCTGCGAACCCTTACCCCCTACAGACTATTGGAGGCTCTCAGAGGGTATCCGGTTCGACGGATGACGTTGAGAGTACGCCTGGGGTACAGGGCGAGTAGGATCGCGAAGGGTAGACTGCCTACCCGCCGATTTTGATGCCTTGCCCGGGCGTGCAAGGGAGGTGATCTCTGCGCAGGCTTGTTCGGATGTGCGCGTCTCCCAAAGGTGACCGGGTTGTCGGCCGTCGCGCATCTCGGCACGGGGACGAGCACAGGACGCCGAAAACCTCTACGGCTGATCTTGGCCGCCCCCGGCGAGATAGGCCGTATGGCGGATACCCCCACGTTTGTCCTTCCTTAAGATATTGCGTGTTGCCGGCTGCTAGAAGGGGCGGCTCCTTGAGGTGAAAGGTAAGACCGACGATGCGGCGCGCGTTCCTCCCGGCTACCACGAAGATCGGCGGGGCGGCGTCGAAAGGACGGTAACCTTAAAACGCGACAAAGAAGCGTGCGGTCGGGCTACGGTCGGGGCGTGGTTCCGGCGCCGGTACGGCGCGGAGTCCTCGGTCACGAGGAGGCATCGAAGGTCGGACCCTTTAGGTCTCGTCCAGAGGGCGCCATCTCGAACGCTCCCCGATCTGCCCCCCACAGAGCAGGGATCGAGCCCGGCCGGTGCGTCGCGATAGGACCCAGCCGGTCTTGAGTTCGAGGCTTCGGCCACAGCTCGGTTACGCCGTGGCGGTGCTGGCGGTCGGACTCGCGCTGTCGCTGCAGTTGGTGTTCGTACCCCTGATCGGGGGGGACGCGCGCAGCAGCCCGTTCCTGCTGTTCTTCGCCGCGGTGATGGTCGCCGCCTGGTTCGGTGGCCTGTGGCCGGGCCTCCTGGCGACCGTCCTCTCGGCGGTGCTGGCGGGCTACTTCTTTCTCTTCTCGGGGAACGCCTTGCAGATCGTCAACATTGCCCAAGACCTTCGCTGGGCCCTCTTCGTCCTCGAGGGAATCCTGATCAGCGCGCTCGTGGAGATGACGCGCTCGGCGAGGCGCCGCGCGGAGGCGCAGGCGTTAAAGGCCGAGGGGGGCGAGAAGGAGGTCCGGGCGCGAGCACGCGAGCAGCGAGCCGTCGCGGAGCTTGGCCAGCGGGCGCTGACGGAGAGGAGCCTCCCCGCGCTTATGGAAGCCGCGGTCCGGCTGGTCGTCGACGTCTTGGAAGTCGAGTATTGTGGCGTCTTGGAGATGCTGCCTGACGACGAGCGTCTTCTCTTGCGGGCGGGCGCGGGTTGGAAGGAGGGGCTCGTCGGCCGCGCAACGGTCCGCGCGGCTGCCGATTCGGGGGCGGGTCGTTCGCCCCTTCCGTTGGAGCATATGACGTTTGAGGACCTGCGCACAGGAGTGCCCCTCCGCGATTCCTCGTTGCTGCGCGAGCACGAGGTGGTGAGCGGTGCGGGTGCGGTCGTCAGCCCCGGAGGACGCCCGTTCGGCGTCTTGGGCGCCTATAGCAGGGAGCGCAGGGTCTTTGCGCAGGGCGAGAGAAGCTTCTTGCAATCGGTGGCGAACGTTCTCGCCGCGGCCATCGCGCGCGAGCGGGCAGACGAGACGTTGCGCTTTCTCGCCGGCGCGGGCGAGGTGCTGGCCTCCTCGCTGAACTACCGGGCCACGCTCGACAGCGTGGCACGCCTCGCGGTGCCCCACCTGGCCGACTGGTGTGCCGTCGATGTACTCGGAGAGGGCGGATCGATCGAGCGGCTCGCCATCGCCCACCAAGACCCGGAGAAGGTCGTCTGGGCCCGCGAGCTCCAGGAACGCTACCCGCCGGACCCCGATGCCCTAACCGGGGTCCCCAAGGTGCTGAGGACCGGCCGCCCCGAGTTTCTGCCCGAGATCACCGACGAGATGATCGAGGCTTCTGCCCGCGATGAGGAGCAACTCCGCATTATCCACAAGGTCGGCTTCACCTCGGCCATGATCGTGCCGCTCAACGCCGCCGGGGAGACCTTGGGCGCGATCACCCTCGTCTCGGCCGAGTCGGGACGACGCTACGAGCCATCCGACCTCAGGGTCGCCGAGGAACTGGCCCGTCACGCCGCCCTGGCGGTAGATAACGCCCGCCTCTACGGCAGGGCCCAGAGGGAGGTCGCGGAGCGCGGCAGGATCGAGGAGGACCTGCGCCGGAGCGAGAGGCGATTCCGGGCGCTGGTTCAGAACAACTCGGACATGATCAGCGTGTTCGATGCAAAAGGAAATATCCTCTACCAGAGTCCTTCGGTGGAGCGCATACTGGGCTACAGGGCCGAAGGCAGGATCGGCGAGAACGTCTTCGAGTCGCCACTGGTCCACCCGGACGACATCGATCAGAATCGCGAGTTCTTTATCGAGGCCCTGGCCAACCCGGGCGTCAACGTGAGGGCCGAGTTCCGCCTGCGGCACGCCGAAGGGTCCTGGCGCCACATCGAGGCGGTGGGCAAGAACCTGCTCGACGATCCGTCCGTGGGGGGCATCCTCGCCAACTACCGCGACGCGAGCGAGCGCGCGCGAGACCAGAATCAGATCCGCAAGCTCAACGAGGAGCTGGAGCGGCGAATCGAAGAACGCACGGCGCAGTTGTCTGAGGCCAACAAAGAGCTGGAATCCTTCTCATACTCCGTCTCACACGATCTGCGGGCACCGCTGCGGCATATCGACGGCTTTGCACAGATGCTGCGCAGGAGAACGGGCTCGTCGCTGGATAAGGTCAGCCTGCGCTACCTCGAGACGATCCTCTCTTCGGTCGAGCACGCCGGAACCCTCGTCGATGACCTCCTGGCCTTCTCCCGGATGGGACGCGCCGAGATGCGCCAGACCGTGGTCGATATGAACGGCATCGTCGGTGAGGCGAGGAGCGAACTTCAGCTCGAGATGGAGGGAAGGGAGGTCGAGTGGAAGGTGGGGGTACTGCCCGACGTTCACGGCGATCCCTCCATGCTGCGGCTCGTCGTGGGAAACCTTCTCTCCAACGCCATAAAGTACACGCGCGACCGCGACCCGGCTATCATCGAGGTCGGGAGCATCCACGAGGAACGGGAGACGGTGTTCTTTGTCCGGGATAACGGCGTGGGGTTTGATGTAAGATACGCGAGCAAGCTTTTCGGGGTGTTTCAACGCCTGCACACTACGGACGAGTTTGAGGGTAACGGCATCGGGCTAGCGAACGTGCAACGCATCATCAACCGTCATGGCGGACGCGTGTGGTCGGAGGGCGAGGAGGGGAAGGGGGCCGTCTTCTTTTTCTCGCTGCCCCAGCCTATGGAGAACGACGATGGGTGATCCCGGCGTGATCTTGCTGGTCGAGGACAACCCGAACGACGTCGAGCTCACCCTCGCTGCCCTGGGCGAGAACCAGCCGATACCAGAGGTGTTCGTCGCCAACGACGGCAAAGAGGCGCTCGACTACCTGTACCGTAAGGGGACCCACGAGTCGAGGCCCAAGGCGAACCCCAAGGTGGTGCTCCTCGATCTCAAGCTGCCCAAAGTGGACGGGTTGGAGGTGCTGGAACGGATCAAAACCGACCCTTACATGAAGACGACACCCGTTGTAATGCTCACCTCCTCGCGCGAGGAGAGGGACTTGCTCGAGAGCTACGACCTCGGTGCCAACGCCTACGTCGTAAAGCCGATGAGCTACGACGGGTTTATCGAAGCCCTGAGGGAGGTCGGCCTCTTCTGGGGCTCGCTCAACCAGCTCCCGAGCACCACGGACCAAGACCGGTGACCGCAGCACGCGGCCTCGTGGGGCGGGACGAGAGGGGGTCGGGCACGATACGCGTTCTTCAGCTCGAAGACAGCCGTCTGGACGCCGAACTCGAGCACGACGCCCTGGCCGAGGGCGGCATAGACTGCGAGATAGAGCGGGTGCAGACGCGCTCCGAGTTCTCCGCCGCCCTGCAAAAAGGGGGTTTCGACCTCATCCTGGCCGACTATGCGCTCCCCGGCTTCGACGGTCTCTCCGCGCTTGAGATGGTGCGAGGTGTCTGTCCCGAGGTGCCGTTCATCCTCGTCTCCGGCACGCTCGGCGAGGAGGCGGCGATCGAAACCTTAAAAAGGGGCGCCACGGACTACGTCCTGAAACATCGCTTGGAGCGCCTCGCTCCGGCGGTTCACCGGGCTTTGCGCGAATCCGAGGAGCGAAGCGAGCGCGAGCGCGCCGAGCAGGCGCTGCGGAGAAGCGAAGCAGAGTACCGCGCCATGTTCGAGCTCGCGGGCGTCGGGAAAGCGCAAGTCGATCCCCACACCGGACGCTTCCTGCGCGTCAACCCGAAGCTCTGCGAGATCACCGGATACTCCGCCGAGGAGATGCTCCGTCTGACGTTCTCCGAGATCACGCACCCCGAAGACCGCGAGAGGGAGGCCGAAGGCCTCGGGGGCATGATCTCTGGCAGGACCTCAGAGTACTCCGATGAGCAGCGCTACGTACGCAAGGACGGCACCACTATATGGGTCGAGGTGAACACCACCCTCCTCCGGGATGAGGCCGGGCGGCCATCCCGGACGGTCGCCACGGTCCAGGACATCACGCACCGCAAGGGGACCGAGGAAGAGCTCGTGCGGTTGGCCTCGTTTCCAAATCTCAACCCGGACCCCATATTCGAGACCACCGTCGGGGGCGAGCTTACCTACCTCAACGCTGCGGCGCGTGAGCGGTTCCCGGACTTGGGCACGCTGGGCCGGCGGCATCCCGTTCTCGAAGGCCTGCAGGCGGTCGAGCGCGAGATTCGGGGAGGCGGCCGGCCCGTCGTCCGGGAGATCCAGGTCGACGGGTCCGCTTATCGGCAGCTGATCATCTCGGTCCCGGAGAGGGAACTACTTCGCTTCTACACGGCCGACACGACGGAGCAACACCGCGTCCAAGAGGCGCTTAGGCGGAGCGAGGAGAGGTTCAGGTCGTTGGTCCGCTACGCCTCGGACATCATCGTGATCCTCGACGCCGATGGCACCATAGTCTACGAGAGCCCGGCCGTAGAGCGCGTGCTCGGTTTCAGGCCCGAGGAGAGGGTGGGCTCGGCTGCCCTCGACCTTATACACCCGGACGATGCGGGGCCCGTGAGAAGCAAGCTGGCGGAGCTTCTGAAAGAACCCGGGCAGCGCTTGTCGGCCGAGTATCGGGTCCGCGACAGGGCGGGGGACTGGCGTAATTTCGAGGCCATAGCGGTCAACCTGCTCGACGATCCCGTCATACGCGGGGTCGTCGTCAATGCCCGCGACATCACGGAGCGTCGGCGAACCGAGGAGGCGCTCAGGCAGAGCGAGGAGCGTTTCAGACTGCTCGCGGAGAAGACGAACGACCTGATCTGCCTCCACGAGCCCGACGGGCGCTACGTCTACGTCAGCCCCTCCTCCAAGCGGTTGCTCGGATACGAGCCAGACGAACTGCTCGGGGCCGACCCTTACGCCCTGTTCCACCCCGATGATGCCCAGCGCATCAGCTCGGAGGCACACACCAAGGTCCGCCAGGGGATCGGCGCCTCGATAACCTACCGGATCCGCAAGAAGAACGGCGAGTACACCTGGTTCGAGACGCTCACCGAGCCTATCTTGGAGAACGACGGTAACGTCGTGCGCCTCCAGACCTCCTCGCGGGACGTGAGCGACCGCACCCACGCCGAGGAGGCGCTCAGGCAGAGCGAGCAGCTGTACCGCTCCGTGGTCGAGCAGAGCGTCGAAAACATCTTCATCGTCGACCCCGAAAGCAAATGTATCCTGGAGGCCAACGCGGCGCTGCAGCGCTCGTTGGGTTTCACGGCCCAGGAGCTTCAGGGCATGACCCTCTACGATGTAGTGTCCCACGATGTCGCGAGCGTCGACGACAACACCCGACGCATCCTGGACCGGGGGCGCTACTCCGTAGGCGAGAGAAAGTACCGGCGCAAAGACGGCTCCCTGATAGACGTCGAGGTGAACGTCAGCCTCGTGCCGTACGGCGGCAAGGAGGCCATGTGCATAGTCGCCCACGACGTCACCCGGCGGAACCGCTCAGAAGAGGACCTTCGCAGGAGCCTGAGCACCCTGCTGGCGCTTCGGGAGGCTGGCCAGGTCCTCGGCTCCACGCTTCGGTCGGAAGAGGTCGTATCGAGGCTGCTGAAGATCATGCGCGGCGTCGCGGGACTAACCGCGGCGGTCATCAGCAGGACCCGCGAAGACGGGGAGCTGCGCATCTGGCGTTCGGAAGGGCTGGAGGATCTGTGGCCCCGCATCCGATTCTCCCCGGAGGCCGAGCGCGCGCGACTGGAGGTTCTGGAGGATCAGCAGCGACGCCTGCTCCGCCTGCAAAGCTCCGAGCACTCCGGTAACAACGGTCTGGTGCTGTACCTGCCGCTCAAGGTCAAGGACCGCGTCGTGGGCGTCCTCGAGGCCTACGGGTCGGAGTCGCTGGCGCAAGACGAC
Source organism: uncultured Rubrobacteraceae bacterium (assembly GCA_902805975.1). GTDB lineage: Bacteria > Actinomycetota > Rubrobacteria > Rubrobacterales > Rubrobacteraceae > Rubrobacter_D. The sequence continues at coordinate 9,306 of CADCUT010000216.1, read as the reverse complement.
ACGGTCGAGGTGCTGAGCAGCCTCTCCAACCAGTCCGCCAGCGCCCTGGAGAACGCGCAACTCTACGAGGAGCTGGCCGAGCGAGAGCGGATGCTGCAGGACCTGATCGGGAAGCTGCTCGGGGCCCAGGAAGAGGAGCGCCGCCGGGTGGCCTATGAGGTTCACGACGGGCTGGCCCAGGTCGCGGCCGCCGCCCATCAGCACCTCCAGGCTTTCGCCCGTCGCCACCCGCCCGAGGCGGAGAGGGGACGAAACGACCTGCAACGGATCCTAAAGCTCGTCAGGGGAACGGTCTCCGACGCCAGGCGCATCATCGCGAACCTGAGGCCTACGACCCTCGACGACCTCGGGCTGGTGGCCACCTTCTCCCTCGAGGTCGAGCGGCTCCGTGAAGAGGGGTACGAGGTTGTTTACGAGGAGACCGCCGGGGAGGAGCGTCTGCCCGAGACGGTAGAGATCGCCCTCTACCGCATAGCCCAGGAAGCCCTGACCAACATGCGCAAGCACGCCAGGGCCCGGCGGGTCTGCATAGAGCTGCTGCGCGGAGACGAGGAGGTGCGCCTTGTAGTCTCTGACGACGGGCGAGGGTTCGACCCGGCCGCGCCTCCCCTGGAGAGCGGACCCGGAGAGCGGGTCGGCCTGGCCGGGATGGGCGAGCGCATCAGCGCTCTCGGCGGGACGCTCCGAGTCGACAGCCGTCCCGGCGGCGGCACCTCGGTGGTGGCCGACGTGCCTCTGGCGTTCGCGAGGTGATCCATCCGCGATGCAGGGCCGTAAGGCCCCTCAAACCCGAAAAGATCATCCGTTTGGGTGATCCCGAGGGCGCCCTCTTGGGGATAGCCTTATGGCATAGGGTGGTTCGGCGCACGCGGGTGGTTTAGCGGCGTTTTTCTAGCATTGGGGTGGAAGCGTGGAGGGAAACGAGGCATCCGGGCTGAACGAGGGACGCACGACGACGCGGCTCGTCATCGTGGACGACCACGACCTCGCCCGCGAGGGGATCAAAGACATGCTCTTGGACGAGACCGACATCGAGGTCGTCGGCGAGGCCGCCAACGGCCGGGAGGCGCTTTTGGTCTGCTCGCGGACGCGGCCGGACATGTTGCTCATGGACGTGCGCATGCCGGAGATGGACGGGCTGGCGGCCACGAGCGAGATCAAGAAGAGGTACCCCGAGACCAGCGTCCTGATGGTAACCATGCACGAGAACCCGGACTACCTGCTGGAGGCGCTGAAGGCGGGGGCGGCGGGCTACGTCCTCAAGGACGCTCCCCAGGAGGAGGTCGTCGAGGCCGTGCGGCGGGTACGCGAGGGCGAGTCGTCTCTGGATTCCGAGCTCGCGGCACGGCTGCTCCGGCGATTGGCGGCCGGGGAGGGGGCGAAGGGCCCCCGGCGGCCCGCGGGGGGCCCTTCTTCCGGCCAACTCACGCCCAGAGAGTTCGAGGTCTTGCGGCTGATGAAGAGGGGGCTTACCAACCGTCAGATCGCCGAAGAACTGGTGATAAGCCTGGGCACGGCCAAGAACCATGTCGAGCACATCATAGCCAAGCTGGGAACATCCGATCGTACCCAGGCGGTCGTAAAGGCGCTGGAGTTAGGGATCTTGGACCTGAACACCGAAGAGTAGGAACTCGGCCTCGCCGGGGTTGCCGAGACGTGAACACCGTCCCCCGAAACCCCGGAGGGTACTTGGGCCTGGAGGTTACGCTTGACCGCCTGCAGGTAGCAAACTGCGCATCGGGTTCCGGGCGGTCGCGTCTCGAACGGGCACACCGGGGCACCCGAGCCTCCGGCGTCCCAGCTCCTCTTCGCATTGGCGCTTCTCGTTGTGTCCCTTTACCGAGGAAGCCATCGTCTGGCCCGTTCGCGAACGCAATCTCCACCTGTACCCGCCATTAAAGTCCTGGTAGATGACGAATTTGGCCGCCTCCATCTTCACACTCCTCCGTTAACCGCTGACCTATAGGTATGGTATTGCCGAAGGCGTGGCGGAGCATCCTCCATGTGGCCTATTTTGGAGAGGACATAGATCCGACGCCGCGAGCCCGAGAGGCCAAACGCAGCCGCAGCGAGCGAGATCCGGGCCCCGCGCTCCGCGCGTGTTGCGCATATTTAACCCAGAGTTCGCGCCCCGTTAACACCGCCCGCCCGCCTGGAGTGTAACCTGCAGGCGCTTGATGCTGAAGCAGCCCGAGGTCGGGTTTTCGCCGGTGACAGGCCCCGGCGCACGTACGCTACGGTACAGGATAGGCGAGCAATGGAAACATTAGAGGAGACCTTCCGGGTCAGTTGCGAGTGCGGACGGTCCGTTCTAGCCAGGGTAATACAGCGTGGAGAGCGGTTGGGCACGGTGGCGTTCTTCGACGAGAACGACGGCGCGCCTCACGCCCACCAAATAACGCGTTGCTCGAGGTGCGGCACGCGGCTGGATCTGGTCGCGGTACTCGGGCATCGAGCCAGATAGATCCCGGGCCGACGCAAGCCGCTTCTTTCGAGGTTTCGATCTGCAGCGTAACGAGGGACGCTTCGCCCCCTGGCCGCACGGCCTGTTCGGACATCGCGGTTTCGGCCCAACCCGGGCGCCCGACCCGCCCTGGGAGATGCAGACGGTCGGGGGCATGCTGAACTAGCCGCAAAGCGAACTGATCGGCAAGACCAGAGCAACGCCCATGGTTTGTGGGCAAGTCGTCGTGGGAGACCCCCGCTTCAAGTAAAGATGTGCCGCCCGGCAGATGCGCGGTGGCGTCCAGCGGGACACGATAGACGCCGATAAGATCGTGCGGCGATGGCGAGGGATGGTCGATGGACAACCCCTTTTGTGTATCGATGAGATCGAATTGATCAGCGACCTGAGGTCCGACCAGGCGACCCTGGCCGTGAGCGGGGATCCGATAATCTGTCGTGCCCTGGTGCTGCTTCTGCGGGGTCCGGCCTATGAGGTGAAGTACCTGCCCGTCGCATCTTTGGACGCACCGGGGACGCTTGCCGGCGTGCAGGTTCTTCTGCTGGCGCTGGAGCGTGACGCTGCACATCGCGGGGCTCTCTTGCGCGGTCTGAGAGAAGCGACGGATACAGACAAGGTGCACATCCTGGAGTTGGCCGACGCCCGTGGTGGTAGGCCAGAATGGCCCAGATGGTCCCGCCCGTCAGGTCGCAGGATCCCCTGGCCTTGCAGTACCGATGAGCTGAGGCAGCACATCGAATCTACGCTGTCCAACAGCCCTCCGGTCGTGGGGGGTAGCTATTAGGAGCACGTATGCGGAACCGAGCGGGGACAAACCCGTGATGTGTGTGGGCGGGGCCCCGAGCGACGCACCCAACGCTGCCCTGCACGATGTTTTCGCGGGTCGGACCTCGCAGGAAACGGTGGAACGGGCGAAAAGCACAGTCAAAAGGACGACCCAGACACGAGGTGCCGTCCTGATCGGCGCCCGCCTACCCGGAGACACTTCGACGTGCTCAAACCGAAGCGTGACGCACCAAGATCGTTAGTTGACGCGGAGAGGAGTATCGTGATCGATCATGCACCGCAGCCTACGGTGGTTGAGAAACCGTGGGGGAAGTTCCAACAGTACACGCATAACGTGTTGTCGACCGTCAAGGTAATAACCGTCCAGCCGGACGGTGTGCTCTCGTTGCAATACCATCGCGGGCGCGACGAGCTTTGGGTGATACTAGACGCTGGGGCGCAGGTAGAGGTGGGGGAGAACGTTATGCGGCCCAAAGCGGGGGAGGAGGTCTTTATCCCTCGTAGCACGGCGCATCGCCTTTCGGCCGTCGGCAACGCACCAGTGAGGATACTCGAGGTCTCCTTCGGCGACTTCGACGAGGATGACATCGTCCGCCTCGACGACGTCTACGGGAGGAAGACCAAGCAAGATCTTTAAGCACGCTCGAAAGGCATCCCGTTGAGCACCGAAGGTCCGGGGGCGTAGCAAGCGACCTGTCCCACTTGAGGACGGCAACTCTCCCGGACCACGGACACCATGTACGCCGCAGCCGCTAGGGAGAGCGGCCGTGGGGGTGCACCTCCCGTGGCGGCCGCGTGCCTCGTGTTGTAGATGAGAACGACGCTGCAAACTCCTCGCTCCGACCGGCCGACGCGAAATGTGCCACCCGGCCGATGTGGCTATCACGGCCGCTCATTAACATCGCTTTAACCAAACCGCAGTTCAAGAAGCCAGGAGGAGGAACCATGACAGCGCAGACTACCCTCACCACCGAGGCTGTGCGTCCGGCCATCAGGGCGGTACAGTCCGTCGATCTGGCCAGTGGCTTCGTAGGAAGGTCGCTGAAGTCCGCAAGGCAAACGCTGGTCAGGCTTGCTCTGGTCTTTTCGGACGTGCTGCTTGCGTTCGCGGTCTGGCTGGCCGCCGTCTCGCTCCTCGGCGTGCTGGGGAGCGACCCGATATCGGGGTTCGCGCTCGCCGATATGGTGCCCAACGTGATCGTGTGGGTGGGACTGCGGGCGGCACTGGGTCTGTACCCGGGATACGGGCTGGCTCAGGTGGAGGAGTTGCGGCGGCAAACGTTCGCCGTGTTCGCCACCTTGGCCATCGTTTCGGTTTTCGCTCTTGGGTACGGAGACCTGGTGTCGAGCGTGATGCTCTTGGGGTGGTGCCTGGGCCTCCTGCTTCTCGCCCCCCTAGCGAGGCATCTGGCAAAGCGCTTGGCGATGAGGGCCGCGTTGTGGGGTAAGCCCGTCGTAGTCCTTGGCACCGGCGAGACGGGCGCTCGCGTGCTCAGGGCGCTGCGGCGCGAGTGGCAGCTGGGCTTCGAACCCCTCGCCGTGTTCGACGACGGGCCCTCCCCGGCGGGGGGTATGCTCGAGTCCGTGCCTCACGGGGGTAACTTGGACGAAGCGGCGACTCTGGCCCGCGATTGCGGGGTCGACACCGCCATATTCGTCATGCCCCACGCTCGGCAGGAGCACCTTGTCAGTTTCTTGGATTCGGCGAGGACCAATTTCCGGCACGTGGTGGTCATTCCCGACCTCCGCGGGGTGACAAACTCGGCGGTGACGGCCAGGGATATAGCGGGAACGCTCGGGGTCGAGATCAGGCACAACCTCCTCGATCCTTGGGCCCAGCGGGCCAAGCGGATGCTGGATGTCGCAGCTGTCCTGATCGGGGGGATCCTCCTGACCCCCCTCCTCCTGACCCTCGCGTTGCTCGTGCGGGTGGAGTCTAGGGGACCGATCTTCTACGCGGACAAGCGGATGGGCCGAGACGGCAAACTCTTCTCCTGCGTCAAGTTCCGCACCATGGTGCCCGACGCGGAGGCGCTGTTGCAGCGGATGCTAGCCGAAGACGCCGAGATGAGGAAAGAGTACCTCGAGTACCACAAGCTGCGCCGCGATCCTCGGGTTACCCGGGTGGGCCGCTTTTTGCGCAAGACCAGCCTGGACGAGCTGCCGCAGCTCTGGAACGTCCTGCGCGGGGAGATGAGCCTGGTAGGCCCCCGACCTTACTTGCCGAGGGAATCGGAGGATATAGGAGCGGCGCAGGACGAGATACTTCGCGCCACGCCGGGTATCACCGGTCCCTGGCAAGTTACCGGGCGTAACGACACCTCCTTTGCCCAAAGGGTAGAGATAGATACCCACTACGTGGACAACTGGTCCGTATGGCTCGACCTCGTGCTTCTGGCCCGCACGGTTCAATGCCTCTTGATCAGCCGTAACGCCTATTAAACTCGACCCTCCGACCCGCCGGGAGCCGACGCAGCGCTCCCGGCGGGTCGCCGCCTGTCGTTGACGGCTCGTACCCGATCCGGCAGCACCTTAAGATCGCCTCTCCGCCACGGGAGCCCCCACTCTGGAACGACGACCACGCGCGTCCCAGCGGACAGCTCATCCCTCCCGGCTGATTCACACTTGCCTCCCTCCCTGGTGTCGCCTTGACCTTCCCCGGTCTGTATCATGGCCCCAGGAACATGGCGTGCAAGGACAAGATCGTGCGGGTATACGAGAGGTTTTTGGAGTTGCCGACGGCGATCGTGCTCGCGGTTATGTGGTTTGCCGGGGTGGGGCTGTTGGGTCTGTGCGCGCTGGCGCTGTATACGTGCTGGGTCTTGTTGCGGGCGGTAGCGTGACTCCCCGGCGGGGCCTACCGATGCGCGCTCCCTTCTAAAGAACAGCCGGACCAACTACCCTACCCGTAGAGCCCGTAACGATGGCCCGTGCGGGCATCTTATGTGAGGGGATAAGTACGGAAGGTCAGGCCGCCGGGGAGCGCTGGGCGCCAAGATGTGCCGACCGGCCGATGTGTCTTGAAGCCGCAGGCACCCACAATACCATCAAGACGGCCGGGACCCGACGGCAGATCGTGAGCATCGCAAGCCCGTCGGGCCGGAGCAACCCGAAAGGAGGATCCATGATCAAGGTGTCGGTGGAGGTTCTCAGCGGGATCTCCCGCTTCGAGGTCGATGTCTGGGCCCGGAGCATCGAGGGCGCGGTGGGCTTGGTGAACGCACGCTATCCGGGGGGCGATGCCAAGGTCGTGTTCCCTATCGATGGGGAGAATTTCTTCGCTAAAGGGCCCTTGCCCGCCTCTGGGATGATCTTGACGGGGCTGGCGGAGAAGGCGGCGGTGTAAGCCCTGGGGTCCTCGGCTCGGGCGGCGCCCCTACCACACGGGCGGACCGAGCACTGGTAGCCGACCGGTAGAAAGCGGAGGTAGAGATCGCATCCTCTTATGCCTCGCCAGAAGCCGTTGAGGTGACGAACTCGAACCTTCGTCACCTCTGGGTTGCCTTGACTGTTGGCCTGGCGTGCGCGGTGGCTCTGGCCGCGGGGCAGCTCGATGCCGACGGACGAGAGCTCTCCGGGAACACCGCCACGGTCTCGACGACGCAAACGTTTCGGCCCGTCGCCGACGCTCGGGTCGAAGAGGCGAACCCCGATGCGAACTTTGGCTCCTTCAGGCGCCTGGCGACAGATCGGGACTACGGCGCCGAGCGCCGCAGTTACCTACGGTTCGAGGTCTCAGACCTGGACGGGCTCGTCACGAGTGCCAAGCTTCGCCTCTACGCCGAAGGGACGAGCGCGGACGGACCGGAGCTGTGGCCCGTGGTTAACAATTGGGAAGAGGGCTCCGTCACCTGGAATACCCGCCCGGCCGCTGTCGGGCGCCCCGCGGGCGACCAGGGGGCGATACCCGCTTACTCTTGGATCGAGTACGACGTGACGGCCCTGGTAAGCGGTGACGGAACCTACTCGTTCCGGCTCTCTCAGTACTCCCACGACGGCCTGACCTTCGCCTCAAGAGAGGCGGCTTCCGGCCAGCCGGAGCTCGTGTTGGAGACCGCCCGCGAAACGGAACGCACCGTGTTCCCCGCCGGGGAGACCGACCCCGTCCCGCACAGCGGCGATGCCGCCGACGACCCGGCGATTTGGGTCAACCCGTCGGATCCCAGCCGGAGCACGATAATCGGGACCGACAAGCTCGGCGGGATCGCGGTCTATGATCTCGCCGGGACGCAGCTTCAGTACCGCGACGAGACGGCGAGGTACAACAACGTCGACCTTCGGGCCGGATTCCCGCTTGGGGAAGGGAGCGCCCCGCTGGTGGCGGTCAGCGATCGGCGCCGCTACTACACCACCGAAGACCGGACCGAGTACTACCAAAGGATCGCGTTCTACAGCGTCGATCCAGCCACCGGCACGCTGGCGGGTCTCGTGGGCACGGTTCGGGTCGATTACGAGCCCTACGGGCTTTGCATGTACCACAGCCGGCAGAGCGGCGAGTTCTACGTGTTCGTTACCAGCCGGGACGAGACCGGGCCTGTGGTGGAGCAGTGGAGAATCTCCGGCAGCGCAACGGGGCAGATCGACGCCCACAGGGTTCGCAGCTTCAGCCTGGGATCGCAGGCCGAGGGCTGCGTCACAGACGATGGCCTCGGCCATCTCTATATCGCAGAGGAGGACCAGGGGATCTGGAAGTTCCCGGCGGAACCCGGCGAAGGAGTCGACCGGGTCCTCGTCGACGCGACCGCTCCGGAGGGGAATCTCGTCGCCGATGTGGAGGGATTGGGGATAGCGTACGGTCCAGAAGGGACGGGGCATCTTCTTGCCTCGAGCCAGGGGGATAGCTCGTACACGGTCTACCGGCGCGGTGGGAGCAACGCCTACCTCCGAACCGTCTGGCTGGGGGATGGAGACCAGATCGATGGCGTCACGGACACCGACGGCATAGACGTTACCTCCGCAGGCCTCGGGCCCGCATTTCCTGGCGGGCTATTCGTCGCGCAGGATGGAACCAACACCACCCCCGAGGGCACCCCCGCGAACCAGAACTACAAGCTGGTCCCCCTCCAGGAGATTCTGGAGCCCTGAACGCGGTGCCCCACGGGCGCGCACACATGCGCGGCCGGCGCTGCGCCCCGACCTCTGCGCCGGCATGTACGGTATTCCTAGTCCAGCCCGGTCCCTAAGGGATGTGCTCCGCGTTCGGCCGGCGGCATCGCGAGAATGTGCCGGTTGGCTGATGTACCTGACCCCGCCGGTCCTTAATATCTTCTTGTAACGACCCAAACGTAACGGGAGTATTCCCGCAACAAGGAGCTTACAAAAATGTCTAAAGCGTACAGGCCGAGCTGGGGAGTCCGGGCAGTAGTAACCCTTCTGCTGACAGCGTTTGTGGTTTTGCCGAGCGCTTCGGCAGCGCTAGCCGTCCCTACCGACGTAGGTCACAAGGACTTCTCGTTCGGCACTCAGCCTGCCCGACCGACGGGGGAGAAGAACCAGAGCAAGCTCTGGTTCAACGACGGAACCTGGTGGGGATCCCTCTTCAACCGCCGCGACGGGGACTGGCACATCTACCGGTTCGACCAAGCCTCCCACAACTGGAGCGATACTGGCACCCTGTTAGAGGCGCGCTACAACGCGAAGGCCGACGTCCTCTGGGACGGTACCAAGCTCTACGTGGCGACCGCGCCCAACAGTACCGCTACCGCTGACGAAAAGGCCTACGTCCGACGCTACAGCTACGACGCAACGACCGGGAGGTACACCCGCGACTTGAGCGTAAGCGTCGCGAGAGGTCCCATGGAATCCATAGTGCTGGACAAGGACAGCACGGGTAAGCTGTGGGTCACCTACGCCAAGGGCGGCAAGGTCTACGTGAACGCCTCGGAGGGGGGCGACGCCACCTGGGGCGCACCCTTCGTCCCGCAGGTCAGGGGCGCCTCCAACCTCACCTCAGACGACATCTCCTCGGTGGTCGCCTTCGACCGCAAGACCGCCGCCCCGCAGGTGGGCCTGATGTGGTCCAACCAGAACAACGACGCGATGTACTGGGCCACCCA
>CADCUT010000215.1 GCA_902805975.1 uncultured Rubrobacteraceae bacterium | reverse complement strand
GGGGGGGTGTCCAGCGCCAGCGCCATCATGTTGTCCACGGCGCCGCGCAGCTCCTCGTCGCCGATCCTGACCACCTCGGCGCCTATGGTGTCCGAGACCGTGAGCAGGCAGCCGGCCCGCACGCGGTGCATCGCCGCTATCGTGAAGATGGCCGCAGCCTCCATCTCCACCGCCAGCACCCCGAGGTTCCCCCACAGCTTCTCCGGGCTCTCCGTCGGGTCGTAGAAGAGGTCCGAGGAGACTATCGGGCCGACGAACGTCCGCCGCCCGGCACCCTCCGCCGCGTGGTGGGCGGCGTGGACCACGTCGAAGTGGGCCGCCGGGGCGTATGGAACTCCCCGGGTAATGGAGGAGACGGTCCCGTCCTGCGGGGTGGCGGCGGTGGCGACGATCAGGTCCCCGAGTTGGAGGTCCCTGTCGTACCCGCCGCAGGTGCCGACCCTGAGCAGGTTCTTCGCCCCGAGCTGTATAAGCTCCTCCGTCACGATGGACGCGCTGGGGCAGCCCATCCCCGTCGTCTGCACCGAGACCGGCTTGCCCTTGTAGGTCCCGGTAAACCCGAGCATCCCCCTCTCCCCGGTCACCTGCCGCGCGTCCGTAAAAAAGTTCTCGGCGATGTACTTCGCCCTCAATGGGTCCCCCGGCAGAAGGACGCTCTCGGCGAAATCTCCCGGCTCCGCGCGAACATGAACAGGGCTCACGTCGACTCCCTTCGGTCGTCTTAAGGTTTTAGGTTCGAGGCACGAGGTTCGAGGCTCAAGGGAAAACCTAAATGCCTAGAGCCTTGTGCCTAAAACCTTCTCTTCACAGGTCGTCCAGAATAGCAGGGGCGGGCGCCGGGGGCTCGTCCCCGATCTCTATGGCTTGGAGGATGAGCCTCCCGGCCTGATCCACCTCGCGCTCGCCGTGAAGCCTCGCCACGGGGTCGCCCGCCTCCACGCGGTCGCCGGGTTTCGCGAGGAGTTCCACGCCGGCGGCGGGGTCTATCTCGTCTGTCTTTTTCGTGCGGCCGGCGCCGAGGGCCAGGGCCGCCCGGCCCACCCCGAGGGCCGCGAAGCCCGTGACGTAGCCGTCGCGGGGGGCCGGGATTTCGCGGACCGTGCCGGAGATGGGCAGGCTTTCGAGGGCGTCGGGGCCGGCGCCTTGCGCGCGGACGAACCGCTCCAGTTTTTCGTAGGCGGCGCCTGAGGAGAGGGCCTTCTCGACGGCGTCGAGCGGGGCCTTCTCGCCCCTCAGCTCGAGGAGCTTTGCGGCGACGAGGCAGGCCTCGTGGGCGAGGTCTTCTGGGACGGGGTCCCCCTTCAAGAAGCGGACGCTCTCGCGGACTTCGAGGGCGTTGCCGACGGCGGCGCCTAAAGGAGTGTCCATGTTCGTGATGAGGGCCGAGGCGCGGATGTTCATGGACTCGCTGAGGCGGACGAGGAGGCGGGCCAGCCCGCGGGCCTCGTCCGGCGTCTTCATGAACGCGCCGGAGCCCCGCTTCACGTCGTAGAGGAGGTGGCCCGCGCCCGTGGCGGCCTTTTTGGAGACGATAGAGGAGCCTATGAGGGGTAGGGAGTCTACGGTGCCCGTCGTGTCGCGCAGCGCGTAGATGGCCTTGTCCGCGGGGGCGAGGTCCCCGGCCTCGACGATGGCGAGACCGACCTCCTCGACCTGTTGGCGGAGACGTTCTTCGGAGAGGGTGACCGAGAGACCAGGGATCGACTCGAGCTTGTCTATCGTGCCGCCCGTCGTGCCGAGGCCGCGCCCGGAGAGCTTGGCGACCGGGGCGCCGCACGCCGCGACGATGGGGAGCGAGGTGAGGCTCACCTTATCCCCGACGCCGCCCGTGGAGTGCTTGTCCACGCAGTCCGGAAAGGCGTAGGCCTCGCCGCTCTGGGCCATGGCGCGCGTCAGGGCGAGCGTCTCCTCGTAGGTCATTCCTCGGATAAAGATCGCCATCAGGAGCGCGGACATCTGGTAGTCCGGCACCGAGCCTTCGGTAAAGCCGGCCACCACGGCCCGGACGGTCTCTTCCGCGAGCGTCCCGCCCCGCTTCTTCGTCTCTATGGCCTCCAGCACGACGCTCACGGCGGGCCCCCTGTCGTCAAGATCCCTGCCGCCATTCTAGCGACGGGGGATTTTCGGGGCGCGGGCGGGTTTCAAACCCGCCCCTACGGGGTGGTGGGTTGTCTGTACCGGGACGGGCGCCGGGGCCACGTCGCGGCTGTCACGGCCTCGTGCCCGTGAACCCGGTTCTTCGGCTCCCGACGACAACAACTACTCCTCCGGAAGCGCCGAGAGGACGCCGGCCAGTCGGTAAAGGTCAGGGTCGAGGCCCCGCTTCTCGCCGGCGATCTTCTCGAGGGGTACGTGCCTGATCTCGTCGCCCGAGAGGCTGACCATGACGCCCGAGGCGTCGTCGGCGAGGGCGTCGACGGCGGCGGCGCCCAGCCTGGCGGCGAGGATGCGGTCGAAGGCCGTGGGGGTGCCGCCGGACTGGATGTGGCCCAGGGTCGTGAGGTCGGCCTGGTAGCCGCCGCCCGCATCGTTGACGAACTCGCAGAACTCCTGCGCCGTCGGCGAGGCGCCTTCGGCGACCACTACCGTGAAGCGGGGCCTTCCCTTCTCGTAGGATTCGTTCAGGAGGTCGAGGAGCTCCTGCGGGTCCGTCTCGAACTCGGGGACGATCGTCGCGTCGGCGCCGCCCGAGATCGCGCTCATCACCGCCAGGTAGCCGGAGTCGCGTCCGAGGACGCCCACGACCATCGCCCTGCGGTGGGCGGTGGCGGTGTCCTTTATGCGGTCTATGACGGCGACGGCGGTGTTCAGGGCGGTGTCCACCCCGATGGAGAGCTCCGTCTGGGGGATGTCGTTGTCTATGGTGGCGGGGACGCCGACGGTGGGCATGCCGCGCTCGTGGAGCTCCAGGCCGCCGGAGAGGCTTCCGCCGCCCCCGATCACGACCAGCCCCCCGATGTCCGCCTCTCTCAAGATGCCGAGCGCCTTCTCCTTACCCTCATCCCCCTCCTCGAACTCCGAGGAGCGGCCCGTGCCGAGGGCCGTGCCGCCCTGCTGGACAAAGCCCCACAGCTCACGGCGGTCCACGGGACGGATGCTGCCCTCCAGCAGCCCGTAGTATCCCTCTTCGACCACCGCGACTTCCCAGCCCCGCACGAAAGCCGCCTGCGCCGCCGCCCGCACGGCCGCCGACATGCCGGGGGCCACGCCCCCGCTCGTGAGCACCGCTATCTTCAAAGAATTCTCCTCTCGTCTGTGCGTTCCTTTGGGTACTTACCCCGCCGGGCACTTTTCTGCGCGGGGTGGAGGGACGGGGCGCCGTTTGGGTAATATTCCTCTCGACGGCGTAGAGGAGGGGGCACATGGAGAGACGCACCTTGAGGGTCATGAGCTTCAACGTCAGGGGCGCGTCCCACAGGGATGGGATCAACACCTGGGAGGGACGGGCCGGGCTCAACGTAAGCACCATCAAGAGGTACGCGCCGGACCTGATCGGCCTCCAGGAAGTCCACGCCCCGAACCTGGAGGTCTACAAGGAGGATCTCCCCGGCTACGATCGCATCATGGGGCCGGCCTACGGCACGGATAAGGTGGAGGAGTTTGCCGCCATCTTCTACGACGCCGACAGGTTCGAGAGGCTCGACGCCGGCGGCTTCTGGCTCAGCGACACGCCTGAAGAGTCCTCGGCGAGCTGGGGCAACGAGGTCGTCCGCTCCGCCAACTGGGCCGTCCTCAGAGACCGTGAATCGGGCGTGGCATTCCTCCACGCCAACACCCACCTCGACCACCTCAGCGAGCGGGCCCGCGTGGAGGGCAACCGCCTCATCGTCCGCCAGACCGAAGAGACCCTGGCGAACCACGACCACCCGCCCACGGTCGTCACCGGCGACTTCAACTGCAAGCCCGGCTCCGCCCCCTACGAGGTCTTCCGGGAGCACGGCTTCGCCGACACCTTCCTCGCCGCCGGCAACGAGGACGACGAGGACGCCTTTACCTTTCATGCCTTCAAGGGCTCGCGGTTCAAGCCGGGCGACACCGACAAGCCCTTCGGACGCATCGACTGGATCCTGCTCAGGGACACCGCCGGGCGCTTCGAGGTCCACTCGCACCAGATCCCGCGCGACGCGGACGAGGTGGCGGGCCTCTACCCGAGCGACCACTACCCCGTCCTCGCCGACCTGTCCATAGCCGGATAACCGCGCCAAAGGTCTCCAAACAAACCTTTTCGACCGGCGGAGGATAAGTGAGGTAGGGACCCCTTACGGAAGCCGACCGGAGAGGTGGGGATGGACGAGCGAAGGGCCATAGGTCGCCTCAAGAGGGGAGACCCCGGCGGGCTGGAGGACCTCGTAAAAGCCCATCAGGTCAGGGCCGTGCGGGCGGCGTACCTGATCTGCCGCGACCGCTCCCTCGCCGAGGACGTGGTGCAAGGCGCTTTCGTGAAATCGTACGAGAAGATAGGGGGCTTCGACCAGGGACGCTCCTTCGGCCCTTGGTTCACCAAGATGGTCGTAAACGACGCCATAAAAGCCGCCTCCCGCCGCGAGCGCACGACCCGCTACGAGGGCGCCTCACTCGACACCCTCCTCGAAGACCCCGCCATGGGCCCTCACGAGCTTCTGGAGGAGGCGGAGGAGCGCCGCCGCGTGTGGAGGGCGCTCGCGAAGCTTCCGCCCGCCCAGCGGGCCGCCATAGTGCAACGTTACTACCTCGGCATGAGCGAGGCCGAGATGGCCGGGGACGAGAAGTCCCCGTCCGGCACGATCAAGTGGCGCCTGCACGCCGCGCGCCGGAGGCTCTCGAAGCTCCTGCGCCCGCAGTTGCGCGAGGAGCCGGTACGGGCCCTCCCCAGAGACGCTACGGAAGGAGGCGGCGACCGTGGCTAGCCAGAGAAAACGGCTCGAGAAGGCCCTCCGCGGCCTCGCCGAGGCCGGAGTACCCGACACGGTCGACCTGTGGCCCGCCGTGAACGAGCGTGCGACGGGAGGGCGAGCGAGCACGGGGGGGGCCGACCAGGAGGTGGGCCACGCCAGCCCGCGGCGACGTTCGTGGGCTCCCCAGATCGTGCCCAATACCCCGCTCGGTTGGGTGCTCGCGGCCGTCTCCGTGGTGATTCTTGGTTTCGGAGTCTACGCCGCTGCCGAGCCGGTGCGGGAGTTCTACCGGCAGGGATTGCCCGGCACGGTGGAGCCCGGCTCCGAGAAAGAGCCGGATCGGAACCCGGGTACGCGGCCCGATGAGAATCTGTCCGCCTTGAGGACGGAACTGAATCAGACCAAGACCGCGGACGGAGTCAGGGTCACGCTTGATTGGGCGTACGCCGACGAGAGGTTCGTCGCGGTCGGTCTCCACACCCAACGCCTCGACGGCCTCCAGGGGTCCGAACGACCTGATCCCGAATCCGCCGTACTCGAGCCCGCGCTGTGGGATGACTCGGTAGGTGACGAATCCGATCTCCCTCCCTACGTGAAGATCTCGGACGCCAGCGGCCAGGACTTCGATCTGGTAGGCGGCGGCACGAACCGTGAACACGCGGACGCGACCTTTGACGCCCCCGAGGGCGTAGAGCCGGAGCGTGGGCACCGCTTCCGCCTCGAGGTGCCCGTGCAGGAAGGCCCGGCGCTTGCGGGGAAGCCGGAGGCGGGGCCTTTCGTATTCGTCTTCGAGATCCCCGTACGGCCCGCCCCCACCATCGAACTGAACGAGAAGGTCGAGACCGAGGGGGTCACGCTCACGCTCAAACGGGTGGTCGCCTCCCCCCTCGCGCCGCAGGCGGTGGTCTGCTTTGAGCCCCCCGACGAGGAGCACGATTGGATGCCGTTCTTGAGGTACGACGAGGGTCCCGATGATGGCGTGGGAAGCGCGCCCCAGGAATTCGGGGATGGTTGCTGGTCACTCGGGATGGTGGCCCCGGTGGAAGGCCGTTCGTCGGTTACGGTCGCGAACCTTGAGGGTATGCCCACGGGCCCGCCGGATCCTGGCCAGACCGTCATAAACCCGAAAACGATCCACGGCCCCTGGACCTTCGAGTTCGACGTACCGGAACGCTAACCTTAGTCCTTTTTCCGGGACATGGCGCACGGGAGCAATACGTTCGGCAAGGTCTCCCCATCGGCGTACATCGTGGTTTTACACGAAGCTCTCGCCCGGAAGGTCGCCCTTCCCGACCCCGAGCCACGCCGCCACCGAGGCCCCGAGGTCCGAGAAGCCGGTCCTGACGCCGAGGTCGCGCGGCTCTCCGGCACCGACGACGAGCAGCGGCACCCGCTCGCGGGTGTGGTCGGTTCCCCTGAAGGTGGGGTCGTTGCCGTGGTCGGCGGTGATGACGAGCAAATCTTCGGCGGTCATCGCGTCGAGCAGCTCGGGCAGGCGGTCGTCGAAGTTCTTGATGTTGCGGGCCATGCCTTGAGGGTCGCGGCGATGGCCGTATTTCGCGTCGAAGTCCACGAGGTTGGCGAAGATGAGGCCAGATTCTATGCGGCCGAGGGCTTCTAGGATGGCGTCGACTTTGGCCGAATCGTCCGGCTGACCCGGCAGGTGGTCTGTGATGCCCCTGCCGTCGAAGATGTCCCGGATCTTCCCGACCGCCACGACCTCGTGGCCCGCGTTCTCTATTCGATCCATGTAGGTCTCTGAGGGCGGGGTGATGCCGTAGTCGTGGCGGTTCTCGTTCTCCCGCTCGTAGGAGCCGGGGCTCCCGTGGAAGGGGCGGGCGATGACGCGCTCGACCATTATTCTGCCCTCGCCTATGAGCATCCTGTGGGCCTTCTTGCAGGCCTCGTAGAGCTCTTCGAGCGGGATGACGTCCGTGTTTGCGGCGATCTGGAAGACGGAGTCGGCCGAGGTGTAGAGGATCCAGGCCCCCGTCCGTTCCTGCTCGGGACCCAGATCCTCGATGATCTCCGTCCCCGAGGCCGGCCTGTTCCCGATCACCCCCCGCCCGGTCTCCTCCTCGAACCTCAAGAGCACGTCCTCGGGGAAGCCGTCGGGATAGGTCGGCAGCGGGTCGTCGAGCACGAGGCCCATCATCTCCCAGTGCCCGGCGAGGGTCGCCTTGGCCGCCGAGAGCTCGACCATGAGCCCGTAAGAGGCGCCGGGGCTTCCGGCCGGCGGGACGCCTTCTATATTCTCGACGTTGCCGAGGCCGAGCCCTTGCAGGTTCGGGGCGTCGAGGCCGCCGACGGCTCTGGCGGTATTCGCCAGCGTGTTCGCGCCCTCGTCGCCGAACGCCGCCGCGTCCGGGGCGTTGCCCGCGCCGAGCCCGTCTAAGACCACGACCGTCACCTTGCGTCCCATGTCTCCTCCCCAGTCCGTCGCGTTGACCGCCGTAAAGGGGCAGTATGCCTGTCGCGGCTGCTTCTAGCAGGCGTCGGGGGCTCCGGTTCTTCTCCCGGCCTCGCAGGGTAAGTAACCCTCCACACGAGAGGACCGGGAGGGGCATGGAGTACGAGTTGAGGGAAGCCACGGCGGAGGACACGGCACAGATCCACGCCCTCGCCTGCGAGCTCGCCGAAGCCGTGGGGGACGCGCCGCCGGACGAAGGGGCCGTCCGGGCGCGGCTCGAAGGGCTGCTCCAGGAGGCCGGGGCGCGGGTCTTCGTCGCCGAGGTCGGGGGCGAGGTCGCCGGGGTGGTGAGCCTCTGGATCAAGCCTGATCTCGCCCACGGGGATACGGTGGTCGAGGTCCCGATGCTCGCCGTCTCCGAGGGCCACCGCAGGAACGGCATAGGAAAGCTTCTGATGTCGCGGGTCCGGGAGGTCGCCGCGGAGCACGACGCCTCCCTCGTCGAGCTCGTCGCCACCAGGGCCAACGTGGCCGCCCGCGACTTCTACAAGTCTTTGGGCTTTGTCGAGGCGGACGTCGTCTCCCTGGAGTTCGTCGGGGACGTCGAAAACCCGCCGGAGGAGACTTGAGGGACGGGAGATCTCATCCTAGACCCGAGGGGCCAGGCCCGCCCCGACCATAAGCGCCGCGACGACGAGCCCGAGAACGATCCCCCGCCACGCCGGCACCTCCTGGGTCTTTACGACACCCAGCGGCACCAGCAGCGCGGCGGCCCACGCGAGTGCCGCCCACCGCAGGACGGGCACGGCGGCGAGGGGCAGGACGAACCCGAGCGGGTACGCCAGCGTCCGCCAGGTGACCCCGAACCCGTACCGGCCGCCGAGCGCGCCGAGGTGGTAGAGGCCGGCGAGCGGTACGGAGAGCGGCAGCGGCAGGACGAGCACGACGAGTGCCGGGTAGAGCCCCACCAGGAAGAACCAGAAGATCGCGGCCGGCAGCCCCGAGAACGCCAGGAAGAGCGCGGGCGCCCGCACGTCGGGGACCTTCGGCAGCAGCTCGAAGAAGCGGGCCGGGTGGACGAGGAGGGTCGAGAGCAGCCGGCCGTAGCTCGAGAACGGGCGCGAGACGTCCCAGTCGCTCGCCCCGCCCCGGATCGTGTCCCGCGTGTACCCCCGCTTCGCCACGAACGGAGTATATAGAAGGTTTTAGGCGTCAGGTTTTAGGCATCAGGTTTTAGGTTTTGAGGTGTTGTAGGGCGAGGGGGCCGCGGGCATGCCACTCTTTCAAGTTGATCATGGTGGCGATGTCTGGCTCTAAGCGGCGCACCGCGCCCCTGAAGCCTGAAAGCCTCCGAAGGAGGCGCCTGATGCCTCTAGCCTTCTGTGCAAGTCGCTGTGTAGGGGGTTGCGGTATCAGGGAAGGCGGCAAACGGGCGTAGTATGCTGACCCGCCATGACCCAGGACCCTGCTCCCAGAGAGAGGATTCCACCCGGATGGGCCGCCGCTTTGGGTGTGGTGGTCGCGCTGGTGGTGGGCGCCGCCTACGTCGCCACGCTCGCGCCGACCGTGTTGGCCTACGGCACGCCCTACACGCTTGACTCGCCGATGCTGCAGGCGGCGGTCCCGGTGCTCGGCGTCGGCCATCCGACCGGCTACCCGACCTACATGATGCTGACGCACCTCTTTACCTACCTGCCTTTCGGGGACGTTGCCTACCGGGTCACCCTCGCCTCCGCCGTCTACGGTGTCCTCGCGGTGGGGATGGTCTACGCGGTGGGTCTGTTGCTCAGCCGGCGGGTCGCGGCTGCCGGCGCGGGCGCTCTGGCCTTCGGGTTCTCGGGGGCGTTCTGGTCGCAGGCCGTGATCTCGGAGGTCTACACCCTAAACGCCCTCTTCGTGGCCTCCGTTCTCCTCCTGCTTCTTCTCTGGCGGGACCGGCGGGACGATCGGGCCCTGCTCATCGCGTCCCTTTTGGCCGGTCTCTCGCTAACGCACCACCTGTCGAGCGGGGTCCTCGTCCCGGCCGGACTCCTCTTCGTCGCCCTGGTGGACCGGAGCGTCTTCTCGAAGGCCGGGCTCTTGCTGAAGGGAGCCTGCCTCTTCGCGCTCGGCCTGCTGCCCCTGCTCTACCTCCCGATCCGCGCCCTGATGGACGCGCCCCTTAACGAGGCGGACCCCTCGACACCTGGCCGGTTCCTTAACCTGGTGACGGGGGGAAGCTTTCTCGCGGAGTCCTCGGAGGCGGGCAGGCAATGCAGCCCGTCCGCCCTCTCGCTGGAAGGTCCCGCCGTCAAGCTCGCCACCTTGGGGCGGGAGGTACTCGTCCAGTTTCCGCTCGCTTTCCTGGCGGTCGGGGCGTTCGGGGCCGTGTATCTGCTGCTCCGGGACCGGGCGGCGGCGGGCCTTGTCGGGGTGGTTCTGCTCGGGTCTCTCGCCCATGGGATCTCGTACCTCTGGCTCGGCATCGAGGACTTTGCGGCGTTCCTGATCCCGGCCCTGCTAACCTTCGCCCTCTGCGTCTGCGCCGGCCTCGGGCTCCTGCTCCAGCCTATGGAGAACCTCCGTGAAGCGCCGGGAAGGGCCTTTCCGGCCGCGCTCTCCGCCGTCTTCTTGCTCCTGCCGCTTCTCGGCATGCTGGGCGCTTACGCCGGGATGGACCGGAGCGATGAGTACGGGGGACGCCGCGCGGTCGAGACGGTGTCCCGGAACGTGGAGAGCGGCGCGACCATCCTGCACCACAGGAGCCCCCTCTGGTACATGGTCCTGGTGGAGGAACGCCGGCGGGACCTCACCCTGGTAGATCCCTTCTGCACCTCCTGGGATCGCCGGACCGACCTCGTCTGGCCCGACGACCTGACCGCGACCCAGGCCGCCGCCCGCTACGGGACCGGCGACACCACCGGCGTCCAAGCCGCCAGGAAAGCATCCCGCCAGGGACCCGTCTACGTCCTCGACCACGGCAGGGTGGACTACGAGCGCTTCAGGGAGGCCGGATTCGAGGTAGTCCCTGCGGGAGATGACCGGCTCCTCTACGAGCTCGTGCCCCGCCGAGAGATGTCGTTTGAGCCCGGTTAGATCACGCCGTAGAACACACATCAGGAGTTGTATAGGGATGCGCACGAACGCAGTCCTGGACGATGAGTTGGTGGAGGCGTTCCGGCACTCGGACGCGAAGACGAAGCGGGAGTTGGTGGACCGGGCGTAGCGGGAGTTCGTCGACAACCACAAGCGCAAGGACATCCGGGAGTTGTGGGGGAAGATCACCTTCCACCCCGGTTACGATTACAAGAAGCTTCGCGAAGGCAAGTAGCCCTGTACCTGGTAGATACCTCGGTGTGGATCGATTACCTGGCGGGGACGGAGACGGAGGCCGCGGGGCGCTTGGTGGAGATCCTGGACCGGGGCTACGAGGTGGGTCTCACGGGCGTCGTCTACCAGGAGGTCGTCCAGGGCGTCTCGTCGCAAAGGGAGTTCGAGTGGATGTCCGAGTACCTGGGCTCCCAGACCTTCTACCATCCGCGTGACCCCATCGGGAATTATCTGGAAGCCGCGCGTACTTACTCTAACTATCTTCGGGCGGGCATAACCACCCGCTCCGCCGTAGACTGCTTTATCGCCCGCGTCGCCGTCGAGCATGGTGTGGCGCTGCTTTACGACGACCGGGATTTCGAGAAGATGGCGGGCGTCGTCCCGGATCTCATCCTCGCCTGAGCCGGCGGGAACACGTCCTCCGATCATCTATAATCAGAGCAACGAACGCGGAACCTCCAGAGAAGGGGTCGAAAAACATGGAAGATTCTTACGGCGCGCGCAGCAGCTTGAACGCCGGCCCGGGTGAGGTCACCTACTACAGCTTGAAGAAGCTTGACGAACAGGTGGAGGGCGATGTCTTCTCCCTCCCGTTCTCCATCCGGGTGATGCTCGAATCGCTACTTAGAAACGCCGGCGGCAAGTTCGTCTCCAGGGAGGACGTCGAGGCTCTCGCCTCCTGGCCAGGGTCTATAGGGGGAGAGCTCGCCTACCTGCCGGCCAGGGTCGTGATGCAGGACTTTACCGGGGTTCCGGCGATCGTGGACCTCGCGGCTATGCGCAGCGCGATGCAGAACGTCGGGGGTGACCCGAAGAAGATCAACCCCCTCGTCCCCGTCGACCTCGTGATCGACCACTCCGTCCAGGTGGACGCCTTCGGCAACGCGGCGGCGCTGCAGTTCAACGCCGAGCGCGAGTTCCAGCGCAACCGCGAGCGCTACGAGTTCCTCAAGTGGGGCCAGCAGGCCTTCGACAACTTCTCCGTCGTGCCGCCCGCAACGGGCATCATCCACCAGGTCAACCTGGAGTATTTGGCCAAGGGCGTCGTCGTCAAGGACGGCGTGGCGATGCCGGACACGCTCGTCGGCACCGACAGCCACACCACCATGATCAACGGCCTCGGCGTGCTCGGCTGGGGTGTCGGCGGCATCGAGGCCGAGGCCGTCACCTTGGGCCAGCCCTACTACATGCTCGTCCCCGAGGTCATCGGCTTCAAGCTCACCGACGCCCTGCCGGAGGGTGTTACGGCCACGGACCTCGTCCTGACCGTCACCCAGATGCTCCGCGCCCACGGTGTTGTCGGCAAGTTCGTCGAGTTCTACGGCGACGGGTTGTCCCGCCTCTCCCTGCCCGACCGGGCGACGATCGCCAACATGTCCCCCGAGTTCGGGGCGACCTGCACGTTCTTCCCGGTTGACGAGGAGACTTTGCGCTACCTGCGGGGGACCGGGCGCGACGAGGAGCTCGTCGAGCTCGTCGAGGCGTACCATAGGGAGCAGGGCCTCTGGCGCACGGACGAGACACCCGAGCCGCGCTTCTCCGAGGCTCTCGAGCTCGACCTCTCGACCGTGGAGGCGAGCCTCGCCGGCCCCCGCCGCCCGCAGGACAGGGTGGCGCTCGACGACATGCAGCCCTCTTTCCGCCAGGCTCTCTTGGAGATGGTCGGCGCCGACCACGCGCTGGTCAACGGCTCCACGAACGGCCACGGGGACGACGCCTACAACCACGCCGACGAGGAGTCCTTCCCGGCGAGCGATACCCCGAACCCCGATATCCACGTCTCGACCGGGGAGGACCACACCTCTGATGACACCGAGTCGATGGAGGCGAGCGACACGCCCTCGGGGGCGGCCGACGTGACCAACGAGGGCGGGGGGGACCCCACCTCAGGCGGCGAGCCCGGGGCGGACGAGCCCGAGGCCGAACCCTCAGGTTCCGTCACCGTAACGGTGGACGGCGAGGAGATGTACCTCAAGCACGGCTCGGCCGTTATAGCGGCGATCACCTCCTGCACCAACACGAGCAACCCGTCGGTGATGATGGGCGCGGGACTGCTCGCCAAGAAGGCCGTCGAGAGGGGCCTCACCGTCCAGCCGCACGTGAAGACGAGCCTCGCCCCTGGTTCGAAGGTCGTCACCGAGTACCTTCAGACCTCGGGGCTTCTGGACCCCCTGGAGAAGCTCCGCTTCGACGTGGTCGGCTACGGCTGCACTACCTGCATCGGCAACTCGGGGCCGCTTGCGGAGGAGATCTCCGCCGCCGTCGAGGAGAACGACCTCGTCGTCGCCGCGGTCCTCTCGGGCAACCGCAACTTCGAGGGCCGCATCAACCCGGACGTGCGGGCCAACTACCTGGCCTCGCCGCCGCTCGTGGTCGCCTACGCGCTGGCCGGCACGGTCGACATCGACCTCGCCAACGACCCCCTCGGGGAGGACGGGGACGGCAACCCGGTCTACCTGAGGGACGTGTGGCCCTCTCAGGAGGAGGTAGCCCGCGAGATCGAGAACGCCCTCGACCCGAAGATCTACCGCGAGCAGTACGCCGACGTCTACACCGGCAACGAGCAGTGGAACGAGGTTGACGTCCCCTCAGGCGACCTCTACGAGTGGGACCCGGCCTCAACCTACATCCAGGAGCCGAGCTTTTTCAAGGACCTCGACCCCGACGCCGCCGACCTTAACGACATCGAGGGCGCCCGCGTCCTCGTCCAGGTCGGCGACTCCGTCACGACCGACCACATCTCGCCCGCGGGCGCCATCCCATCCAAGATGCCCGCGGGCCAGTACCTCATCGAGAAGGGTGTGGACTCCAGGGACTTCAACTCCTTCGGGAGCCGCCGCGGCAACCACGAGGTCATGGTGCGGGGTACCTTCGGAAACATCCGCCTGCGCAACAAGCTCGCCGGCGGTAAGGAGGGCGGCTACACCGTTCATTTGCCCGACGGGGAGGAGACCACGATCTACGAGGCGTCCCTCAAGTACGCCGAAGAGGGCGTCCCCCTCCTGGTCCTCGCCGGCAAGGAGTACGGCTCGGGCTCCTCGCGCGACTGGGCGGCCAAGGGGTCCTTCCTCCTCGGCGTGAAGGCCGTCATAGCCGAGAGCTTCGAGCGCATCCACCGCTCCAACCTTATCGGCATGGGCGTGCTCCCCGTCCAGTACGCAGAAGGCGAGAGCGCCGACTCCATAGGCCTCACCGGCCACGAGTCCTTCGACATCGGGGGCCTCGCCGACCTGGAGCCCGGCAAGGAGCTCACCGTGAGGGCAACCTCAGACGACGGGGAGACAAAGGAGTTCAAGGTCAAGGCCCGCGTGGACTCGCCCGTCGAGGTCGAGTACCTGCGCAACGGCGGCATCCTCCACACCGTGCTGCGCCAGTTCCTCAAGGAAGACGAGTAGAAGAGGAGGGCCCGTGCCGGACAAGGTGCTCGTCACGCGCGAGATCCCCGAGGCCGGGCTCCGCCCTCTCGAAGGCTTCGACCTGACGGTGCTCTCTGAAGCGCCACCTGATAGGGAGGCGCTTCTCGAAGCGGCCGAGGGCGCCACGGGCGTCCTCTCCAACGTCACCGAGAAGATGGACGCCGCGTTCATGGACGCCGCAGGCCCCGAGCTCAAGGTCATCGCCAACATGGCCGTCGGCTACGACAACGTGGACGTCGAAGCCGCAAAGGAACGTGGCATCGTCGTCACCAACACCCCCGGCGTGCTGGACGAGACGACCGCCGACACGGCGTTCATGCTGCTCCTCGCCGCAGCCCGCCGCCTCGGCGAGTCCGAGCGAACCCTTCGCGCCGGCGGGTGGCACTGGTGGGGACCCAAGCTCTTCGTCGGCGTGGACGTGTGGGGCAAGACCTTGGGTATCGTCGGCATGGGCCGCATCGGGCAGGCCGTCGCGAGGCGCGGGAGGGGCTTCGGGATGGAGATCCTCTACCACAACCGCTCCCGCAAAGAGGACGCCGAGAAGGAGCTCGACGCCCGCTACGCCGACCTCGACGAGCTCTTAGAGACCGCTGACTTCGTCTCCGTGCACACGCCACTGACCGAAGAGACCAGGCACCTCATCGGCGCGGACGAACTGGGCAAGATGAAGCCGGCGGCCGTCCTCGTGAACACCTCCCGCGGACCTGTCGTGGACGAGGGGGCCCTCGCCGACGCCCTCGCGGACGGACGCATCTTCGCCGCGGGCCTCGACGTCTACGAAGAAGAGCCGAAGGTCCACCCGAAGCTTCTCGAGAGGGAGAACGCCGTGCTCGCCCCGCACATCGGCAGCGGCTCCCGGGAGACCCGCGACAGGATGGCCGTCCTCGCGGCCGAGAACATCGTCGCCGTCCTCTCCGGCAGAGACCCCAAGACGCCCGTGGGCGGCTAGGCCCTGAAGGCAAGGCTCGATGCGGAAAGGCCCAGGGGTCAGGGGCGGTCCCCCGCCTCGTCGGTCGGAAGGAGGAGGGGTTGAAGGAGAGGGAAGAGGTCGCCGTCGTCACCGGAGCCGCGCGCGGCATCGGACGTCGCGTTGCGCTCGTGCTGGCCGAGGAGGGCTTCAGGATCGCCGCCAACGACCTGACCGCGCCGGACGAGACGATGGACGAGCTCAGATCCGCCGGCACAGACGCCCTCGCCCTACCCGGCGACGTCTCGGACGAGACGACGGTACGTAACATGGTCGCGGCTGTGACGGAAGAGTTCGGGCGGGTAGACGTGCTCGTGAACAACGCCGGCATCAGCACCATCGTCCCGGCCGAAGACACGACCCTCGCCGACTGGAACGGGACCCTCGCCGTGAACCTGACCGGCCCCTTCCTGATGTGCCGCGAGTTTGGCAGGGTGATGCTTGAGGCGGGCTCCGGCAGCATCGTGAACGTCAGCTCCGTGGCGGGGCTGCTCGGCGTGGGGGACCGGGCGGCGTACAACGCGAGCAAGCACGGCCTCGTCGGCCTGACCCGTACCCTCGCCGCCGAGTGGGGCGGGCGGGGCGTCCGCGCTAACGCGGTCTGCCCCGGCTGGGTCAAGACGGAGATGGATGATGAGGACCAGGCCGGCGGCGGCTACACGGACAGGGACATCGAAGGCCGCGTCCCGATGGCCCGCTTCGCCACACCGGAGGACGTCGCCCGCGCCGTCGCCTTTCTCGCCGACCCCGGGTGGAGCGGCTTCGTCAACGGGCACACCCTCTCCGTGGACGGCGGGTGGTTCGGGGACGGCTCTTGGGAAAGCCTCCGGCATAGAAAACAGGGACGCTGAGGAGCAGGAGGGGAGACGGCCGGCGGACCGCCTCCCCTCTGACGCCATCTAGAGTCTATTTCCCCGAACTTTCCCCCGAACTATGCGGCGACCCCGCTCTCGGTCGGCAGGCCCGCCCCGATCCAATCCTGCTTCCCCTCCTCGTAATCGAAGACGTTCTCGTAGCCCAAAGAGCCCAACCTCCCCGCCGCCTGGGGCGAGTTCTGGCACGCCTTGTTGGAGCAGTAGACGACCACGGGCGCCGTCTTGTCCGGCAACAGCCTCGGGGCCAACTCGTCCACCTGGGTGTGGGGGATGTTGATCGCCCCCGGCAGGTGCGCGTCTTCGTAGTACGCGGGTCCGAGCGTCTCAACCAGCACCACGCTCTCATCCCCGTCGAGCTTCCTTTTTAGCTCCTCGCGCGAAATAGTCTTTACCGACATCGTTCTCTCCTCTCGTCTTCGTCCCGTACCCGGCAAGCTCCCCGCCGTTATGCCTCAGAGGCCGCCTTCTCCGCGGCCCGGAAACCGACCTTCGAGTGCGTCCCGTCACAGAAAGGCTTCTTCGTCGAAGCACCGCACCGGCACAGCGCGATGGTCTCTTTCTCCACCGCAAACTCACCCCCGTCCGCGTCGACCACCCTGAACCGCCCACCCGTTACCAGAAATGGTCCGTTCTCGTAGGTGGATATGCGTGTCCGATCTTCCATTAGCTCACTCCGTTTCGTTGTTTGTGCACTAGTTGTTAGTGCAACTAGATAGAGAATAGCAGGAGTTCGTTGTATATGCAACTATATTTCTGTATGATGGGTCTATGGAGGAGAAGGTTTACGCGGACGTTGCGGGGGGCTTGGATCAGGGACG
This sequence comes from uncultured Rubrobacteraceae bacterium, assembly GCA_902805975.1. Taxonomy (GTDB): domain Bacteria; phylum Actinomycetota; class Rubrobacteria; order Rubrobacterales; family Rubrobacteraceae; genus Rubrobacter_D. The sequence continues at coordinate 4,556 of CADCUT010000215.1, read as the reverse complement.
CGCGGCGGCGTGGCGGGCGCTCATCACGTCGAACGCGCTGGTGTTGGAGAAGATAGAGCGCGCGCTGGCGGAGGCCGAACTGCCGCCGCTCGGGTGGTACGACGTATTGCTGGAGCTATCCGGGGCGCCGGATGGGCGTTTGCGGATGCACGAGTTGGCGCGCGCGGTCGTCTTGAGCCGCAGCGGCCTGACGCGGCTGGTGGACAGGCTGGAGGGGGCCGGGCTGCTCAGACGCGAGCCGGACCCTGCCGACAGGCGTGGCTCCTACGCCGCGATCACGGAGGATGGGAGGGCGACGTTGCGCCGGATGTGGCCGGTCTACGCCGCGGGCATCGCCGGGCACTTCGGGGAGCACCTCACGGACGAGGAGGCCCGCGTCGTCGCCGGGGCGCTCGGGCGTGTAGCCGGCGCCGCCAGATCCCGCTAGTCCGGTATCGTGACGTTCTCGAGGCCCTGTTCGGCCGGCGGGAACCGCGGGTCCATGGCTTCGAGGGTGTCGGCTATGGTGCGGGCGACGACCAGGTTTCTGTACCACTTCTTGTTGGCGGGCACGACGTACCAGGGGGCGTACGCGGTGGAGCACTCGTTTATGGCGTCCTCGAAGGCGGCCTGGTAGTCGTCCCAGAAGGCGCGCTCCTTGATGTCGTTCTTGGAGAACTTCCAGCGCTTGTCCGGGTCGGCGAGGCGGGATTCGAGACGGCGCTTCTGCTCGTCCCTGGAGATGTGGAGAAAGAACTTGAGGACTGTTATGCCGTTACGGGTGAGGTTGCGCTCGAACTCGTTGATGAGGCCGTATCGCTCCCGCCACACCTCTTCGGGCACAATCCCTTTAACCCGTACGACGAGCACATCCTCGTAGTGGGAGCGGTTGAAGATGCCGATCCTGCCCCGCGCGGGCGCGCTCTTGTGGTAGCGCCACAGAAAGTCGTGGTTGGCCTCCTCGGGGCTGGGCGCCTTGAACGACGAGATGCGGCACCCTTGGGGGTTGACGCCGCCGAAGACGTGCTTGATGGTGCCGTCTTTCCCCCCGGTGTCCATGGCCTGCAGGACGACGAGCAGACCCTGCTCGTTCTCGGCGTACAACCGCTCCTGCAAGTCCTGTATGCGCCGCCGCTGCGTCTCCAGGGCCTTGGCGACATCCTTTTTCTTCTCGTAATGCTCGCTCTCGCCGGGGTCTATGCCTGAGAGGGAGAGATGCTTCCCCGGCTCGGCGCGGTAGCGCGGGTAGTCCGGCTCGGGCGGTGGATCTTCTACGACAGACTTCTCCGGCGCCCCCGTGGGTGGCGCGTCCTTTACCGTGTTGTCGTCCGGACCCAAAGCGACTCCTCTCCCCGATGACCTGGCAACAACTTACCCGGGTCCCGATCCGCCCTAACCCGCCGCCTCTTCCCTGACAAAGACCGCCCGCGTCAGGGGTCCGCCGAGCGCGTGGGTCTCACCGCCCTCGTCTTCGACGGTGACCACGCCGTCGAGGTGGCGCACCTCCCTGATGATGAGCAGCCTCCCCGGCACGAGGCCGCGCTCGCCGAGGTAGTCCAGCACCGGGATGCTCTCGTCGCTGACCTTGGAGATCCGCACCCTCCCGCCGACCCCGGCCTCACCGAGCGGCAACGAGTCGTCGGGCTCCAGCGTGCCGTCGGCCGCGGGTATGGGGTCCCCGTGGGGGTCGTGGGCCGGGTGCCCGAGGAGCTCCGCCAGACGCTCGGTGAACTCGTCCGAGACGGCGTGCTCCAGCCGCTCCGCCTCGTCGTGGACCTCCTGCCACGAGTACCCCAGGTGCCCGAGCAGAAAGCTCTCGATCAGACGGTGCCGCCTGACCAACCGTAGCGCCTCTTCCCGCCCCCGCCCCGTGAGCGAAGCCCCCCGGTACCGCTCGTACCGTACGAGCCCCATCTCCTGCAACCGCCCCAGCATGTTCGTCACGGACGCCGGCGCAACGGAGAGGTGCCCGGAGACCTCCGTGGTCGAGGCCGACCCCGTGCCGGCGAGCGCCCATATGGCCTTCAAATAGTCGCCGATCGAGGAAGAGAGGGGCCGCGTTGTCTCCGTACCAGGCATGACCCGCTAAATCTTAGCATAGCGCCATACCCCAACCCCCGGACCCCATGCCTCCTCCCGATGCGATTCAGGTTACGCCAAAACAAAATATAGCCTCCTCTTGACATAAATTTAGGTTTAGCTAATAATAATCCTGTGTCGCTGTGGGTTAGCTAGTAGAAGAGGGCGTTTGGATGATGGATCGATCCATGTACGGCATCTCGAGGGTGGGGCGCATCGCGGTTCTTGCGCTGGTCTTGGGGGTGCTCGTTCTGTTGGCGGGTGGTTGCGGCGGCGGGGAGGCCGGGGCTACGGGGGACAAGCTGCGGGTGACGACGACCACGACCATGGTGACGGACCTCGCCCGGAGGGTCGGGGGGGAGAGGGTGGAGGTGACGGGCCTGATGGGGCCGGGGGTGGACCCGCATCTGTACAAGGCCAGCCAGGGGGACGTCGAGGCGCTGATCGGGGCCGACGTCGTTTTCTACAACGGGCTCTTTCTTGAGGGACAGATGGCCGAGATCCTCGAGAAGGCCGACCAGCAGGTCCCGACCGTGGCCGTGACGCGCGACGTGCCGGAGGGGGAGCTCCTCGAGTCCGCGACCTACGAGGGGCAGGCCGACCCGCACGTGTGGTTCGACGCCACGCTCTGGCGGACCACCGTGGACCCCGTCGTCGAGGAGCTCTCCAGGTTGGACCCCGAGGGGGCCGAGGGCTACGAGAGGCGTGGTGAGGCGTATAAGAAGGAGATCGATCAGTTACACGCCTACGTGGAGGAGGAGATCTCCTCCATCCCCGAAGACCGGCGGGTGCTGGTGACGGCCCACGACGCCTTCAGGTACTTCGGCCGCGAGTACGGGATGGAGGTCCGGGGCCTGCAGGGCATAAGCACCGAGGCCGAGGCCGGGGCCGGGGACGTGAGGGAGCTCGCGGATTATCTCGCGGAGAACGAGATCCCCGCCATCTTCGTCGAGTCCAGCGTGCCGCGGCGCAACGTCGAGGCCGTCCAGGCGGCCAGCCGGGACCGGGGGTGGGACCTCGAGATCGGAGGCACCCTCTACTCCGACGCCGGGGGCGACGCCGGCACGGACGCCGCCACCTACGACGGCATGTTCCGCGCAAACGTAGAGACCATAACGGAGGCCCTCAGATGAGACTCGTAGAGACCAAAGCCCCGCCCGAGGCGAGCCCGCTTGAGGTCAGGGGGGTGACGGCGGCCTACGGCAGCGAGCCCGTGCTGTGGGACGTGAGCTTCCGGGTGCCCGAGGGGCAGCTCGTCGCGGTGGTCGGGCCGAACGGGGCCGGCAAGACCACGCTCCTCAAGGTCGTGATGGGGCTCATGGAGCCGGCGGCGGGAAGGGCCACCGTCTTCGGGAAGCCCTTCTCCAAAGCCCGCCAGCTCGTCGGCTACGTGCCCCAGAGGGGCAGCGTGGACTGGGACTTCCCGACCGACGCTTTGGATGTCGTGCAGATGGGGCTCTACGGGCGGCTCGGCTGGTTCAGGAGGCCGGGACGCAAGGAGCGGGAGAAGGCGATGGAGTGCCTGGAGAAGGTCGGGATGGGCGGATTCGCCGGACGCCAGATCAGCCAGCTCTCCGGCGGCCAGCAGCAGCGGATCTTTCTGGCCCGCGCGCTCGCCCAGGAGGCCAGGCTCTACCTCACGGACGAGCCCTTCGCCGGCGTGGACTACAAGACCGAGCAGGCCATAGTGGGGCTTTTGCGCGAGCTCAAGGCCGCCGGCGGCACCGTGGTCGTCGTCCACCACGACCTCGCGACCGTCCCCGACTACTTCGACCGGGTCGTGATCCTCAACCGCCGCCTCGTCGCCGAGGGGCCGGTGGACGAGGTCTTTACCCGCGAGAACGTTGCCGACGCCTACGGCGGGGCCGTCTCCTACCTCGCGGGGGGCGAGTAGGCCGTGATCGAGCTCCTGAGGGACCTCCTTTTCGACTACACCATCCGCAACGTCGCCCTGGGCTCGGCGATCCTCGGGGCCGTGGGCGGGGCCTTGGGCTCTTTCGCCGTCCTGCGCCGCCAGGGGCTTCTCGGGGACGCCCTGGCGCACGCGACGCTGCCGGGGGTGTGCGTGGCCTTTATCCTGACGGGGTCGAAAAACCCCGCCGTTTTGCTCTTCGGGGCGGCGCTCTCGGCGGGGCTCGGGGCGCTGTTCATCCTCGCGGTCGTGGGCGGGACGCGCATCAAGCAGGACGCGGCGTTGGGCATCGTGCTCTCGGTCTTTTTCGGGGCCGGGATCGTGCTTCTCACCCTTATCGCCGGCTCGGGCGACGCCGGCCAGAGCGGGCTCGACCGCTTTATCTTCGGCCAGGCGGCCACCATCGTCCGGGCGGACGTCGTGACGATGGGGCTTCTGGCCTCGGCGGCGGTCGCGCTCCTGGCGCTCTTCTTCAAGGAGTTCAAGCTGCTCTCCTTCGACCCGGCGTTCGCCGCGAGCCTGGGCTTCCCGGTGAGGGCGCTGAACGTGCTGCTCACCGCGCTCATCGTGGTCGCGGTGGTCGTCG
>CADCUT010000214.1 GCA_902805975.1 uncultured Rubrobacteraceae bacterium | reverse complement strand
CAAGACAACCCGCGGCAACGGCCACGAACGACGCAACGGCGAAGACCGCAAGAAGGCGTTCGGGGTAGCGAAGCCGCGGTCTGTTCTGCAACGCCATACCCCCGGATCGATGGTCGCTAGCGGGTTGCGGATCGGCTATGCACGGAAGGTATACGGGCCAATAGGGCTGCGTCAATAGGGGACGGTGTCCGGTGCTACGGTGCCGGGTTGCGCGCAGGTTTGCCTCCGGTGGCAGCTTCGCCGTCACCGGGCCTACGCGGCGTCCAACGCGCCCTACTTCTTCGCGTTCACCGGCCCGCCCGCCGCGCTCGGCGGGTTGGCGGCGGGGGCGGCGCTCGCCTCGGCGTCCTCCCCGGGTCGGCGTTAGCCGCCGACGCCCAGAACCCGAGCGGGTCGAACTTCCAAGAACTGCTTCAGGGCGAAGTTCGGCGGTCGAACTAGCGGCCATTGGTCGGCACCGGTGTTTACCCGCCCGCTTGTCCCGGCCGATTGAGGATCCGCCGCGATCCGCCTGACCCGAGAAAAGACGGACTTCGGAGAACAGCCCTTCTAGGTTGCGCGGGAGAAGCTCCGCTAGCGGACGTCGTCGTTATCGACTGCGTGTCGGCTGACGCAGGTTGCCACAACGGCGCTGCCCTTCGAGGTGCGTCTCAGTCCAGACGGCGCAACGACGTTGCGGCTCACCGCGTACCGCGGGCGAGCTAAGGCGGAGAGGGATAAGTAGCGTCCGCCCTGTGCGCGTGTTATCCAGCGGAACGGATCTTTACGCAGACTCCCCACATGTTGTGGGCAGCCACCGACGTTCGAACGGAGCCCAGGCTCTGTACGTCGTCCCGGAACTGGGTTTATGCTGAATCCCGTGTGCGAGCTTCAGAGAAAGATCCTTCCACGCACTCCGCTGAATAGGCGTAAGAGGGCGTTTCGTGCCGTTGCCGAGGCCCGTACAATTATCCTCATCCACAAGAACCGCGGGCCGCAATCTGGGCGGGGTTAGCGAGGGGCAAAATGGTGAGCATCGCCTACGAGACAAGACCGTCGGACTCCCCCTACGTCGAGAGCGTCACCCGCGGCCGAACCGTGAGCGCCGCTTCTTCCATCCGCCCCGCCGAGTCGCACTGGCACATGGTTTTCGTGAGGCAGCACGGGGACGCGCGACCGCTGCTCGTCGGGCCCTGGTCGGGGGCCGGCGCCGCGTCCTGGACCGAAGACGCGGAGATCCTTTGGATCAGGTTCGGGCTGGGCGCGTTCATGCCCCGCCTGCCCGTGGGGCGCTTCCTGGACACGGAAACGGTGCTGCCCGGGGCGGCGGGCCGGTCCTTCTGGCTGGGCGGCTCGGCGTGGCGGTTCCCCGACTATGACAACGCGGAGGCGTTCGTGGACGGGCTCGTGCGAAGCGGCGCGCTGGTCCGCGACCCGGTCATCGGCGCGGCCTTACAAGGCCAGCCGCAGGAGCTCTCGGCCCGCACGATGCGGCACCGTTTCTTGCGGGCCACCGGCCTGACCCAGGGCCGTATCCAACAGGTAGAACGCGCCCAGAGGGCGGCGGCGCTCCTTCGGGGGGGCGTTTCGATCCCCGACGCCATCCACGAGGCCGGATACTTCGATCAGTCCCACATGACCAGGTCGCTGAAGCGCTGGGTCGGACGCACGCCTTCTTGGATCGCCACCAGGGGCACCGCTGGGTAGTTTGCCGTTTCGTACAAGGCATTGGCCTTCCGTCGGGTTATCGTGCAAGCGTCAACGCAAGAGGGCGAAAGAGAGGAAGGTCGCCATGGACTACAGGCTCGAGTTGGTACCTGTCCCCGTCTCGGACGTGGACCGCGCGAAGGCCTTCTACGCCGAGGAGGTGGGCTTCGGGGTGGACCACGACCAGACGGCCGGCGAGGAGTTCCGCGTCGTGCAGCTGACACCCCCGGGATCGGCCTGCTCGATCGCCATAGGCACGGGCATCGTCGACACGGCGCCAGGCTCCGTCCGGGGCCTGCACCTGGTCGTCCCGGACATCAACGCGGCGCGCGCGGAGCTCAGAGGACGTGGGGTGGATGTCGGCGAGGTCCAGGACCTCGGGGGGATCCTGTACGCGGCCTTCAGCGACCCAGACGGCAACGGCTGGACCCTGCAGCAGCTGCCCTACTAGCTCGCTTGGACGCCTAGAGGTCCTGTCCTGCCGCCCTCCAGGGGGTTCGCGACGAGGCGAAGACGGAAGGAGAAAGAGGGTGGGCAAGGTGGCGACGGGGTTCTCGACGTCGCTGGACGGCTTCATCGCGGGGCCGGACGGGGACGTGGGGCCGCTCTTCGACTGGTACTTCGCAGGTGGCGCCTCGGTTGGTCCGAGGAAGATGTCGGAGGTAACCGAAAGCGACTCCGTGCCCAAGGCCTTCTGGAGTCCCCTGCCGAGCCCGTTGACGACGAACTGCATGACGCCCAGGTAGTAGAGCACCGACGTCAGGGAGGCGAAGAAGATGATTATGGGCAGCACCTGGAAGGCGAAGACCGGCCCCGCGTCCTGGCCGGGCAGCACTGGCCCGAAGAGGAACTGTATGCCGGCGTTGGAGGAGTCTATGGCCGCCTGCACGCCGTTCGTGATGACTTGTAGGGCCCGCCTGCCGAGGTCTCAGTAGAGGACGACGAAGGCGAAGGCGACCTGGATGATCAGGGCTCCTATGACCGTGCGCGGGTTTATCGCCCGCCTGTCGGTGGATAGGGCGAACGCGATGGCGAGGAGGACCGCCATGCCGCCGATGCCCCACAAAACCTGCACCCCGCACCCCCATCGGTCCCGCTTACGTGTCCGCTGGGCTTCCTAGCGTCCCCGAACCATTCTCGCAGGCATCAACGCGTCGGTCCACACTGGAGAGCGCGGCCTTCGGGAGACGCTCCGCGTGGTCGTGGTCTACAACGGACGGATCCTCCCCAGCGGGACCGCGGACGGTCGCCCGGCGCCTACGGCGCTCAGGCGCTTAGGAAACCTCTACATATGTCGACCGCACGGGACCGAATCTGGATGCGTACTGCTACCGCCTTCGGGTGGGCACACGCAAGTTGGGGCAACGCCTAGGGTGGCGTTCCGGGCCGTGGTTGGGACGGACGGCGAGGTCGGGATGGCCGTCGCGCTCTAGCCGTGCGAGGCCCACGGGGGCAAAGGACAAGCGGTCCCCTCGTCCACCGACGGTATGCCGCGCGCTCGTTTATACTCGGCGCCCGCGCATCGCGCGGCCCGTCGTTGTCCCCGAGGCCACCCAGGAGGTCGGCCCGTGTATCACCCCACGATCTCCTCCCCCGTTGCGCGGCGCGTATGGGGTAGCCCTGACTGCGTCTTGCTGTTCTTCGCCGGAGGATCGGCCGAGTTCGCGGCCATAAAGGCTGTGGACTGGCTGTTTTTTACGGGGAGGCTACCTGAGGACCCCATCGGACGGTTCTTCGGGACGGTGGGGTTCGCGCGGAGGGTATTCTTCGGCAGTCCCGCCGAGGCGACCGCCGCCGTCGAGGGCATACGCCGCGCCCACGGGCGCGTCGAGGCGGCGCGCGGGGGCCGGATCCCCCAGTGGGCCTACCGCGACGTCCTGTTCATGCTGATCGACCACGGCGAGAGGGCGCACGCGGTGGTGTTCGGGCCGATGACCGAGGCGGAGCGCCGCTCCCACTTCGGGGGCGCGCTCGCCCTCGGGCGGGCCATGCGCTTGGAGGGCCTGCCGGCCACCTACGCAGAGTACCGGACCCAGCGCCGCCGGCAGCTCCTGGAAGACTTCGCCCGCACCCCCCTCACCGATGAGCTCTTGCGGCGGTACCGCCGGGCTTTGGGCCCGTGGCGCTTCCGGCTGCTGCGGGCGGTCCAGGCCAGCGTGTTGCCCGAGGAGCTCAGGCCTGTCCTCGGGCTCGAGCCGGAACCCGTGGTCGACGCGCTGCTGCGGCGCTACCGCTTCCTGCCCGGCGGCGGCGACAAGCTCAGGCCCCTCCACGGCGCCCTTCTGCCACCCGGCCTCACCGAAGGGCTGCGCAGGACGGAGCTCGCGGCGGGCGGGTCGCACAAGGTGCACGGATACGCGCCCCGCAGGTCCGCCTCATAACCGGCCACTCCGCTCATCCGGTGGGGCCGGAGGTTAGGACGGACGACGGCATGGAGATAAGGGTCAGGCTCTAGCCGCGCAAAGGGGAGGCGCGGTTCGGCATGGGTTGCCATGAGCGTGCTGACTGGTGATGCTGCTAAACTGCCTCGGCCGAGTAAAGCTCGCAGCGACCCGTCGAGTACCCAGGGGAGACGCCCGTCTGTTCGAAGTCGGCCACCGAGGCCCCGAAGCCCACCGCGACCGCGCACCCATGAGCGGCGCCCGTCCGCTATGGACTTGAGCATCGGGGCAGTCGCGCTGCTCGCCGTAGCCGGCTTCCTCGCCGGGGCAATCAATGCAGCCGCGGGCGGTGGCTCGCTCGTCACCTTTCCGGCACTGATCGCCGTCGGGTACCCACCGCTGCTCGCCAACGTCACCAACAACATCGCCGTGGTCCCCGGCTACACCACGGGCGTCTGGGGCTACCGTGAGAGGCTTCGTGGCCAAGGCCGGCGGATCGTGCCGCTGGCGGCGGTTAGCGCGTTAGGTAGCATTATCGGTGTCGGGCTGATCCTCGTCAGCTCGCAGGGCGCCTTCGAGGGCATCGTTCCTTTCCTCGTACTCGCCGCCTGCGCGCTGCTGGCCGCCCGGCCGGCTATCGGGCACCGGCTAGGAAAGCGCGCCGGCG
>CADCUT010000213.1 GCA_902805975.1 uncultured Rubrobacteraceae bacterium | reverse complement strand
GGCTCCGGCTTCTTGCCCGGTCCGTCGAGGCCGGTGGAGGAGACGGTCATGAGTGGCCTTACGCTCATGTCGTGGTCGCAGACCGCCTGGCAAGAGAGGCGGACCTGCCCGAGGAGGTCTCGGCTCTGGAGGACGTCGAGCTCGGCCTGGGTTATCCTGTCAGGCTCGCCTTCCAGGTACTCGATCCGGCAGGTGGTGCACTTGGCGTAAGCGCCGCAACGGTGCAGTATGTCTACCCCAGCATCCTCTTCGATCGCGAGGACCAACCGCTTGCCATCGGGAACATCGAAACCCCCCACACCCTCAACCTCTAGCCTAGGCACCCGCGACTCCTTTCATCAACCCCAGCCGACTACTGTGCTCGGAGAGCACGGCTTTAAAGCGAAAACCGCCCTCGTGTTTGCGGTCACACACCGACACGGTGGAGGATGTCCACGCTCGCGTCCTCCTCGATGGCGAAGACCAGCCGCTCGCCCTCCTCGACGTCGAAAGTTCCCGCGCCTTCTACCTCGACTTTGGGCAAGAGAGCCCCCTTCCGGCTTTCGGCCTGATCCGACGCCGCATTGTAGCCCAAAGTCGGGTCTGGCTTTTTTCCGGTCCGACACCCACGGCAGATTGCTGATGGCGCTCCAAATCGTCTAGAATCTGCTTTCACGAAAGGGGGTTCGCTTGGATTACCGGCCGCCATCTATCAAGGTAGACAAGCCTTGGGGCAGGTTCGAGCAGTACACGCACAATCTGCCTTCAACGGTCAAGATCATCACGGTCGCCCCTGGCGGCACGCTCTCCCGCCAGTACCACCACCACCGCGACGAGCTGTGGGTGGTGCTCGACCCCGGGGCGCGCGTGGAGCTTGATGGGGAGACCCTCTCGCCGGAGCCCGGGGAGAAGCTGTACATCCCCCGCGAGGCGGTCCACCGGCTCTCCACCGAGGGAGAGGAGCCGGTTCGGATACTGGAGATCTCCTTCGGCGAGTTCGACGAGGGAGACATCGTTCGCCTAGAGGACGTGTACGGCCGCGTGGTCCAATGACCCGCCCCGAGGGTGGGCGTTAGCGGCGAGGGCGGTTCCCGCCGCCCCGAACGTCCCCCGACGAGGTCCCGCAGAACCCGCGACGAAGGCCCCTCCCGCCCCGGTACTCTAGCGATCCTCGCCGTCCTCCTGCTCCTGGCGCTCCTCGTCGTCGCGGCGGTCTTTCTGTGGCGCACGCTCGGCGAGGAGGTGCCTGGCGCCAGCGTCGCCAGGGACTCCATAGACTCGGGCCGCGAGCCGAAGGTGACCATCACCAACGGCCCTGGAGGCGTGCGAGTGGAAGGCGGGAACGGCTCCGAAGCCGTCGAGTACGAGGTAACGAGGTACGCCACCGCGGGCGACCCGGCGGCAGCCCGCAGCGCCGCCTCGGAGGTCCCCGTGGACGTCGCACGCGAGGGCTCGACGGTCACTTTAGGGACGGATGGCGGCGGGGAGACGGGGGCGGACTACACCGTTGGGATGCCGGCGGGCGGCGGCGTTGAGGTCGAGGCCGAGGAGGGGGACGTCGAGGTTGCGGGCCTCGACGGCAACGTGACGGTGCGGGCGGCGGCCGGCGACGTGACGGTCCGGGACGTGGCCGGCGACGTCACCGTCGAGGCCGAGCGGGGGGACGTAATCGTCGGCGGCATGAGGACCGACACGGGCAACCTGGAGCTGGTCGTCGGTTCCGGCGACGTTACCCTGGAGGATCTGATCCTGGGTACCCTGGAGGCTGGCGTCGAGGCGGGCGACGTGACGCTCTCGGGCCGCTTCTCGGGCGGGGGCCGCGTCTCTGTCGGGACGGGCGACATCACGGCCAACCTCCCATCCGGGGACGCCACGAACCTCGACCTTCAAACCCTGGTAGGCGACGTCTCCCGCGAGCCCTCCGGCGAGGGGCAGACCGAGGATGAGGGCGAGAACTGATGTCGCGCGCCAGGTACGGCGGCGCCCAGGAAGACTTCTGGGGCGCGCTCAGGGGCGTCTGGCTCGCGCCCGGGGAGTTCTTCGCCCGGCTTGACCCGGACGCGGGCTTTGTCCGGCCCACCATCTTCGCCTCGATGGTCCTCTACCTCAACCTGGTGCTGGAGGCCGCGTTGCAGGCGGTCTGGGTGGGGGACTTCAACGTGGGCCTCGTCTACGTACTCTTCCTGGGCCTCGTCGTCTCCCTGATACTCGCCCCGTTCCTCGTCGCGGGCCTGGCCGTGCTGGTGCAGGTGATCCACTCGGGCGCACCCTCCCGCCGCGACTTCCGCCCGCTCTACCGCCACCTCGCCTACGCGACAGGCATCGGCATCATCCTCTGGGTACCGTTCGGCCCCCTCATCGCCATCCCATACGGCGCCTACGTCGCCACGAGGGCCGTGAGGACCGCCCTCGACACCGACGGTCGCCGGGCAACCGCGGCGGCGCTCGTCCCGCTCGTGGCGGTGCTGTTGATCCTGCTCCTCCTGACGGGCCCGTCCGAAGCCTACGAGCTGCTGACAAACCCGCCTGGAGAGTGACCGCCGCCCCGGACAACCGCGTCCGTTCGACCGAACCCGGCACAGAGGAGCCGCACCCCATCGCAGGGGCGGGTTTCAAACCCGCCCGCGCCCGGACAGAGGCAGAACGCCGCCGCCGCCAATCGCGAGACAGACCCCCGTTCGTACCGGCCGAGGTCAGGCGGCGTGCTTGCTCAACGCCAACGCCGTCAGCAGCGCGGAGCCGCGGGGGAGGATCTTCTCGTCGAAGGCGAACTGGGGCGTGTGAAGGCCAGAGACGTCTCTGCCCACGCCGAGCCAGACGAAGGCGCCGGGGACTTTCTCCAGGAAGTAGGCGAAGTCTTCCGCGCCCATGGACGGGTTCGCAAGCTCAAGGACGGTCTCTTCGCCGAAGAGGTCTCCGGCCGTCTTGAGTACGTGGCCCGCCGCCCCGGCGGCGTTCCTGGTGACGGGGTAGGAGAACGTGTAGTCGAGGTGGGCGTCGGCGCGCATGCCGCGGGCAACCCCTTGGGCCACGGCCTCGATCCTCTCGGGCATCCTCTCGCGGAGGTCCTCGTTCAGGGTTCTGACCGTTCCGCCGAGGCGGGCCTTCTCCGGGATGATGTTGAAGGCGGTGCCGGCCCCGATCTCACCGACCGTCAGCACAGCGGGCTCAACGGGGTCCACCTCGCGGGAGACAACGGTCTGGAGCGCGGTTACGACGTGGGCGGCGACGACGACGGCGTCGGCGGAGAGGTGGGGCATAGCACCGTGCCCCCCGGTGCCGCGGACCTCCATCTCGAAGGCGTCGGCGGCGGCCATGATCGGGCCCGCCTTGGTCGCCACGGTCCCGAAGGGCAACCCCGGCCACAGGTGCAGCGCGAAGATGGAGTCGAGCCCATCGGCCACACCCTCCTCTACCATAACCCCTCCCCCGCCGCCGCCCTCCTCTGCCGGCTGGAAGATGAACCTGACGGTACCGTTCAGGCTGTCCCTCATACCGGAGAGCGCATGAGCGGCGCCGACGAGCATGCTCGTGTGCCCGTCGTGGCCGCAGGCGTGCATCTTGCCATCGACCTCCGAGGCGAACGGCAGGCCGGTCTCCTCGGTTATCGGCAGGGCGTCCATGTCGGCCCGCAATCCGACTGTCGGCCCCTCGTTCTCACCCACAAGCGTCGCAACGATGCCGTTCTGGGCGACGCCGGTCTGGATCTGTAGCGGTAGCCCGTCCAGCGCGTCGAGCACTTTCTGCGCGGTCTTCTCCGTGTCGAAGCCGAGTTCGGGCTCCCGGTGGATGTCCCGGCGCAGCGCGGAGATCCTCTCCCCGTACCTCTCCCCTATCTCGGCCTGCAGGTTGCCTAACTTGCCGGTCGTATCCATGGGTTTCCCTTCTCGTCATTAGAGGCGCTCTGGCGTGGGGACAACTTACCACAGGGTCTTCGCCCGGCGTTCAGACGTCGGGGTCCCACACGGTCGGCGCTCGCGGGAGCCTGTCGGGATTGAACCGCGCCAGCAAGTGCTCGATGCCCGGCTTCTCTTCTGGTTCGGCCAGACCGAGCGAGCGGGCCATCCATCCCAGCACCTCTTCAGGTCCGTCCCCCTGCGCGGCGCGGTCTCTGAGCGTTACGGCGCCGTGGCGCTTGGCGAGGCGCCCGCCGTCGGGGCCGAGCACGAGGGGGACGTGGGCGTAGCGTGGGACCGGCAGGCCGAGCAGGCTATACAGGAGGATCTGCCTGGGCGTCGAGTCCACCAGATCGGCGCCGCGCACCACCTCCCCTATCCACTGATCCGCGTCGTCCACGACCACGGCGAGCTGGTACGCTGGCGCCCCGTCGTTGCGGCGGACGACGAAATCGTCCATCTCCCCTTCCTGGCGCCCCATCAGACGGTCCTCGAAGGGGATCGTCGTACCTTCGGCCCGTACTCGAAGCGCGGGCTTTCGTCCGGCGGCCTCCTTCTCGGCACGTTCGGTCTTCGTCAGCTCGCGGCAGGTGCCGGGGTAGCGGTCGGCGGCGGGGATGCCGTGCGGGGCGGAGGCGGCGGCCCGGATCTCCTTGCGGGAACAGTAACAGGGGTAGAGCAAGCCTCCGGCATCCAGCAGGGCGATGGCCTCCTCGTACAGTCCCATCCTCTCCGACTGGCGCACGACGGGTCCGTCCCAGTCGAGCCCTATGGCCCGCAAATCGTCGAGTTGGGCTTCTTCGATCCCGGGTCTCACCCGCGAGCGGTCGAGGTCCTCGACGCGTACCAGGAAGCGCGCTCCGGATGACCGGGCGAAGAGCCAGGCCAGGAGCGCGGT
>CADCUT010000212.1 GCA_902805975.1 uncultured Rubrobacteraceae bacterium | reverse complement strand
GACTGGCTCGTCGTCGTGGACGCCTACGAGATAGAGACCGCCACCGCCTGGAAGATGGACGGCGTAAAGCCCGAGGAGTGCGGGACGGAGGTCTTCTTTATCCCCGCGGCCCTCGTCGCCGAGAAAGACGGCTCCTTCACCCAGACCCAGCGCATGCTTCAGTGGCACGACAAGGCCGTCGAGCCGCCGGACGACGCGAGGAGCGACGCGTGGTTCGTCTACCACCTGGGGCGCAGGATCAAGGAGCTATATAAAGACTCTACCGACGAGCGGGACGCGCTCATCCAGGCGATGACGTGGGACTACCCTGTCGAGGGCGAGTACGACGAGCCCAACATAGAGAGCATCACCAGGGAGGTCAACGGCTACAACATCGCCGACGGCTCGCCCGTGGCGGGTTTCGCCGCGCTCAAGGACGACGGCTCTACGGCCGCGGGTGGTTGGATCTACTCTGGCGTCATGGCCGACGGCGTGAACCAGGCCCGCCGGCGCAAGCCCTGGACCGAGCAGCCCAACGCCGCCACCGAGTGGGGCTGGGCGTGGCCGGCAAACAGGCGCATCCTCTACAACCGCGCCTCTGCCGACCCCGAGGGCAAGCCCTGGAGCGAGGAGAAGAAGTACGTCTGGTGGGACGAGGACCAGGGCAAGTGGACCGGCCTCGACGTCCCCGACTTCCAGGCAGACAAACGCCCCGACTACCGGCCCGACCCCGACGCCAAGGGCGTGGACGCCATCCCCGGCGACGGGCCCTTCATCATGCAGGGCGATGGCAAGGGCTGGCTCTTCGCGCCCGTCGGCCTCAAGGACGGGCCGCTGCCCATCCACTACGAGCCCGTCGAGTCGCCCGTGCCGAACCTGCTCTACGACAAGGTCCAGTACACCCCGACCGCCAGGCTCTTCGACAGGCCGGACAACCCGTACAACAAGCCGATGGACCCGAAATATCCGCACGTCGTGACGACCTACAGGCTCACCGAGCACCACACCAGTGGGGCCATGAGCCGCTGGCTGCCGTGGCTCTCCGAGCTCCAGCCGGAGCTGTTCTGCGAGATCAGCCCGACCCTCGCCGCCGAGGTGGGTGTGGAGAACGCGGACTTCGTCACCGTCTCGACGAGCCGCGGCAAGATCCACTGCCGGGCGCTGGTCACGGACCGCATCCCCGTCTACAACCTGGACGGCCGCAGCATCCACACCATCGGCCTCCCCTACCACTGGGGCCCTAGCGGCATCATCAAGGGCGACGTGGTGAACAACCTCATACCCGTAGCCCTCGAAGCGAACGTGGCCATCCACGAGGCCAAGGCCTTCACCGCCAACCTGGAAGCGGGCAAGGTGTGACCGACTTCAGGGACACCGAGGAGGCGGGGGGCGTGCGGACGCCGAGGGGCACGCGCGTCTCCCCGGCGGACACCCCGAGCGAGACCTGGCTCGCCGAGGGAACGAGCCGGGAGGCCATAACCCAGGACCTCATGGAGCTCGGGCAGTACCTCGCGGACAACCCCGCGATGGCAAAGAAGCGCCTCAAACCCGTAAGGAGCGCAAAGAAGCTCGAGCCGGGCGTCTACTACAACATGGGGACGGGGATGGTGGACCGGGTGTACCGGGAGCAACGCGTCGCGCTCGGGCACAGGATGTTCCGCGTCAACAGCGACCCGGCCGCACCCGTGGCGGAGATCCGGCGCAAGATCCTGGAAGGGAAGTAGAGATGGCTACGGGATTTCTGACCGACACAACGGTCTGCATCGGCTGCAAGGCCTGCGAGGTCGCCTGCAAGCAGTGGAACCAGCTCCCCGCCGACGGCTACGAGTTTACCGGCGACTCCTACGACAACACAAAGCAACTCTCCGGCACGACCTGGCGCCACGTCGCGTTTATAGAGAACCCCAAGAAGAAGCGCCTCACAGGCGACATCGACCTCGTGGCGCTCGCCGAGGACGTGACCGAGCCGCTCCCCAACGGGGCCGAGCTCGACGCTCTCGGGCGCTGGGCGTTCATGAGCGACGTGTGCAAGCACTGCGTCGCCGCGCCCTGCCAGCAGGCGTGCCCGACGGGTTCGATCATCCGCAACGAGTTCGACAACGTCTATATCCAGCCGGACATCTGCAACGGCTGTGGCTACTGCGTCCCGGCCTGCCCCTACGGCGTCATAACCCAGGCCCCCCACGACGGCCGCGCCTTCAAGTGCACCCTCTGCTACGACCGCCAGGTAGACGGCCTCGAACCGGCGTGCGCCAAGGCCTGCCCGACGAACTCCATCCAGTTCGGCGACGTCGAGGACCTGAAAGTGATGGCCGAGGAGCGCGTACAGGAGCTCCACGACAAGGGCTACACCCAGGCCTACGTCTGGGGGACGCCCGAGGTCGGGGGGACCGGCGGCATAGACGGCAACCACTCCAAGTTTATCCTCATGGACGAGCCCGAGACCTACAACCTGCCCAAGCACCCGTACCTGCCGCAGGAGAAGGTAAAGGGCGGCGTGGTCGCGGGCGCTATCGCGGCCGGCGTCCTCGGGGCTGTGGTCGCCCTGGCGTTCAGGGACTAGGGCCCGACGGGCGGTGGAGTGGGGGAGGATGGTGCCGGAGCTGACGGTCTCGGACCTCGACCGGAGCCTCGCGTTCTACACGCGGGGCGTCGGTTTCAGGGTCGCGTTCACGCGCCCTGATCCACCCTTCGCCTATCTGGACCTGGATGGGGCGCAATTGATGATCTCTGAGTTCCACGAGGACGGGTGGAACGTCGGGGAGCTGGAGCGGCCCTACGGCAAGGGCATCAACCTGCAGATCGAGTGCTCCGACGTCGGGGGGCTGAGGGACGACCTGGCGCGCCGGTCTTATCCCCTCTACCGCGGGATCGAAGAAGAGTGGTACGAGACGGGGGACGTGCTGTTGGGCCAGCGGGAGTTTCTGGTCCAGGACCCTGACGGGTACCTGCTGCGCTTTGCGCAGTTCCTGGGAGAACGAGAGAAGACCACCCATCGGGCGGACTTTGAGAGGGAGAGAGATGTCTGACACCACCAGGCAAGACCTGACGCAGGGCAACGGCCACGTCACGAACGGACGGCCCGAAACCTCGCACCATCCCGAGACCGATCCGAAGAGGGAAGACAAGCACTACTACGGCATCCCGCCGATAAAGCACGCGCACTGGACGTGGCAGATCCCGGTCTACTTCTGGATCGGGGGCATCGGCGCGGGTACCCACCTGTTCTCCACGGTCGCCCAACTGCTCGGCCACGACGACCCGGCGCTCAAGCGGGCGAGCCGCTACACGGTGCTCGTCACCATGATCCTGAGCCCCATCATGCTGATCTGGGACCTCGGTAGGCCCGAACGCTTCTACAACATGATGCGCATCCTGAAGCTCCGCTCCCCGATGAGCACCCAGAGCTGGTCGTTGCTGATCTTCGGCAACCTGGGCGGCCTGCTCGCCGCCCGCCAGGCGGCCGAGGACGGCCTGATGGGGCGCAACGCCCTCTCGGGGCTCCTGATCCGGCTGATACCGGAGCGTCTGCTCTCGCTGCTCGCCTTGCCCTTCGGCCTCTTCGTCGGCTTCAACACCGGCAACCTCATAAGCGCGACGAGCGTCCCTATCTGGGCCCGCAACTGGGCGCTGATGGCCCCGACGTTTCTCGCCTCGGGCCTCTCGACGGCGCTCTCGTGGCTCTCGCTCGTGCTGCACCTGACCCGCTCGGGCGAGCCGAAGACCCTGCGCGCCCTGCACCGCGCGGAGAGGGCCACCATCGTTATCGAGGCGGGCCTGATCGCGGCTTCCCTCGTCAGGATGAGCCGGTGGGGCAAGCCCCTCTTCTCGAAGTCGGTCGCCCCGCTCTTCGTCGGTGGCGCGCTGCTCTCCGGCATCGCCGCCCCGGCCGCCCTGCTCTTCTCCGGCAAGCAGACGCGTGGGAAGAGCATCCTCTCCTCGCTGCTCGTGCTGGCCGGCGGGCTCGCCTTCCGCTTCGCGCTCATAAAGGCCGGCAGGATCAGCGCCGACGACCCCGAGGCGTACTTCACCTTCGCCAGCGACCGGAGCGCCCCGCAACCGGAGGACAAGGTCTAGAAGGCTTCGGGTTTCTGGCGTCAGCTTCTGTTTCTTTGAACGCCGACGCCTGGCTGCCGAGAGACCGAAAAGACTACAGCTCTAGCTCCCAGGTCTGGCCGACGAGGTCCGCGCCGAAGCTGTGGTGCCGTTCTTCGTCCACCAGTTTGAAGCCCCGCTCTTCGTAGATGCGTCGGGCGGAGTGGAGGACGCTGTTGGTCCATAGCACCAGCTTCCGGTAGCCGCGGCCGCGGGCGAAGCGGACGCACTCTTCGACGAGGCGGGCGCCCATGCCCATCCCGCGCGCGTCGGGCTCGACGAGGAGGAGCCTGAGCTTCGCCGTCTCATCGTCCTCCCTGACGACGAAGACGCAGCCGACCCTGTTGCCGTTGGCTTCGGCGATCCAACATCGTTCTTTCTCCGGGTCATAGCCGTCCGCGAAATCGGCCACGATGCGCGCGACGAGGGCCTCGAAACGCTCGTCCCAGCCGTACTCCCGAGAGTACAACTCGCCGTGGCGTTGCACTACCCACCCCATGTCGCCGGGTTTGTGCCGGCGCAGGAGGAACGGTTGGGGAGAGGAGCCCTCCTTCCCGAGGGCCTGTTCGATGGCCCGCGTTGCGTCGAGGAGCCTGCGCTGATCCTCTTCGGAGAGGCCCTGGAGCATCCCCGTCACCTCATCCCGCGAGCGGCGGTCCAACTCGGAGAACGCCTCCTCCCCGGCGGCCGTCAGACGCAGCAGGCGCCGCCGACCGTCCGCCTCCGACGGGACCTTCTCCAGAAGCCCCCGCCCCTCAAACCGGGCGAGGATCCGGCTGAGGTAGCCCGGGTCCAGGCCGAGATCCCGCACCAGGTCCGAGGCGGCCAATCCCTCCCCGTGCGCCACCTCGAACAACACCCGCGCCTCGGCGAGCGAGTAGGGGCTGTGCAGAAGCCCCTCCCTGAGAACCCCGATCCTGCGCGTAAAGAAACGGTTGAAGCGCCGGACACCGTCGACCCGCGCCTCGAGTTGCCCGTCTTGCATTCGTCACCTCCCGACGTTCCAGCCATGATCCCTAAATTAGTTGCTTTTGTCAACTAAATAGGAGGCTACGCGGTTCGGGTCAGGCTCCGGCGTACTGCTCGTCGGTGACGGGTTCGAGCCAGTCGGTGCCGCCGGTCGTACTGGCGGCGGGGCTGACGGCGGCGTGGACCATGTAGGAGTCGGGGTTGGCGCCGTGCCAGTGCCTCTCGTCTGGGGCGAAGTAGACGATGCCTCCGGCCTTGACATCCACGGGCGGTTCGCCTTCGTTGCCGACGCGGCAGACCCCGCTGACGATGAACAGGACCTGGCCCTCCGGATGCGTGTGCCAGTTCGTCCGCGCCCCCGGCTCGAAGAAGACCCTGAAGACGCTCGCGTCCGGGGTGGGGCCTGCGGGCGAGGCATCCATCCAAACCGTGCCGGTGAACCACTCCGCGGGACCGCGGCGGGTCTGCATGTCATCGTGCGTTACGACTCTCAATGGGTCCTCCTTCGGTCGGACAGGTGTCAGGCTACAGGTATCAGGTGTCGGGTTTCTTCTGATCCGAGGATACCGGTTGGCGGACCGCTCTTCCTGAAGCCCGTAACCCGTAGCCTGAAACCTCTAAGCCAGCTTCTTCTCCAGGATCTTCTCCAGGTGTGGCTCTCCGGCGTCCTCGGGGGTCGTCTTCTCGACCCTCAGGACGGCGTGACGCCCGCGGAGCCTGAGGGTGGAGACGTGGTTGTCGAACCAGGGAGATTCGTGGACCAGGCGCCAGCGAAGGGATGGGTCGGTGACACCGGAGAGGCGGGCGAGCCACCTGCCGAACCTCTCCACGGGCCCGGACCATCCGGCGCGCATGAAGAGGCGTTCGGGGGTGCCTAGAGGGTTACGGAGGGGGGAGCCGACGGCCTGGTAGACGGGGCTGTGGGCGTCGTTGGCGAAAGAGGCTTCGACCAGGTAGCCGTGGTGGACGTCACCGGAGAGGACGACCACGGAGGCAGGGGCCTCGCCGTCCGAGCGTTCGCCGGTGGCGACGGAGTGGAGGAGGGAGGCAAGGTCGGTGAAGGAGGCCTGGAAGGCGGGCCAGTGTTCGAGGTCCAGGAGCTGGCGCAGGAACTCGCCGAACCTGGCCGCCGGGCGGCCCAGAGAGCCGTCGCAGATCGCCTCGCTAGCCGCCTCGAGGTGGTGGAAGCCCGGGGAGAGGAGAAAGGGCATCGAGGTGCCGAAGAGGAGGTGGTCGAAGTCGCCCGTGGCCCTCTCGCGGAGCCACTCCCACTCCTTATCGTCCAGCAACGAGCGGTTGCCGGGCGTCAGGACCCGTCCGGCGCGGGAGTCGGCGACGATCAGGCGCACGTTGCCGAAGTCGCGGTGGTAGCTCCAGCGCGTCCCCTCTATCTCCCTGTCGGCCTTGTAGGCGAACTCGCGCAGCACGCGGGTGGCGTCGTCCGAGTTCAGGACGCGGCGGAACACGTCGTTGGCTTCGAGTTCGTCGGGGGAGAGGTTGCCCAAGTGCTGGTAGATCCAGTACGACGAGAAGGCGCCGACGATGCGCTCCTCCCACCAGGGCTCGTCGCGCTTGTTCTCGACCCAGGTCTGCGACGTGTTCCAGTCGTCGTGGACGTCGTGGTCGTCGAAGATCATGGCGGACGGGACGGTGGAGAGGAGCCAGCGCAGGGTCGGGTGGCTCCAGGCGTCCAGGTAGAGGCGCGTGTACTCCTCGAAGTCCGCCACGCCGGGCGGGTGCTCCGGGTCGCGCCGGGACTCGATGAACTCGCGGGCCCTTGGGGAGGGCTCGTCCGCGTAGATCTGGTCGCCCAGCATCACGAGGGCGTCGGGCCAGCCCTCCCTGGGACTGCCCATCATCTCGTGGGCGAGGGCGAAGAGGGCGTCGCGCTCGTAGCGTTTCCCGTCCAGGCCGCCGCGCCTCACGGTACCGCGCTTCAAGGTGTACGGCGGCTCGTGCGGGACGGCCACCCGGCACGAACCGTAGGCCAGGACGAGCTCCCCGTCCGAGCCCGTGGTCTTTATGGCGGACGGGGGATAGCCCGCCTCGGGCCAGACCGGCGCGCCGTCAAGGCTTACCGAGTACTCGTGGTAGGAGGCCGGTCGCAGGCCCGTCAGCCGGACCAGGGCGTAGTGGTGGCCCTCGACGGTAAAGGTCGGGGAGCGGTGGGGCCCGCCGCCGGCCGTCACCTCCACCGTGCACGGGGCGTCCGTCTCGACCCAGATCGTGGCTTCCGACGCGCCCGCGTAGCGCAGGAGAGGGCCGAGGATGAGCTTCGGGGTCATCCCTGGATATTACCCGCCCCGGACCATCGTCTCAGGGTTGGGGATCACCCCGCCAGGAAGATTCCGGCCATGATCGGGATCAGGAGGACTATGAGGGCGAGGCCGATGATGTCGAAGACTATGCCCGAGCGGACCATCTTGGTTATCGGGATCATGCCGGAGCCGTACACGACGGCGTTCTGCGGGGTCGAGACCGGCATCATGAAGCCGAAGGAGGCCCCGAAGACGGCGGCGAGCGCCGGGATCAGCGGGTCGAGGCCCGCCGCGGCGGCTATCGGGATCACGATGGGGACCACGATCGTGGCGCTCGCGGTGTTCGAGGTCGTCTCGGAGATGATTATGGCGATGAGCGCGCTTACCGCCGAGACGGCCAGCAGGCTCGTGAAGCCGAAGGTCTCGGCTATACCGTTGCCGAGGACCTCGGCGAGGCCCGTGTCCGAGAGGAGGGTCCCGAGCGCGATGCCGCATCCGAAGAGGATCACCGTGCCCCAGTCGATGCGGGCGGCGTCGTTCCAGTTCATCGTGAAGCGCCGCTGGGCCCAGTTTATCGGCAGCAGGAACAGCAGTGCGGCGCCGATGATGGCGACCGTACCCTCGTCCAGGCGGCTGGAGATTAGGCTGTAGGCCGTCGACTCGTCGCCGAAGATGAGGGCGACAAAACCGGGAAGCATCCAGAGTGAGACGGCGGCGAGGAATGCTATGAGGGTGTTGCGCTCGCCCCTGGAGATAGAGCCCAGGCTGCGGCGCTGCTCGGCGATAAAGTCCTCGGCGCCCTCCAGGCGGCGGGTCTCCGGGCGGTTGAGCAGGATCAGGATAAAGCACAGGGCGGTGAACATGAGGAGGACTATCGGCGCGGCGGTAAGTACCCAGTCGAAGAACGTGATCGTTACGTTCGTCTCCTCCTCGATAAAGGCTATGCCGATCAGGTTCGGCGGGGTGCCTATCGGGGTGAGGAGTCCCCCGACACCCGCGCCGTAGGAGATCATGAGCATCAGCGCCGTTCCGAAGCGCAGCCGGCTCGTGTCCTTGTCCGTGCCGGACTGCTCCTTCACCATGCCGCCGAGGGCGCCCATCATGCCGAGGCCGATGGGCAGCAGCATGGCGGCGGTCGTGGTGTTCGAGATGAACGCGCTCAGGAGGGCGGCTATGGCGCCGAAGGCGATCACGACGCCGTAGGTGGATTTGGCGACGCCCGGGATGGAGAGGACCAGGAAGGCGAAGCGCTTGTCCAGCCCGTGCGTGATCATGGCCTGCGCGATGATGAACGCCCCGATGAACAGGAAGATCACCGGGTCTATAAAGCTCCCGAAGACCACGTCGCCGGGCGCGTCGTCGGCGTTCGGGCCGACGCCGGGCACGTTGAAGAGCACGCACAGGGCGAGCGCGAGCACCGCCGTCACCGGGATCGGGATCGCCTCGGAGAGCCAGTAGACGATGGTGAACGAGAGGATGGCGGCCAGGGTCTGCTGGCTGGCGTCGAGCGGCAGCGGAAGGAAGTACATGATTAGGAAGACTATGGGCCCGAGAAAGAGGCCGCTCGTCTGGCGGGCCTTCTCGAAGCGTTGCTCGGCGGGCGTCAGAACCTCTCTCTGCTCATCGAGGGTCTTGTAGGTGCCCCCGGGCCTCACTTCTTCGGTCAAAATGCTCCCTCCCTCGCCAGAAACATGCTTCCCTACCCTGCGGCGCAGTATAGCGGTTCCTCAACCCGTTTTGCCCGAAACGGGGCGTGCGCCGAGATTACCGGGCGCGGGGGTGCTGTAAGATGCTTTTGGAGAGTTCTTACGGCATCTAGAGAGAATGCATGGGCCAGATCGAATCGCTCATTTTCCTGCTCGGGGCCGCGGCCCTGCTGGCGCAGTTGGCCCGCGTGCTCAAGGTGCCGTACCCGATCTTCCTGGTGCTCGGCGGGCTCGCGCTGGGCTTCGCGCCGGGGCTGCCGACGGTTGTGATACCGCCCGAGGTGATCTTCGTGGTCTTTCTGCCGCCGCTCCTGAACGCGGCGGGCTTTTTCTCCTCGCCGCTTGATTTGCGGGCCCACCTCAGGGCGATCTCGCTGCTGGCGGTGGGCCTCGTGTTCGTGACGATCTTCGCCGTCGCCGCGGTCGCCCACTTCGTGGTCGGGCTCTCGTGGCCCGTGGCGTTCGTGCTCGGGGCGATCCTCTCGCCGACGGACCCCGTGGCGGCCGAGGCTATCTTCCGGCGCCTCGGCGTGCCGGAGCGCGTGGGCACGGTGGTCGGCGGCGAGAGCCTGATAAACGACGGCACGGCCCTCGTGGCGTTTCGCCTGGCCGTCGGGGTCGCGGCCGGGACGGCGGTTTTTTCGCCCGCCGGGGCCGGCCTGGATTTCCTGCTCGTCGCCGGGGGCGGCATCATCGTCGGGCTGCTGCTCGCCTTCGCCATCCTGCCCCTGTGGAGCCGACTGAAGGACGCCTCCATCCAGATAACCTTCTCCGTCCTCATCCCCTACGGCGTCTACATCCTCGCCGAGGAGGTGCTGCACGTCTCCGGGATACTCGCCGTGGTCACCTACGGCCTCGCGCAGGGCTGGAGGGCCCCGCGGCTCTTCGCCGACGCCACCACCCGCATCCAGGCCCTCGCGTTCTGGGGCGTCCTGATCTTCGTGCTGGAGGCGCTGCTCTTTGTTCTTCTCGGCCAGCAACTCCCTTCTATCATCGGGGAGCTAGACGAGTACTCGGGAGCGGAGTTGCTGCTCTACGCCGTCCTGACCTACGGGGTGGTGCTGGGCGCGCGTCTCCTCTTTTTCTTTACGGTCCCGTTCTTGCACCCCGTCTTTGACCGGCTCTTCCGCAGCAGGTACCTGCGCGGCAACTGGCGCGAGTACCTGGTGATGAGCTGGAGCGGGATGCGGGGCGCCGTCTCTTTGGCGGCGGCCCTCACCGTGCCCCGGGTGACCGCGGACGGGGCCCCGCTCGACGACCGCGACCTCGTGCTGTTTCTCACCTTCGCCGTGATCCTCGCGACGCTCGTCCTGCAAGGGCTCACCCTCCCGTTCCTCATCAAGGTTCTCGGGCTCAGGGAGGACGGGAACGCCGCCAGGATCTCCGAGCTGCAGGCCCGCCTGAACGGCGCCCGCGCGGCGCTGGAGCGGCTGGAGCGAATCTGCACGGAGAACGGCCTCCCCCCGGAGAGGGAGCAGGGCATGCGCGAGTACTACGAGGACCGCATCGAGCGGTACGAGGCCGGCATCGAGGCCGGCGGCATGACCGAGGAGTACGCCCAGAGCTCAGCCAACTGGCGCGGGTGGCGTAGGGACCTCATAGAGGCCGAGCGGAGCGCCATCATCCGCATGCGCAACGTGGGCGAGATCAGCCCCGAGACCATGCGCCGCATCGAACGCGACCTCGACCTGGAAGAATCCCGCATCGGAGGGTAGCGGACTCCTCGCTTCTAGCCTTTCAGCACGTTGTGTTCGACAGCTTTCCGTTTTTTGCGGGTGGCGTCGTCCCGAGCGCCTTCCGGCCACGTCCGGCGACCCCGCAGGATCGTAGGGGCGGGTTTCAAACCCGCCCGCGCCGTTCAACGGGGAACGGTGGCCCCGGCGAGATGGTCAACCAGATCCTCCAGGGACCCGTTCTTCTCGAACGCCGCGCGTTGGAGCCCGGCCCCGTTGCCGCGCTCCACGATCTCGATCACGCCCTCCAGCTCTGCCTCGCAGCGAAGGTCCTGGGAGATAGGGCGCAACTCCTCCGCAAGCTCGCGAGCGAGCGCGCGGGCCGGGATGGACCTCCCGCTGGTGAAGTCGTAGAAGGTGGCGTCCATGCCGTGGCGGACCGCCCGCCACTTGTTCTCGGCGAGAAAGAGCGGGTCTTCGGGCGCGCGGCCGTTGGCCCCGGCGACGAAGCACTGGACGAGGGCGACGAGGGCTGATGTGTGGCAGGCGTCCGTCTGGACATCGGGGGCGCGCAGCTCGACCGTGCCGAACTTGAGGTGGGGGCGGGCGTCCCACCAGCACCAGGACGCGTCCGGGATGCTGCCCGAGGCGACGAGGGCCTCGACGTGAAGGACGAAATCCTCCCAGCCCCGGAAGGCGGGCGGCAGGCCCGAACGCGGGAACATCTCGAAGATCTTGATCCGGGTGGAGGCGAGGCTGGTGTCAGACCCGCGCCAGAACGGTGAGTTGGCCGAGAGTGCCACGAGTAGCGGCACCCGCCGGGCGAGCTCGTTGACGGCCTCGACCGCCGCCTCACCGTCGGGGACGGCGACGTGGACGTGGAGGCCGTAGATGGCCTGGGTGCGGGCCACCCACCCCATCTCGTCCTCCAGGCGCCGGTTGTGGGCGCCTCCCGCGAGGGGCTGCTCTGTCGGCTCGGAGAAGGGATGGGTCCCTGACCCGACGATCTCAACACCCGCCTCGCGCGCCATCTCCGCCACCCGGCGCCGCAGGCCGGGCAACTCCCGCGCCAGGTCCGAGACCGTCTCGAAGACCGGGGAGACCATCTCCACGCACGACCGCGAGAGCTCGGAGGTGACGAGGCCAGCGCCGTCGCCGGACGCCATCACGGCGCCCACGGCTGGGGACAGGGCGCGCGAGGCGGGGTCTACCAGCTGGAACTCTTCCTCGACGCCGACGGTATACGGCGGCCCGGCGCCGAACGCTGCTTCCATCCGCGTACTCTAGCAGCCCCGGGTCAGGCGGTGGGCGAGCGCCTCCCGAGGGCGACGTGGACGCGCTGGGAGGTCTCCAGGTCTCTGACGGCGTCGAAGAGCTTGCCCTCGGGGACGGTGGCGTACCAGCGCTCGGTCCGGTAGCCGTAGCGGCGCTTGAGCTCGCGCACGGAGGCGTCGGTGTAGCGGAGGGTGTAGACGAGCTTGCGGACCTCATCAGGCTTGCGTGGAAGGAGGCTGTGGCGACTCTCCGCCCACCATCCTATCCCCGGCATCGGCTCGCCGGAGCGCAGGATCAAGTGCGTCTCCCACTCGACCCTCAAAGATCCCATCTCGAAGGTACCGGGCAGGACGCTCAACGGCCCAAGTCTAAAAGAGTCGTCCTTGTGGAACCCGAAGACCCGCCCGAAAATATCCCTGAGCCTGCCCGCAGGCATCCTCTCGTAGCGGGAGCGCAGCGCGAGCAACTGCTCATCGGAGTAAGCGCGCAGGCCGTTCGCGGTGGGCCTCTCGGGGTCCACGTCACCCCGCTTGAGGATGCGGCCGAACTGGCGGAAAGAGCGCAGGCTACGGGCGAGCCACACGAGGTACCCGCCCACGGCGAGCGTGATCCCAAGGAGCATCGTCACGTAGAACGCCCGCTCCGGGACGGGGACGCCGGCCCCCTCGACGTAGCGGTTGCCGAAGAGGTTGTAGAACAGGACCATCGCGGTCGTGGCCGCCACGAAAAAGACGAAGCCGACCAGCACGAAGGCGCCGAGGCGCCGGATCGGCCCGGCGCAAGAAGCCGCCAGGCCCTCCCACGCCACCCGCTCCTCTTCGAGCCCGAACGACGCTGTCTCGAGTTGCTCCATAGAGAGCAGTATACCCACAAGCCGTCCGGGATGGTTGGGTGAAATATCACCCGCAACGGAACGTCCGGTCTGTCGACAGCGCACCAATTTGTGTTAGAAGTCCACCTATGGGCATGAAGGTCTTTAAAGCAGGACGGGCGGTGGAAGAGAGGCGCAGGGGCCGAGTGCTGAGGCCGGCGTTGCTGATCCTGCTCCTCCTCTTCCTGCTTCTCCTCGCTTACCTCTTCCTTCCTTTCGGGACGCAGCGGGCGGTTTTGCTCGGGAGCGACGCGTCGGCGGGCGGGGCCTCGCGCGCGGACACAATAGTCCTGACGAAGGCGGGAGGTGGGATGCTCGCCGTCCCGCGGGACACGCTCGTGGATATCCCCGGTGTGGGGGAAGACAAGATCAACGCCGCCTTCGCCGCCGGCGGCCCCGGCCTCACCACCGAGACCGTCGAGAGCCTGACCGGCGTCCCCGTGGACGACTATGTGGTCGTCAACTTCGGCGGCGTCAAGGACATCGTGGACGCCATGGGCGGCATCACCCTTGAGGTCAACGAGCCGATAGAGGTCGGCATCGAGGGCCGACGCGTCTTCATCCCCGCTGGAACCCGCGAGCTCGACGGCTTCGAGGCTTTAGCCTTCGTCCGCTACCGGGGCGGGCCGACCGCGGACATAGGCCGCATCGGCCGCCAGCAGAGGTTCCTGCGGGAGCTTGCCCAGGAGTCCACCTCCCCCTCGAACCTCACCCGCCTGCCCGCCACCGCCGGGGCGACCTGGCGTAACATAGACACGAACATGAACCCCCTGCAGGCAGCCCGCTTCGCCATCCGCACCCGTCTCTCGGGCATCGAGGAGGCAGAGCTCTACCCCGGAGCGCCGCAGTACATAGAGGGCATCTCCTACTGGGTGCCGGATAAAGGGGCCGGGGACGAGGTCGTGGCGCGGACGGTTGGATAGGTGTCAGGCATCGGGTTTCAGGTTTTAGGTGTGCGGCGCGTCCGTCCAGGCGACGTGGGTGATGACGGCACCGTTCGTGTCGATTCCTTCGGATTCGCCCGCGACGCCGTAGCCCCAAGCCCGCAGGGCCTCTCCGACCGGCTCGGCCCCCGGTTGATGGGGGCGAGAGCTGTTGTAGGAGCAGAGGATCAGACGCCCGCCGGGTGCAAGGTAGTCCCCGAGTAACCTCTCGACCAGTTCTGGTCTACGGTCGCTCGGGACGTACTCGAGCTCCGTGCGCACGAAGTCGAAGCGGAAGGGCGGCTCCCAGCCCATGACGTTTCCGGCGTAGATTCTGTCCGCCCATCGAGGAAGCCGCCCCCGGGCGAGCCTGGCGAGGGACGGGATCAGATCGAGACCGTAGGGTTCTATCGTTCGCCCACTTCTGCCGCACCACTGGACGAGGCTCTCCATCAGCAACCCGTTGGCGCATCCTACATCGAGAAAGGTCCCGTCCCGGTCTACGGCGGAGGCGATAGGACGCCTGGCCCGCTCCCAGCGCCCCGCGTCCCCCCGGAAGCCCGAACCGCCGCGGGGGTCACTCGCACCGAGGTACGCTTCTTCGAGCAGCCGGCGCGTCCCTGCGTGGTAGGGTTCGTCTTCCGGCGGGGCGATACCTGTGGCCACCGGGGGCGCCTTAGGTGATGTCCTCGGGCCTGAGGTTCCGGCGTCGCGGGGGCAGTGAGTCTCTCATGCTGCTCAGATCCCTGCGGGCCAGGCCATAGGCGAGCAGAGACTCGACCTCTCTGGCCTTGTTCTTGTGCGCGCTGGTGACATAGAGCGCGAATTGCCCGGCCCTGCTGCCGGGTATCCTGCTTGCCGGGTGTAGTCGTCTGGTGCTGAAAAGCAGCACGTTCCTGAGCAGACCCGTCCGCTTGAAGACGACGGACTCTATCTCCTCGAAAGGAAGTACCACCTCTCTGGTGACTATCCTGAGCAGGCCCTCTCTGACCTCGAACTCGAGCACCAGTTCCGACTCGCACACGCTGGCGATGCCGTCCACCACTCCTATGCCCTGCGGGATCCAGAACGGCAAGCTCATGAAGCTGGTAGGCATACACCACCTTTGCGCGGGTTCCTGATCGTATGAATCTTATGCCCGGCAAAACAGCAGGGCAAGTGTCGCATGCCTAACGCGGACACGTGTAGCCCGAAACCCGACGCCTGAAACCTCTAAGCCGCCTGCTCCTCGGCGAGTTTCCTCTGTTTGTCTATGAGGCGGTCGAGCCAGGCGATGCGGGGGTCGCCTTCTGTGGTGCGGCCGGCGTTGACGTACCAGTTGAGGGCCTCGCGGTGGTTGCCGAGGCGGCGGTTGAGCTCGCCGACGAGGTAGGTGGTCACGGAGAGCTCGCGGCCGACGAGGTTCTCGTCCTGGAGGGAGCGGAGGAAGTGGCGCACGGCCCTTAGCTGGAAGGTGCTCTCGAAGGGGCGCTCCCGCTCTTTGCGGCACACCCACGAGGCGCGCAGGCAGAGGTCGCCGAGCTCTCGGGAGGTGGCCCCCCGGGCCTTGCCGCAGGTCTCGGCGGCGTGGAAGGCGAGCCACGGCGGTGCGGCGGAGCGGAAGACCCTGAGCAGGCCGTCCTCTTTCAGGCGCTCCTCGACGTCGTGGCGCTCGTCGAAAGAGAGGAACAGGTCGGCGAAGTCCTCGCCGGCGGCAAAAGAGCAGGCCGGGCACATGGTTATGCTGGACCGGATCAGGCGCGCGCCGTCCGAGGGACGGCCCGGGATCTTGGGGCAGAAATCCGCCTCCCGGCCGACGGTGACGTAGTTCCCGGCCTGGGCGTCCCTGAAGGCGTACCCGCACACGGGACAGGTGACATGGTTGGGGCCCACCCTACCCACGGGCGTTCCCCGCCTCGCACGCGTTCTCTAGAAGAATTCCCGGGTCCGTGCTGGGGCCACATGGTGGTATCAAAGCGCCAAAAGTTTACCATAGCGCCGCCTCCCGCCGATATAATGCATCCCGCAAACGACGGGGAGGAGCCGCCCGCATGGACCAGCAGAAGAGCGAGGCCGAGGTAGCCCTGGAGCTCATGCGGCTTGTCCTGGATCAGGCCGGCAACCGCCGCTTGACCCCGACCCGCACCCTTGCCCTCTACCACCTCTGCAAGGAGGCCGTTGCCTACAATCCCGAAGGCCAGGTAACGGCCGACTACCTCGAAGAGAACCTCAAGAAGCTGCTCCAGTAGCTTCTGCCCGAAGGATCAGCCACCAGGGAGGGCAAGTCTTATCACGGCCCCGCCTTCGCCGGCGTTCCTGGCGACCAGGTCGCCGCCCTGGGCGCGCGCGAGGTCACGGGCGATGGCGAGCCCGAGCCCGGTGCCCCCGCCGGATAGGCCCCGGGCGCGGGCCGACTCTACCCGGTAGAAGCGGTCGAAGATGCGCGGCAAGTGATCTGGGGGTATGCCCGGGCCGGTGTCGGAGACGACGGCTTCGGCCCCGCCCTCTCGGAGGTCTCCGGTCACCGTGACGCGCCCTCCCTCCGGCGTCAGCCTCGTGGCGTTGTCGAGGACGGCGGCCAGGATCTGGCCCGTCCTGACCGCGTCGCCGCGGGCGGGAATCTTGCCGAAGACGGAGACGTCGAGGGTGATGCCCCTGTCCGCTGTCCTGGTACGGAAGCGATCTGCCGTCTCGAAGATGACCTGGGCCAGATCGAAGGTCTCGCGTTCGACGCCGAGCTTGCCGGCGTCGAGGCGGGCCAGGGTCAGGAGGTCCGAGAGGATGGCGCTCGTCCGGTCGATCTCGGAGAGCTGGCGCGCCCGGATCTCGGGCGCGTCGGGGGCCTCGGGTTCGCGCGCGAGAACCTCGCCCGCAACCCTCGCCAGCGAGAGGGGAGTCTTGAGCTCGTGTGAGGCGTCCGCGATAAAAGCCCGCTGGCGCTCGAACGCCTCGCGCGCTGGCCTCATCGCCCGCCGGGACATGAGTAGCCCGCCGACGCCCGCCAGTAGGAGCGAACCGACGCCGATGGGTACGAGCACCAGCAGCAGGCGATCAACCGCCTCAAGCTCCGTCCGCAGCGACCGGCCGAACTGCACCACGCCCGTAACCTCGCCCGAGCCATCGAAGACCGGCACGCTCGCCACGCGCGCCGCCCCTCCCGCGCCGCCGGTGGTGACCATGATCATCTCGCCCTGGGCGACGGTCCGGCGGGCGGCCTCCTCGTCCGGGAGCCCCAGCGACCGGGCCGTGGCGTCCCTGAACCGTACGCCTCCACCCGGCGCGAGTTGGACCAGGGCGTACTCGCCCGACTCCGTCGGCATGGTTAACCGCCCTCCCCCGGCGGCCGTAGCGGCCCAGGCGCGGGCCTCCTTTATCAGCAGGTCGTCGTGCTGGCGAACGGTGGCGTCCCTGAAGCCGAGCACCAGCACGCCCCCGAAGAGGAGCAGTATCAGGGCCAGAATCCCGACGTAGCCGAGCGTGAGCCGCAGGCGGATGTCGTCGAACATCAGGCCCCGGGCTCGGCCCGGAACGCGTAGCCCACGCCCCTGACGGTGCGGATGTGCGAGGGCTCGCCGCGCCGGTCGAGCTTCTTTCGCAGGTAGGAGACGTACATCTCTATCGCGTTGGTCTGGACCTCGCCCGGCATCCCCCAGACGGTGTCGAGGAGGACCGAGCGGGTAAAGACCTGGCCGGGGCGACCCATGAGAAGGTGCAGGAGCGCGAACTCCCTGGCGGTCAGCTCGATCCGCTCGTCCCCCCGACGCACGACGTGGCGGACCGGGTCCAGGGAGAGGTCGCCGGCCCTGACGGTCGTCTCCGCCGGCGCCTCGGCGGCCCGCCGCGTGAGCGCCCGCACCCGCGCCAGCAACTCGGGCAGCGCAAAGGGCTTGGGCAGGTAATCGTCGGCCCCGGCGTCGAGCCCCTCTACCCGGTCTTCGATCTGGTCGCGGGCCGTCAGCATCAGGACCGGCGTGCCCACGCCCCCGGCCCGGAGGCCGCGCAGGATCTGGACGCCGCTGCGGTCCGGGAGCATCCAGTCGAGGATGATGAGGTCGAACGAGTCGTCGGTGGCCCGCGAGAACCCCGAGCCCCCGTCGCCGGCCGTCTCGGCCGCGTAACCCTCCTGGCGCAGGACCCGGGCCACCATCCCGGCCATCATCTCCTCGTCCTCGACTATCAGGATGCGCTTCATCTCCCCGGATGATAACCCTCCCCCTCCGTCCGGGCGCCGTTTTCAGCCTTTCCTGTGAAGGTTCTTATGCGCCCCTGATCCAACCTACAGACCAGAAGACAACACTACGGGCGAGAGATAGAGGAGAGGAGGCCGCCCACGACGCGAACGTGACCAAAGAGCAGAGGAAGACCGCCGAGAGAGGAGCAGAGACCGTGAATAGATGGATCATCGTGGCCGCCGTCGCGGCGCTGGCGACTGTGGGGGCCGTTGCCTTCGCCCAGCAGGACGCGGCGACGCAAGAGACCGCGCAGGCTTCGGGCGCCGGAGAGGAGAAGGAGAACGAACCCGGTTCATCCGGGAGCATCCAGGCTTTCCTTCCGCCGGACCTTGAGTGGGAAGACAACCCCGACGTGCCCGGCGTGCAGAACGCGGCGGGGGTGGGGGACCCGACGCGGCGGCAACTGTACACGAGCTTCGGGAAGATCGAGAAGGGGGTCAGGTTCCCGGCCCACACCCACCCGGACGCCCGCATCACGACCGTGCTCTCGGGGACCATGCACTTCGGGGCCGGGGAGGGCTTCGACAGGGCCGAGCTCGAACCGTACCCGGCCGGGTCCGTGATCTACACGCCGCCGAACATGCCGCACGTCATGTGGGCCAGAGACGGCGAGATCATCGTTCAGGAGACGGGCCACGGCCCCACGGACATCGAGTTCTCGTCCGACTCGGGACAATAGATTCCCGACGACAAGAGGAGGAACAAGCATGAAGAAGTGGATAGCGGGGGCCGTCTTCGCGGCGGGGCTGACGGTCCTCGGCGGCGCGGCCGTCGCACAGGACGCCGCGCCCGGGGACGGAGGCCAGCGGCCAGGCACCCAGGGAGAGAAGGTCCATACCGGAGACCACGAAGGCTGCCGGTTCGGTGAAGAGAGCCTCGGAAACGATATCTAGCCCCGGAGGACAGGGTGGCGTCATACGGCGCCGCCCTTCGCCCACCCAACGAGAGGAGCGCGAGCATGATCCGGATCTACGTTCCCAAAACGTCTTCCGCGAGAGCCAACAAGCTGTCCGGCAACGGCACACCACGGGGAGCAGCGCTGGCCTTGATCGCCCTCGCCATCAGTTGGACGCTCGCCGCGTGTGGCGGTCCTGACCAGAATGCGGAAGAGGCGGATACCCCGGTGGTGTCGGCCTCGGGAGCGGGGGTCACTGTCGAGGAGACGAAGGCGGAAGGGGCCACCACGAACGGGTCACCGGCGGCGGTGGAGAGCTTCACCTTGCCGGGCGAGGGGGTATTCCCGGAGGGGGTGGCCTACGATCCGGCCACCGGCGACTTCTTTGTTGGGAGCACCCGCAACGGCGCCGTCTACCAGGGCAACGTCCGTGACGGCTCGGGGAAGACCGAGGTCTTTCTGGAGGGTGGCACCGACGGGCGCCGGGGCGTGACAGGCATGAAGGTGGACGGGGAAGGTCGGCTCTGGATCTCGGGCAGGGACTCGGGCCGCGCCTTCGTCTACGACGCGGGCTCGGGCGATCTGATCGAAGTTCTCAACACGCCCCGGGCCTCCTCAACCCTCATCAACGACGTAGCGGTGACGGATGACGCCGCCTACTTTACGGACTCGTTCAGGCCGACGCTCTTCCGGGTCCCGCTGACTGCCGACAGTATCGGGGAGATGGAACCGTGGCTCGATCTCGGGGGAACGCCCATCGAGTACGGGGGAGGCTTCAACCTCAACGGGATCGCCGCGACTGAGAACGGGCGGTTTCTGATCACGGTCCAGTTCAACACCGGCCGCCTCTACCGCATCGACACCGAGACTAGAGAGATAGTCGAGGTAGACCTCGGCGGGGAGACGCTGAAGACCGGGGACGGCCTCCTGCTCGACGGCCGTACCCTCTACGTCGTCCGTGAGGTGCCCGGGAGTGTCGTGCCCGTCCGCCTCTCGAAGGATTTCGCCAGCGGCACCGTCGATGACGCCTTTTCTGATCCTTCTCTCCGCTTCCCGACGACCATCGCCCAATACGAGGATCGCCTGCTGGTCGTCAACTCTCAACTCAACACAACGAGGCCGAAACTCCCGTTCACCGTCTCAAGCGTCCCGATCCCATAGGTGGCGGGCGTTCTTGCCGCCCTTACAGGTAGCGCCGGGCAGCACGGTCCTGAACCTTTTTAGGTAATGAATGGATGCCCGGCGGGTACCCGACACCCTCGGTGGCGAGGAAGCCGGTGGCCTCGATCATGAGCGCGGTGACGAGGTCGAAGGTGTCGTAGGGGTCGCCCGGCCCGGCGGCCAGATTGAACATCGCGCCGCCCGCGAGCAGGTAAAGGCTCTTGTCCCCGACTTCGCACCGCTCGACATGCGGGCGCGGCCTGTCTACGACGCGCCGACGGAGTTCTTCGACGGGCAACTCGCCGGCCGTGTGGCCGAGGTTGGCGAGGAAGGCGCCGCCCTTGCACGAGGACAGGGCCTCAGGTGGGATGGCCCCGTCGCGGCCGGTGGCGGTGAAGAGCACGTCGGCGCGCGGGAGGCCTGCCTCGAGGGTCGTGGTCGGGAAGCCGAGGTGGGCGGCGGCGAGGCGGGCGGCGGGATCGGGGTCGCAGACCTCCACGGCGGCGCCGAAGTGGCGGGCAGCGTCGGCGACGCCGCGGCCTACCGGGCCGTAGCCGATGACGAGGACCGTCCTGCCGTAGAGGGAGAGGCCGGTGACGTCGAGAAAGGTGTTCGCCGCCATGAGGCCGACGAGGTGGCGGTTGTGGAGACCCTGCTTTATGGGGACAGAATCCCAGTCGAAGACCGGGTAGGCGAGGTCGAGGGACCCTAGTCGGGAGATGCCCGTGCCGGTGGCTTCGAGGCCGCCGCGGACGGTTCGGAGCTTTCCTGACGTGGCCGCCGTGGCGTCGGCGCCCATCTCCGAGAGCAGGGTGGGACCGGCCGCGACGGCGGCCCGGAGGTGGGCGGCGTGCCTGTCCGCCGGGTCGTCCTTGCGGGCCGGGACCTCGACGCCCAGAGATCCCAGACGTTCGGCCACCTCGTCCCTGGTCGTGGCGGGGTTGGCGGCGCAGGCCCATACCCCGGCGCCCGCGGAGAGGAGGGCCTCGAAGTAGGGGACCATCTTGAGATCCAGGTGGCAGACGACGAGCAGGCGCTCGCCCTGGAGGGACGGCAGGGCTTCGGCGGACGCCCGGGTGGCGGGGGTGAAGCGGCGGAGCCACTCCAGCTCGCCGGTGAGGTCGACTTCCGGGCTGTGCACAGGGTTTCTCCTTTACAAGTACGAACCTTACTCTAT
This sequence comes from uncultured Rubrobacteraceae bacterium, assembly GCA_902805975.1. Lineage (GTDB taxonomy): Bacteria > Actinomycetota > Rubrobacteria > Rubrobacterales > Rubrobacteraceae > Rubrobacter_D. The sequence goes on along the minus strand of CADCUT010000212.1, from coordinate 352 downwards.
ATGATGCGTCCAACCAATCCATCGTCCGAAAGACCGGCCACCGGCGAGGCTACATTCCGGAACGGCCTTCAGAGAAGGAGAACCCATGCGTACCAGATTAGGCGTAGTCTCCCTGGCCGTGGCCCTCGCGCTGGTAGCGGCGGGGTGCGGCGGCTCCGGCGGCGGGGGAGACCAGGGCGGAGGCGGAGGAGGCGGCGGCGAGGCCAGCGTGCGCCCGGCGCTCGTGCTCGACGTCGGCGGGCTGGGGGACCAGAGCTTCAACGACTCGGCCTACGCCGGCCTGCAGCGGGCCAAAAAGGAGTTCAACGCGGAGACCGAGTACCTGGAGAGCGCCCAGACCACGGACTACGTG
>CADCUT010000211.1 GCA_902805975.1 uncultured Rubrobacteraceae bacterium | reverse complement strand
TGATGCCGACGTTGAGCGGGTTCCCGATGGCGATAACCGGGTCCCCGACCCCCAAAGCCGCAGAGTCCCCGAGCGTCAGCGGCCGGAGCAAACTCTCCGGCGCGTCCACCCTGATGACCGCAACATCCGTGGAGGCGTCCTCTCCCACGAGCTCGGCCGGCTCCCTCACGCCGCTGGCGAACCTTACCGAGATCTCCTCCGCCCCCTCCACCACGTGCTGATTGGTGACGATGTGCCCCCCCTCGTCCAGGACGAACCCGGAGCCGCCGCCGGGCCCCGCCTCCTCGGACGTCACGTCCACGCTCACGACGCCCGGGCCGTCCTCCCGGTACACGTCGCGCACGGAGAGCCCCTCGTCGCCGATGGCCGCCGACTCAGACGGCTCCCGCGGCGCGGGGGCCTGCTTTATGGTCACGTTGCCCGTGTCGCCGCCAACGGCGGGGCCGGCGTCCAGGCTGCTCCACATCCCGATAAGCAGGAAGAGCGCGGTCACGAGCCCCCCGATAATCGCGGATACCAGTGCCGTCAATGCGGTTTTCAGGGCGCTTTCCTTCCATAGCTCATAGCCTGCCGTTCTACGCGGGTCGGCTGCTGATCGGGTCGACCGTCCACTCGCTGATTATCCATCTATCGTTGCTGTTTATTAGGGTCCAGGTGCCCTGGTTGCGCTCGACTCGATCGTCGTGCGTGGCGACGGTTTGGCCGGTGACCGTCGCCGTATTGCCGGAGACTTCCGCCGCGGGTTCTCCATCGAACCTGATGCTTCGCAGGCTACCGAAAGTCGTCTCGAAATCGGTTTGGGTCGGGAAGTACTGCTCTCGCCAACCTGAGGTCAACAAGGAGGAAGATTTGTCGTAGTTCTCGGCGGCGGCAGCCGTATAGAACTCTTCCACCGCCTGCGCCGCGGCCTGCTCGGGTGATTCGCTCTGTTGCTGTGGCCCGTCCTGCCCAGTCCGGTTCTGCTCTGGCTCGTCCTCCGAAGGCGCGGACGCTTCTTCCGGGCCTGGGGTAGTCGGCTGCGGCGCGTTCTCGGCTCCACCGTCGCCCTGGGATCCCTCCCCCTCGTTTCCGTCTTCCCTGTTCGAACCTCCAGCTGCGGCCTGTTCGTTGGAAGGGCCGCCCTGCGAGGTGTTGGTGCCCCCGCCAAGAAGACCTGGCAGGGCGAAGGCTCCTATCACGGCAAGCACGGCCACGAGCGCGAGGGCGGCGAGGAGCCCTCCCCCCCGGCGCCGGCGCTGGACTCCACCCGCGGAAGAGGCGACCGTCGGGGCCGGCCGGACGCGTTGCGGCTCGCGCCGCGGCTCGCGGCGCGATTCGCGGGCCGTCGCTGGCGTGGCTTCCGGTTCGTGCTCTTCCGGGACCGCCCCGGGGATCACGGCGGTCGTCGGCAAGGCCTCACCGAAACGTCTCTGGGCCTCTTCCGCGCTCGGGCGGTCGTCGGCGTCCTTGGCGAGACAGGCCAGGATCAGGGCCTCCAGGTCCCCGCCCAGGTCCAGGTCATCCTCGCGCTCGGTGAGGGGCGGCGGCGGTTTGGAGACGTGCTGGCTGGCGACCTCTATGGGCGTCCCCGTGAAGGGCGGCTCCCCGGCCGCAGCTTGGTAGAGGGTTGCGCCAAGAGAGTAGACGTCGCTCTTGGGCGTAACCCTGTGGCCCTGGAGTTGTTCGGGCGAGGAGTAGAGGGCCGTACCGAGATACGCGCCGGTCCGGGTCGCCTGGGTGGTGTCAAGGGCGCGGGCTATACCGAAGTCCGAGACCTTGGCCCGGCCCTTCTCGTCGAGCAGGATGTTGTGGGGCTTTATGTCGCGGTGGACGACGCCGCGGCCGTGGGCGTGGGCCAGGCCCGCGCAGACCTCCTCCCCGATCCTGGCGAGCTCCGCGCCGGGCAGCGAACCGCGCGCGTCGATCAGCTCCTTCAAGTCTCCACCGGAGAGGTACTCCATCACGATGTAGGAGACCTCGGACTCGGATCCTTCAAGGTCCCCCTCCCCCGCGTCGTAGACCTGCACGATGTTGGGGTGGGAGAGCCTGGCGGCCGTGCGGCCCTCGCGACGGAAGCGGACGCCGATGTCCGTGTCGCCGTGCATGGGCTTGAGGACCTTTACGGCCACGGGGCGGTCGAGGACCTCATCCCGGCCCAGGTACACGCGGGCCATACCACCGGACCCCACCTCGCGCTCCAGCGCGAACCTGTCTGCAAGCCTCATCACGCGCGTGATTATACGCTCCGGCCGCGCCTTCGCAGCGCGCTCCGGCTGAGGCCTCCGCTTCTCACCCGATCAGGCTTTCAGCTTCTTCTTGCTCTGGCCGCGATGCTGGCCTTCTGAAGGGCTTCTAGGCCGGCGTCGTGTTTTCGTCCTCCAGGCGGTCGAGCTTCCACTCCCCACCCTCGTTCACGCAGACCCAAATCCCGGATAGGACTTCGGACCCCCACGTGTGGTCGAGCCTCGCCTCGAAGGCAACCCGCGCCTCCTCCCCGGAAGCCGTCGCCTCCGGCACGGACAGATACTCCATGTACTCGAACGTGTACAGGTCCTCTTGCTCGGCCCATTGCTCCTTCGAGCCTATCTCCTCCTGCAGCCGCCCGGAGAGCGCGGCCCACGTCTCGTCCACCCTCTGATAAGACTGGTCCACGTACATGTCGAACACGACCCTCTCGGCTTCTTCTGGCGGCGGCGCAGGCTCGGCCTCTTCGACGGCGGCCCCGCCGCCGGAGGGGTTCCCGGCCGTCTCGCCGGAGGGGGTGGCGGCCCGTTCGGCCGGGGCCTCCGCCGCCCCCCGGTCCGCATCCGAGACCCCGGCCTGCCGTTCGCCGGTGGCCGACGGCGTCGTCACTGCGCCCGGGCCGAGCATCGCCCAGGCGACGGCCCCGGCGAGGAGCAGGAGCAGGACCGCCCCGATCAGGGCCGCCATCACCCTCCTCTGGCGCGAGCCGGACCGAAAGGTGCGCGTCGGGAAGTGCACGGTCTCCTCCGGCGGCCCGGCGACGCCGCGCGAGCCCATGCTCCCGAGCTTCCGGCGCAACGCCCCGAAGCCCGAGAGGCCGGCGGCCTGCGAGGCCCCGACCGCATGCGAGACGCCCGTATGGCCGGCCGCCTTTTTGGCGCCGAGCCTCTCCGGGAACGCGTCCCCGCGCCCGCCCGCCTTCTCCCGCAGCTTCCCGTGAACGCGTCCCGCGTCCGGGCGCACCTCGGGGTCTTTGGCGAGGCATTCGAGGATGAGCGTCTCGAGCCCCTCGCCCATCGAGGCTCCCCTCTCTCGCGGCGGGTCTGGGTTCCTGACGACCTGCTGGTTCGCGACCTCTATCGGGGCTCCGGTGAAGGGGGGTTCGCCCGTCGCGACATGGTAGAGGGTGGCCCCCAGGGAGTAGACGTCGCTCTTGGGCGTGACCTTGTGGCCCTGAAGCTGCTCGGGCGAGGAGTAGGCGGCCGTGCCCAGGTAGACGCCGGCGCGCGACTCCTGGGTGGTGTCAAGGGCGCGGGCTATACCGAAGTCCGTAAGCTTCGGGTTGCCGCGCTCGTCGAGCAGGACGTTCTGGGGTTTGACGTCCCTGTGGACGATGCCGCGTTCGTGGGCGTGGGCGAGAGCCGCCGCGACGTCCGCGCCGAGGCGCGCGAGCATCGCTTCGGGGAGGGCGCCGCGGCGGTTCATCAGGCCTTTGAGGTCACCACCTGAGACGTACTCCATCACGATGTAGGAGACCTCGCGCCCCTCCATCGCGTCCTCCCCGGCGTCGTAGACCTGCACGATGTTCGGGTGGGAGAGACGGGCGGCGGTGCGGCCCTCGCGGCGGAAGAGGGCCCCCGTCTCCTCGTCGTCGAGGTCTGGGTGCAGGATCTTGACGGCCACGGGACGATCGAGCACCTCGTCGCGGCCGAGAAAGACGCTGGACATGCCGCCGGAGCCGAGCTCCCGGACGAGAACGAACCTCTTCCCGACGCGACGCACAGCCGGACCGGCGTCCCGTGAGACTAGATGACCTCCCGGCCCATGGCCCCCGCGAACGGGGAGAGCTCGTCCTTGAGGCCCATGAGCGCCTCTATCGGGAGCGCCTGCTCACCGTCGCACAAAGCTTCCTGCGGGTCGTGGTGGCTCTCGACCATCAGCCCGTCGGCCTCAGCGGCGACCGAGGCCTTGGACAGGGGGATCACGAGGTCGCGGCGGCCGGCCGCGTGGGAGGGGTCCACGATCACGGGCAGGTCCGTGAGCCTCTTGGCGACGATCACCGCCGAGAGGTCGAGCGTGAAGCGGGTGGCCGTCTCGAACGTGCGGATGCCCCGCTCGCAGAGGACCACGTTCTCCCCGCCCTCGGCCGTGACGTACTCTGCGGCAAGTATCCACTCCTGCACCGTCGCCGAGAGGCCGCGCTTGAGAAGGACGCCGTGGTCCGACCCCGCGATGGCGGCGCCGACGCGCTTGAGCAAGGAGAAGTTCGCCATGTTGCGGGCGCCGATCTGGAGGACCTGGGCGTGCTCCATGACGAGGTCTATGTCGTAGGGGTCCATGATCTCGGTGACGACCTTCAGGCCGAGGTCGCCGGCGACCTCGGACATGATCTTCAGCCCCTCCTCACCGAGGCCCTGGAAGGAGTAGGGAGAGGTGCGCGGCTTGAAGGCGCCGCCCCGGACGTACTCGAAGCCGGCCTCTTTCACCGCCGTTGCGGCGGCGACGAACTGGTCGTAGCTCTCGACCGTGCAGGGACCGGCGATCACCCTGAAGGTGCCGGGCCGGATCATGCCGTTCTTGGTCCTTACGTCGGTCTTTACGGTCTGAGAAACGTCCATGCCTACCTCTGAAACTCCCCGCGTTGGATCTCAAGGTCACGGATGCGGTGCAGGATCAGCTCGAAGATCTCGCGCATCGAGGAGTCGTA
>CADCUT010000210.1 GCA_902805975.1 uncultured Rubrobacteraceae bacterium | reverse complement strand
GAGCCGAGAAGAGCCACGCCCGTCGCCCGGACCGTGGGGGCCGCTCGACGGTCTTCGGGACGCGGGGCGCGGTCGCCTGCGAGCACCCGTCCGCGGCGCTTGCCGGCCTGCGCGTCCTGGACGAGGGCGGGACCGCCGCCGACGCCTGCGTCGCCATGGCCGCCGCGATGGCCGTCATCGGCCCGATGGCGACCGGCATGGGCGGGGACGCCTTCCTGCTCTTCTACGAGGCCGACACGGGCCGCGTCCTCGGCGCGAACGGCTCCGGCGGCGCCCCGAAGGCGGCCACCATCGAGAAGCTGCGAGGCGCGGGCTTTAAGGAGATGCCCGAGCGCGGCGGGCCGCCGATCACCGTCCCCGGCGCCGTCCGGCTCTGGGAGGACGCCGCGAACACCCTTGGCAACCTGCCGCTCGCCCGACTCCTCGAACCCGCCTACGAGCTCGCCGAGCACGGCTCTCCCGTCCCTGAGGTCTTCTCCCGCTACTGGGAGGTCGCAGAAGACCTGCTCCGCAAAAACGAGGCCGCCGCCGGAGCGCTCCTCAAGGACGGGCGGGCCCCGAGGGCGGGCGAGGTCTTCGCCCAGCCGGACATAGCGGGCACGCTCTCGGCCGTCGCCGAGGGTGGGGCCGATGCCTTCTACAACGGCCGCATCGCCCGCAGCATGGCCGAGGCCGCACAAGAGGCGGGTGGGTACCTATCAGAAGAGGACCTCGCCGCCCACGAGACGCTGTGGGTGGAGCCCATCTCCACGGAGTACCGGGGCGTGCGGGTGTACGAGATCCCACCTCCAGGCCAGGGCATCGCGGCCCTCGAGATGCTCAACCTTCTCGAAGGCTTCGACCTCGCCGCCCTCGCCCCGTTGGGCGCCGACCGGGTCCACCTCGAGGTCGAGGCAAAGAAGCTTGCGTACGGGGACCTCTACAAAGAGATCGGCGACCCCGAGTTCTGGCTCGACCCGCCGGTGCCCACGGAGCGCCTGATCTCCAAGGAGTACGCCGACGCCCTGCGAGAGAACATCTCCCCGGAACGCACGGCCGTCGCCTCCCCCGAGCCGCCCCTGGGCGAGGACACGACCTACCTCTGCGCCGTGGACGCTCGGGGGAACGGCTGCTCCTTCATAAACAGCCTCTACATGGGCTTCGGCAGCGGCGTGGTCGCCCCCGGCACCGGCGTCTGCCTCCAGAACCGGGGCCTCTCCTTCCGTCTCGACCCGAAGCATCCGAACGGGCTCGCCCCCGGCAAGCGTCCGATGCACACGATCATCCCCGGCCTCGCCACTAGCTCCGCTACGGGCGCCCTCTGGGCCGTCTTCGGGAACATGGGCGGGCCGATGCAGCCCCAGGGCCACGCCCAGGTCCTCTCGAACCTCATAGACCATTCCATGAGCGCCCAGGAGGCCGTGGACCACCCGCGCCACCTCCACCTCGACGGAACGCTGTTCGTCGAGGGCCGTCTGCCGGAGCACGAGGTCGAGAGGCTCAGGGAGAAGGGGCACGCCGTCGAGGTCGGCGAGGACTACATAGTCTCCGTGGGCGGGGCGCAGGTGATACGGGTCCACGAAGACGGCGTCCGGGCCTGCGGCAGCGACCCCCGCAAGGACGGCTGCGCCCTGGCCCAGGGCCCGGACGGCGACGGAAGGTAGTGTTTGGGACGGGGCTGGCGTCCGGGAGTCCCGCGCGAAGGGTCGCGGTGGCGGGGGTGGTGGGGGCGCTGTACGTGGTCCTGAGCATCACGCCGTTCTCCTACGGGCCGGTGCAGTTCAGGATCGGGGAGGCGCTCAAGCCGCTCGTCATAAGGTACCCGGCGCTCGCGCTCGCGTTCGGCATCGGGACCGTGATCATCAACCTCTTCTCACCGTTCGGCGTCCTGGAGCTGACGTTCATGCCGCTCGTGGACGTGACCGGCGGCCTCCTTTGCTGGGTGATCGCGCGCAGGATCGGGACGACCTTCGGTACCTACGTCGCGTCCTTCTTCTACGCGTTGTGGACGGCGGCGGGGGTGGCGCTCGTGATCGCGCTTGTCACAGGCCTGCCCTACCTGCTCGGCTTCCTCTCCGTCGCCGTCTCGGAGGTGATCCTGCTGCTGGTGGGGAACGCCGTGATGGTGCGGAGGTTGTAGGGAACGGGCGAGCGTCGGCAAACACCGATCACGACGATAAATTTCCGCCGTCTATCTGCATGCGCCTCGATCTCCGAAAGCTTGTTGGGCTCAACCTTGTTTTGATTGTGGGTTGTGCCGGACACCGCATAGGGGTTCCCGGGTGTCCCGCTTGCAAAGGTTCGGGTGTAGGATTGCCATTCGCGGGGGCGTTTGGAAAGGACCGGACCCCGGCAACTCGGCGCATGGCAGCGGAACGTTGCCACGGAGGTGCGCTGGGACGCGGGCGTACGCGGGAGCCTGCGGCATCGTCTGTGAATGCGCGGGTCCCAAAAACAGGCCGGCGTGAAGTACGCCCAGTTCTCGGCTGTGGGCATCTCCAACATGCTCGTGGACGTCGGCGTGCTCAACCTCCTCTTGCTCCTCGCCCCCACGGGCAGCCCCGAGCTGCTCGTCCTCTGCAACGTGGCGGCGCTGATCCTCGCCAACGCCAACAGCTACCTGTGGAACACGATGTGGACCTTCAGGGAGCAGGCCCATCACGACGGCAAACAGGTGGGCTTGTTTACCGCGCAAGGTCTGCTCAACGTCGCGGTGGGCAGCGCGCTGCTGTGGCTGGCGGCGAACGGGCTTAGGGCCTACACCGACCTCTCCCCGTGGCTCAGCGGCAACACGGCCAAGGCCATCTCCACGGTGGTCGCCTCTACCATGAGCTTCCTCTTCCTGCGGCTCTTCGTCTTCCGCCGTCAAGAGGCCCGGCCTTAGAAACAAGCGGAGCGGCCCGGGAGCCGTCCCGCCCGGACGGTCTTCAACCGCCACGCTTACTCCCGGCACGGTCGGGGTACAGAAGGCCGGACGAGAGGCAGAAAGGATAGGAGGCACCCTGTGGGAGCATCAAGAGGAACCGGCGGCTTCAGAACCGTGGCCGACAGGTACGACGGCTACACCGTGGTGGACGCCGACGGCGAGAAGATCGGTACCGTGGACACCACCTACGTCAACGAGACCAACCAGAGCGAGTACGTGGCCGTAAAGCGGGGGTTGGCGGGTCTTATTCCGGGTACGGGATCCAGCCTCATTCCGATGGATATCTGCGCCATAGACAACACCAGCAGGACCATCCAGGCCTCCACCCACCAGGACGCGGTCAAGAACTCGCCCTCCTTGAGCAGCAGTCAGGAGATGACTTCCGAGTACGAGGGCCAGGTCCGCAGCTACTACCGCCTGTAAGGCGTCCCGGCTAGTCGCCGCACGGTAAGGGGCTTCCCCTTACCTTTTGCGTAGTCGGGTGCATAGGGAAGGTCGAGGGGAGCGCGGGGCGAGAGGACCCGCGCCATCGCCGAGAAGGCTAGGTCGCGGAGCCACACCCGCTACACGCGGTCTCCAGATCTGCAGGACTCCGCTTGCTGGCGCCGGGCTTCTGGATGAGTCGCCCGCCCGCACGCCAGTAGGGTCTGGACCGGGAGCGGGTCTGGACCGGGAGCCTGCCGTGGAATTACTGGTAGGGCTGATACGGTGCCCAACTATTGTGCGCGCACCTGGCCCTGTAACCTCTGGGGCCGCTCTTTCGAGGGCGACGGGTTAGCCATCTTCCGGGCCGTTGCGGCCACCATCTGCGTGTCGGGTAACATGGTTTCCAAGAGCGACTCGTGCCGGGAAGCTTATATGCAACGAGAAGAGCGGGTGCTCGGTGGGGACGCCCGGGGCCCGATAGGAGCCGAGGATATCGACACAGTCTCTGGTCCCGCGGCGGCAAGGACGCCGTCGTTGAGTTCACGACGGACGAGCTCACCGCTATCTGCCCGCTAACGGGCCAGCCGGACTTCTACGACCCGAAGCTGTCGTACCGCCCGAAGGGGCGCCTTCTGGAGTCGAAGGCCATGAAGCTCTACCTCTCTGGGGCTTCCGCGACGAGGGCCTTCGCCGAGGACCTCGCGGCCACGCTTCTCGAGGACCTCGTGGCGGCTTGCGATCCCGTCGAGATGACCGTGGACCTTACGCAGCGGGTGCGAGGAGGGCTCTAGATCCGAACCGTCGTGCGCCACGCCCGCAGGGGGATTAGTCCCCGCAAACACCGCCCGCCCCGCGAGGACCCCGATTTGTGCGCCCGCTGGATCTGGTGTGTAATGCACCCAGGGGAACGGTTTTCGGGAAGGGGAGCCCATGGCGGACGTTACCGAGAGGCCTACCGGGGAGGCCACCGCGGGGGAGGCCCCGTCCGGCTGGGGAAACCGGCTAAAGCTTGTCGGGCCGGGCCTCGTCGTGGCGGCGACGGGTGTTGGGGCCGGGGACATGGTCTCCTCGCTCACGGCCGGCACGGAGTTCGGGACCATCTTGATCTGGGCCGTCATCCTCGGCGCGGCCCTGAAGTTCGCGCTCACCGAGGGGCTCGGGCGCTGGTACATGGCCACGAGGACGACCATCCTTGAGGGCTGGCACTCCATGGGCTGGTGGGCGAGCATCTACTTTATCGTCTACTTGGCGCTCGTCACCTTCTTCTTCGGGGCCGCGGCGCCCTCGGCCTCGGCGCTCGCCACGGACGCGATGTTCCCCGGCCTCATGCCGTTCTGGCTGTGGGCCGTGCTGCACTCGGTGATCTTCGGGTTCGGGATCTGCATCCTCGGCCGCTACAAGCTCTTCGAGCGGGTGATGGAGGTGTTTGTCGGCGTGATGTTCCTGACCGTGGTCGGGCTCGCGATCCTGCTCACCCCGAGCCTCGGTGAGCTGGCCATGGGGACCATCGTCCCTCGGATGCCGGAGGGCTCGCTGCCGTTCGTGCTCGCGGTCATCGGCGGCGTGGGCGGGACGTTCACGCTCGTCTCCTACACCTACTGGGTGCGCGAGCGCGGCTGGCGGCGTCCGTCCTGGATCCCGATGATGCGCACCGACCTCGGCGTCGGCTACATAATGACCGGCATCTTCATGGTGGCGATGCTGGTCATAGGCGCCGAGCTTCTCTTCGCCAACGGGTCGAGCATAAGCGACGAGGGGGGACTCGTCGCCCTCTCTGACCCCATCTCCGAGCGCTTCGGCCCGGTGGCGAGCTGGCTCTTCCTTATCGGTTTCTGGGCCGCGGCGACAAGCTCCATCACAGGGGCCTGGAACGGCGGCGCCTACCTCTTCGGCGACCTGGTGAGGACCATCCGCCGGGTGCCCGAGGATGAGGGCGAGGAGTACCTCTCTGAGACGGGCGTCTTTTTCAGGGCTTTTCTCGTCTGGATCACCTTCCCCCCCCTGATACTGCTCACCTTCGACGAGCCGGTCGCCATCGTGATCATCTACGCCTCCCTCGGCGCGCTGTTTATGCCGTTCCTCGCCATAACGCTCCTCTGGCTCCTGAACCTCCGCGTCCCGCGCGAGTTCCGCAGCGGCCTGCTCTCCAACGCGATCCTGGGCGTCTCCCTTTTGATCTTCCTCTACGTCGGCATCCAGGAGATTATCGGCGCCCTGGGAGGTTAGAGCCCCAACCAGCTTCACGAAACTTAACAAAACTTTAAAGGTATCTTCGGCATAACCGGTGGAACATGCGTGCTGACGGGGTACTATGTTTCCCGTCTTCTCCGGGCCTCTTCGCCCGCAACGGTCGTCGACCGGGGCGTGGCCCCGACACTTCTCCCGCGGCGTCCTGTCGCAACCTGAACAGATCACAGCAGTGCTTTTGTCGTGAACAGAGGATCAGGAAAGGACGTTTCGTGATGGGAAGAGCGACGGGTTCCACGGTTGACGTGGGCGTCTCTAGCATTTCGGTTGGCAGGGCGGGTCCGTCCGCGCCGCGGCTGACGACGCGCACGGAACAAAACACGAGGGAGCGTTAGGGAACCATGAGCGAACGAGACCTCTGCCTGCACGATCTCTTTGAACGCCAGGCGCGAGAGACCCCGGACGCGACCGCCGTGGTGGATGCGGATACCACGCTGACCTACGGCGAACTGGACCGGCGGGCCGATGTGCTCGCCGCCCATCTGCGGAGCGTGGGCGTCGCGCCGGACGCGGCCGTCGGCGTGTACATGGAGCGCTGCGCGGAGTACGTGGTGGCGATACTCGCCGCCATGAAGGCCGGCGGCGCTTACGTGCCCCTGGAGCTCGCCTACCCCGAGTCCCAACTGGAGGACGTACTCTCAGATTGCGAACCCTCCGTCGTCCTGACCAAAGACGCCCACGCCGGACGTTTGCCAGGGTGGCAGGAGAGCTTCCGGATGGACGTGGACGAGCCTGGGAGACCTGAAGAGGGTTACGAGCCTCCGTTGGTGGACCGGGAGAACCTGGCCTTCATACCGTATTCGTCGGGGACCACGGGTAAGCCGAAAGGCATCGCGAACCCGCACCGGGCGCCGGTCCTCTCGTACCTGTGGCGTTTCGGGGTCAGCGACTACGGGGTGGGGGACCGGGTCGGGTGCAGCGTCTTCTTCGTTTGGGAGGTCTTGAGGCCGCTCTTGCGGGGCGGGGCTTCGTACGTCATCGGGGACGACGTTATCTACGATCCCCCGGCCCTCGTCCGGTACCTGGAAGAGAACCGCATCACCGAGATCCAGATGACCTCTTCCCTCGTGGAGGCGGTCCTCGACGCGAGCAGCCCGGACCTTGCCGAACGCCTCCCCGACCTGAAGACGATCTGGGTCTGCGGCGAGGTGGTCACGAAGACCCTGGCGCGGCGCCTGCTCGAAGCGCTGCCCGACGCCCGCTCCTTCAACCTCTACAGCATCGCCGAGACCCACGAGGTCGCGGTCACGGAGCTTGACGAGGCGCTGGCCCACCCGGACTCTACGTACTGCCCGGTGGGCCGTCCCGCGCGCCCCGAGCGCCTGTATATCCTCGACGACGAGCTCCGGCCCGTGCCGGAAGGGGAGCCCGGCGAGGTCGTCGTCGGGGGGGACATGCTCGCCCGCGGCTTCGTGAACTTGCCGGAGAAGACCGCCGAGCGCTTCGTGGCCGACCCGTTCGCCGGGGAAGACGGGGCGCGGATGTACAGGACCGGCGATCGGGGTCGCTTACTGCCGGACGGCCATCTGGAGATCCTCGGGCGGACGGACTTCCGCGTCAGGATCAGGGGCTACAACGTCGAGCTCGGCGCGGTGGAGGCGGCCATCGAGGAGAACGTCGCCGTCAGGGCTTGCGTGGTGGTCACCGAGGGCGCCGAGGGCGAGGACAAGCGCCTGGTCGCCTACGTGGTCCCGGAGCCGAATGACGACCACCGCTTCTCCGGCTGGAGCCTCAACCCCGAGACGGGCCGGAGCAAGGAGATCCGGGGTGTGTTGCGGGAAGTCCTGCCCCACTACGCCGTGCCCGCGGTCTACGTGGCGCTCGACGCGCTCCCGATCCAGGCTACCTCGGGCAAGGTGGACCGCAAGAGGCTGCCGCAGCCCCCGCCCCGCCAGGTCCGCGCCGAGAGGGACCTTTCGGCAATGAAGCTCGCCGCCGACGCGCCGCGCGCGGAGAAGGAGAACCTGCTCAAGGGCATCTGGGAGGAGGTGCTCCGCCTGGACGAGGGCGAGGTCGAGGCGGGAGACAACTTCTTCGACCTCGGCGGGCACTCGCTCGCCGCCGCCGGGCTCTCGGCCCAGATCGAAGAGGGCTTCGGCGTCCACGTCTCGATGCCGCTCTTCATGGAAGACCCGACCGTAAGGGGCCTGTGCGACAGGATCGAAGCCCTCCAGCGCGACGGCGACACCGCTTCTACCCCGGAGATCGACCTTCGCGCCGAGGCCGTCCTCGAGCCGGGTATTTCGCCGGAAGGCGGGGTAGAAGCTACTACTCTGTCCCAGGCCGAAAACGTATTCCTGACGGGTGCCACGGGCTTTCTCGGGGCCTTTCTCCTCGATGGACTGCTCTCCTCCACGGAGGCCCGAGTCCACTGTCTCGTCCGGGGGCGGGGCGATGAGGACCCGCTCGAGACCATCGCCTCCAACCTGGAGTCCTACGGGATAACGACCGACCGGATGGACCGCGTGGTGCCGATCGTCGGGGATCTCGGCGAGGCCTTGCTCGGGATGGGCGATGAGAAGTTCGACGCGCTGGCGCGCGAGGTGGATCTCGTGCTCCACGCCGCCGCCGCCGTGAACCTGGTCTACCCTTACTCAGCTCTTGAGGCGCCGAACGTGGGTGGCACGCGCGAGGCGCTGCGCCTGGCCTGCCGCCACAAGACCAAGCCGTTCCACTTCGTCTCTACCGATGGGGTCTTCCCCCCGGACGCGGGCCTCTGCAAAGAGGACGCCGACCTCGACTCCCTGGCGGACGCCCGCGAGGACGGCTACGGCCGGTCCAAGTGGGTGGCCGAGAAGCTCGTCCGCGAGGCGGTGGCCCGCGGCCTTCCGGCCTGCGTCTACCGTCCAGGGTTTATCTCGGGCCACTCGGAGACCGGCGCCTCCAACCCGCGCGACCTGCAGGGCGCCGTCCTCTCCGAGTCCCTGCGCCTCGGGGCGGCCCCCGAGATCGAGGGCTGGAGGATGGAGATGACGCCCGTGGACTTCGTGGCCGCCGCGATACTCGCCGTTGCCTCAAAGCCCGAAACGACCGGCAAGGCCTTCCACTTCGCCAACCCCGACCCTGTGCCCGCCAGCACGGTCTTCGACTGGCTTGAGGACGGAGGATACGCGCTGGAGCGTCTCCCGCACGAGGAATGGTTGCGCCGGCTGGAGGCCGCGCCGCCCGAAGACGAAAACGGTCCGGCCGCCATCCTGCACGGGGCCGCCCCCGGCGCCGGAGACCTCTCGGACGGCAACGTCTACGACGACAGGAACACGAGGCTGGCCCTGGGCGAGGACGGCCCGCGCCGGCCGGCTCTGGATGGGAACCTCGTCCTGACCTACGCCCGGTACTTCGCCGCCAGGGGATGGACGAGATCCGCCTTACAGGAGGCTGGCCGCCGCCGGGATTAAAGCGGTTTGGGAAAGGGTTGCGCCTCTGGTAGGGCTTGAGGTTCGAGGCACGAGGTTCTAGGGGTGGGTGGTCGGGAGCCCGCCCCGACCACCCACCCCTAGAACCTAAAACCTAGAGCCCACACTTCAGGAGAACTGCTCTAGGCGGTTCGCAGAACCCTTTTACGGGAGCGTCACGTAGTCGTCGAGGAAGGCGCGCGCCGATTTCGTGTCGAGGCGGTAGGTCACGTTCGTGGAACGGCACACGGCGTCGCCCGTGATCGTGATGGCCGCTATGACGCCGGTGTTGCCGAGAAAATTGGGACCGCCGGAGTCGCCGTAGCAGGTGCCGCCGTTGCCGGTCGAGGCGTTCATCGAGATGCGCAGCCAGGTCTTGTTGGTGGCGTTGAGCGTGCCGGTGGCGTACTGGCGCACGTCGTCGTAGAGGTACCGGTGGCCACCCGGATCGTTCGTAACTTCATACGCTCCGTACCCGACCGAGGTGAACTTCTGGTTGCTCGACAGCGCCGAAAGCGAGTCCGCCCCGGGCAGGGCCGCCGGCTTGATGCCCTTGATCGGGTTGTCCAGGACGACCACGGCGATGTCGTGGGAATCCGCCGAGGTGCCGGGGTACGCCGGGTCGGCGTGGAACGTGCCGGCGTAGGTCCTGTCGCCGTCCTCGTACGCCGGATCGAAGGTGATACGCACCCCGGCCCCGTCGTCAGCGCAGTGCGCGGCGGTCAGGAAGACGGTGGGCGAGATCAACGTTCCCGAGCAGTAGAGCCAGGTGCCGTCGGAGTACTGGGTGTCGTTGACGAGGCCGCCGACGTTGGGATGCCGGTCGCCGTCCGGCTGCCCGTTGGTTATCGCGGAGGCCGCCCCCGCGCATACGAGAACCGCCACCGCCACGACCGCGAACAAGAGAGACGCCCTTCGCATTTTTTCTCCTCACCTTTTGACGATGCGAAAGATACTACAGCAGGAGCGGCGCGGTCGAAACCGTCCGGGAGGGTGATGCGGGGCTTCTCTAGAGATCCTCGTACCCGGCCGGTTCCATCGCGCGGCGGGCTTCGCCGAACTCTTCCCAGCAGCGCCGCCAGTAGGCCCGAAACCCGAGGCCGCCCCGCCGGATGGCGTCGCCGTGGTTTCTCCACACCACCAGGCAGGCGCCGCAGAAGAGCGTCCGGTGGAGCAGGCGCGTGAGGGACATGCCGGGCCGGGAGCGGTGACGGCGTAGGATCGCCAGCCGCTCGGCCTGGAACCGCACGTGCGCCTCCTCGTCGCGCTGGATGCGCCCGCAGATCGCGCGCAGCATCGGTGAGCGGGTCGCCTCACTCAGCGCCGCGTAGTAGACCTTCGCGACGATCTCCGCCGTCACGAGCACGCCGACCGAGACCTCGAGGTTGGCCACGCGGCGCAGCCTCCTGAAGACGGCGTCGGCCCACCTCCCCTTTACGGTGCCGAACCCTTCGGAGGCTAGAAATTGCCTCAGATACCCCGCGTGCCGCTGCTCCTCCCGGATAAAGTACTCGACGGCCAGCAGGTAGTCGCCGTCCCCGGTCTCTTTGGCGTGCCTCCTGGCGAGCCGGTGCAGGTACTTGCCCTCCGAGCTCTCGCCCAGCTGGAACTCCTGGACGGAGCCCACCACGGCGGCCCGCTCCTCCGCGGAGAGCCACGGGCCTCCCCCGGGCAGGACCTCAGGGTCCTCGGTGGCCCGGAAAAAGTCAAGCCAAGCGCGCGATCCCCGGGTCCGCAGGCGGGCGCTGCCGGGCGGGGCCGTCGCGCCCGGCGTTAGCGGTTTCCCGCGATCCTGCCTCAGCCGACGTCCACTTCGGTGGTGTCCACGTCGCCGACCCCGTCCAGGCCCATGATCTCCCGCACGTTCCCGTCCAGCTCTTCCTGGTCGGCCGCCGAGCCGGTGAGCTCGACGACGCCGTCCTGCGCCCGGCGCACCCGCAGGCCCGTGTCGACGATCAGGTCTTCGACGTCGTCCTTGAGGGTCTCGTTCTCCTTCAGGAGGGGGTCTACCTCCTCGTCCCCGGTGTCAGGGTCTATGTAGACGTCGGTGCGCGGGTAGCCGGACTCGACGGTGGTGAACTCCTCGTCCTGCCAGCCGCCCGCCTCGTCGGCCTCCGTGGACGCCTCCTCGTCCAGAGAGACAGCCTCGTCGGGGTCCGTGGGCGTGGTGACGAACTGGCCGTCGTGCTCGGTGTCTTCTGGCGCGTCGGACTGGTTCGGGGCGTAGCCCTGGGGCACCTCCTCGTCGCCTATGTGGTCGCCGGGTTCGTCGTCGGACGGGTCGGCGTGGAAGGTCGCGAAGTCCACGTCCCGGTCCAGCGTCAGGGACGTGATCGGAACCTCCACCCTCTCGAGGTCCGGCCCCCCGTCGTCGCGCTCGACGATGACGTACGTGATCGCCCCGTCCTCGTCCACGACGACCTCGACGATGCGCCCGAACGCGTCGCCGTCCGCCGTCCGCGCCTCGATGCCTACCAGGCCGCGCTCTTCCAAACCGTTCCCTTCGCTCGCTTCTCCGTCGTTGGCTGAATATACCCCTGGTATACCCCGTCCCGGCCGGGCTACTCGGGCAGTTCGGCGAGCACCTCGGCCATCTTGTAGAGCTCGGGGTCGAGCTCCCGCTCGCCGCCGACGACCTCTTGCAGCGGCACGCGCTCTATCGCGTCGCCGCGGACCGCGACCATCGTGCCGGAGTCCCCGTCGGCGAGCGCCTGGGCCGCGGCGGTCCCCAGGCGGCTCGCCAGGATGCGGTCGTAGGCGGTCGGTATGCCGCCCCGCTGGATGTGCCCGACGACCGTGAGGCGCGCGTCGTAGGTCCCCTCCGTGCCGTTGATGTACTCGTGGATCTCCTCGGCCGAGAGCGGCGCCCCTTCGGCGACCACCACTATAAAGTGCGACTTGCCCTGATCGTAAGCCTTCTTGATGTGGAGCAATAGCGCCTCGGGCCGCGGCTCGAACTCGGGGACAATCGCCGCCTCGGCCCCGCCGGCGATGGCGCTCATAAGCGCGAGATACCCGCAATCCCTCCCCATGACCTCGACCACGTGCGCCCTGTGGTGCGAGCTTGCCGTGTCTTTGAGGCGGTCTATGGCCTGCAGCGCGGTGTTGAGCGCCGTGTCCACCCCGATGGCAGCCTCCGTCCCGCACACGTCGTTATCGATGGAGGCCGGTACCCCGACCACCGACACCCCGAGCTCGACCAGCCTGAGCGCGCCCGTCAGGCTCCCGTTGCCACCGATGACGACCAGGGCGTCGATGCCGACCTCCTCTAGCCTCCCCGCCGCCTGACGCTGGCCCTCGGGGGTGGCGAACTCCACCGAGCGCTCGGTGCCGAGTATGGTGCCGCCCCTGTGGAGGATCCCGCCGAGGCCCCGGCGGTCTATCGGGTAGATCCTGCCCTCCAAAAGCCCCCGGTACCCGTCCCGTACCCCGAAGACCTCCCAGTCCCGAAAGAACGCCGCCCGCGCCACCGCCCTCACGGCCGCGTTCATCCCAGGCGCGTCCCCCCCGCTCGTCAGAACCGCTACTCTCAACGCCGCCTCCCTGCCGAAACCGTGCCAGGGGGGATTATACGGATAGAACGGCGCCTAAGGGCGTCCCCCGGTAGGCCTTGATGTTCCGGAGCGCGGTACTAAAATCTTAGCGTGATGGACTAAGATTTAGTCTGTTGGCTTTTCCCCGCTAGGGGGAAAGAGGGGTATGAGATCTCATTTCTAGAGGAGGCTTTGGGCTGATGATTTGCGAGAACTGCGGGATCAGGCCGGCGAGCGTGCAGGTCTTTCAGCAGCAGGGAGGGCAGCGCGTGACGAGTTACCTGTGCACGCAGTGCGCGCGGCAGCTCGGCATGATCGGGGGCGGCGGCGACTTTGGCGGGACGAGCCCGTTCGAGATGCTCCAGAACCTTATACAGCAGCAGGGCGGCCAGGGGCCGAACAACTTTTTCGAGGCCTTGAGCGGCGAGGCCAGGGAGGCCGTGATGCGGGCCCGCGAAGCCTCGGCCGGGACGACGCGGACGAACGCGATCGGGACCGACCACCTGCTGGCCGGGATCGTCACCGGCGACAACGTGGCGACCGAGGCGCTCGGCCGCGCGGGTGCCAACGTGGACGAGATGCGCTCCACCTTTAGCGCGCAGCGCGGGGACCCGGGCGAGGCCGTCTACACCTTCACGCCGAGCGCCAAGCACGCCCTTCAGCTCGCCTTCCAGGCCGCGCGGCAGATGGGGAGCGCCCAGATCGGCAGCGAGCACCTGCTCTTGGGCCTTCTCGGCGAGGGCGACGGCAACGCGTACCAGATCCTGGCCCGCAACGGGGCCGCCGACGCGGAGGCGCTTCGGCGTGAGATCGCCCGCTTGCTCCAGCAGCGCGGCGGCGCCGCCCCGGGTGGGGGCGCGCCCGGCGGCCCCGGCGGCGGGTCCGGCGGTTTCGGTGGCGGCAACTTCGGCGGTGGCGGCTTCGGCGCCCAGGGCGGGCAGCCGGGGTCCCAGAGCGAGACGCCGACCCTCGACCAGGTGACGCGCGACCTCACCGAGGCGGCGCGCAACGGCGAGCTCGACCCGGTCATGGGCCGGGCTGAGGAGATAGCGCGCTCCGTGCGCATCCTTAGCCGCAGGACCAAGAACAACCCCGTGCTCATCGGCGAGCCTGGCGTCGGCAAGACCGCCATCGTCGAGGGGCTCGCCCAGAGAATCGTCTCCGAGGACATCCCCGAGACCCTCAAGGGCAAGCGCGTGCTCGCGCTCGACACCGGATCGCTCGTGGCCGGCACCCGCTTCCGCGGGGACTTCGAGGAGCGGATGAACGGGATGATCCGGGAGCTCCAGAGCCAGGAGAAGAACATCGTCCTGTTTATAGACGAGCTCCACACCATCGTCGGGGCCGGCGGCGCCGAGGGCGCGGTCAACGCCTCGAACATGCTCAAGCCGGCGCTCGCCCGCGGCGAGCTTCAGGTCATAGGCGCGACCACGCTGGATGAGTACCGCAAGCACGTCGAGAAGGACGCCGCGCTCGAGCGGCGGTTCCAGCCGGTGCTCGTTGACGAGCCCACGGTGGACGAGTCCGTCGGGATCCTCTTCGGCCTGAGGGACCGCTACGAGGCGCACCACAAGGTCCGCGTCTCCGACGAGGCGATAGTCGCCGCCGTCCAGCTCGGCGACCGCTACATAACCGACCGCTACCTCCCTGACAAGGCGATAGACCTTCTCGACGAGGCCGCCGCCGAGGTGCGCC
Organism: uncultured Rubrobacteraceae bacterium; assembly: GCA_902805975.1. Classification (GTDB taxonomy): domain Bacteria; phylum Actinomycetota; class Rubrobacteria; order Rubrobacterales; family Rubrobacteraceae; genus Rubrobacter_D. The sequence continues at coordinate 50,403 of CADCUT010000210.1, read as the reverse complement.
TGCGCGCGACGGTACCCCCCGTGGACGTCAGGCGCATCGAGGAGGAGATCTCCGGTCTCGAGCGCGAGAAGGACGACGCGGTGCGCGCCGAGGACTACGAGAAGGCCGCCGGGCTCAAGCAGCGCCAGGAGCAGCTCAAGGCCGAGCTGCGCGAGCAGCAGGAGGGATGGGCCGGCCGGCGCGAGGACAACTCCCCCGAGGTCGGGCGCGAGGACATCGCCCGCATCCTGGAGGAGTGGACCGGGGTGCCCGCGACCAACATCATCCAGGAGGAGGCAGAGCGGCTCCTCAACCTCGAGGCCGTGCTCCACGAGCGCGTCGTCGGGCAGGAGCGGGCCGTCAAGGCCGTCGCGGAGGCCGTCCGCCGCTCGAGGGCCGGCATCAAGGACCCGAACCGTCCCGTCGGGAGCTTTATCTTCCTCGGCCCCACGGGCGTCGGGAAGACGGAGCTTGCCCGCACGCTCGCCGAGTACCTCTTCGGTGAGGAGGACGCCATGATCCGGATCGACATGTCCGAGTTCCAGGAGCGCCACACGGTCTCCAGGCTCGTAGGTGCCCCTCCCGGCTACGTCGGCTACGACGAGGCCGGTCAGCTCACGGAGGCGGTCAGGCGCCGCCCGTACAGCGTGGTGCTGTTCGATGAGATCGAGAAGGCCCACCCGGACGTCTTCAACACCATGCTCCAGCTGCTCGACGACGGGAGGCTGACCGACGCGCAGGGCCGGACGGTGAACTTCCAGAACACCGTCATCATCATGACCTCAAACGTCGGGAGCCAGCACCTCGTCTCGACCAAGCAGTTCGGGTTCACCTCTTCAGACGGCGTGGACTTCGCCGAGACCGAGCGGCGGGCGATGGACGCCCTGGAGCGGGCCTTCAGGCCCGAGTTCATCAACCGCGTGGACGAGATCATCGTCTTCGAGCCGCTCACCCGCGAGGACGTGCTCGAGATCGTGGGCATCATGCTCTCCCGCATGAACAAGCACCTCGAAAGCCAGCGGGTAAGCGTCGAGGTGACGCAGGCGGCCAAGGAGTTCATCGCCGAGCAGGGCTACGACCCGAAGTTCGGCGCGAGGCCCCTGGCCCGGTCGATACGGCGCTACGTCGAGAATCCCCTCTCAAGCAGGATAATCGGCGGCGACTTCGACCCCGGCGACACCATCCTCGTCGACCGCGCCGGCGACGAGCTGACCTTCGAGAAGAAGGCGCCCGTAACGCAGCAGTAGCACGGATACGTAGAACGCGTAGCCCAGGGGCTCCCCGTTTCGGGGGGCCCCTTTTTCGTGCTAGATTTTGGCTCGTGATGGACCTGCCGCAGGGCTACTCTTCCCGTCCGCCGGCCCCCGACGACGCGGACGCGGTCGCGGGCCTCATGGCCGCCTGCGTGCGGGCGGACGGCGGCGCTGAGGGCACCAGCGTCGAGCACGTCCTGGACGACTGGCACGAGGTGGACCTCGGGGATGAGGCCGTGCTCGTGCTCGGGCCGGACGGGGCCGTCGCCGGGTACGCCGACGTGGTCAACCGCGCCTTCGTCTCGCTGAGCGTCTACGGCTACGTCCATCCGGGGCGCAGGGGGCGCGGTGTCGGGGCGTGGCTCGTCAGATGGGGCGAGAACTGGATGGAAGAGAGGATGCATCTCGCGCCGGATGGGTCCCGGGTCGCGGTCAGGCAGTACGTGATCTCGACGAACACCGGCGCCCGACGGCTCCTTGAGAACTCCGGCTACGAGGCCGTGCGCGCCACGTACGTCATGGAGGTGGACCTTGACGACGAACCGCCCGAACCGGAGTTGCCGGAGGGTATGACGGTGAGCGCCTTCGTCCCCGGCCGGGACGAGCGGCGGCTCTTCGAGGCGGTCGAGGACGCCTTCAGGGACGTGTGGGGCCGGCCGGGGGGGACGTTCGAGCGCTTCGTCAGGATGACGGAGGGTGAGAACTTCGACCCTTCCCTGTGGCTCCTGGCGATGGACGGCGGGGAGATCGCCGGGATGATCCTGTGCAAGGCGGTGGCGGGCGAGGGGTGGGTGGACGTCGTCGGCGTGCGGCGGCCGTGGCGGCGGCGCGGCCTGGGCCTGGCGCTGCTGCGCCGGGCGTTCGGGGAGTACCGCCGGCGCGGCGTCCGACGGGTAGAGCTCAGCGTGGACGCCGGGAGCGTGACGGGGGCGCCGAGGCTCTACGGTCGCGCCGGGATGCGGCTGAAAACCGCGTACGTCGTCTACCAGAAGGAGTTGCGTTCCGGCGAAGATTTCCCGGTCGGGTAGCGGCCAGAGTCGTCTTTCCGGGCGGTTGCGGGGCTGTTAACATTGTGGGCGTGCGGCGCGCGTCTTCTGTGGCGCGTTCGACCGTGGCTTCGAGATTGGGAAGGATCTCAGCAGTGGGCGGGGCGTTGTCCATCGAATATGCGTTTCGTGCGGGGCCGCGCGCGTTTTGCGGCGGGTTTTCGCCCCGCCGGAGACCCGGGCACGGTGGCGGCCGATGGAGGCGCTGATGGGGGGCCTCAGCCGCCTGGGGAGGCACCTGCGGCTCGGGGCGGTGGCGTACGGGGTGTTGCTGATCTCGCTCCTCATCACCGCGCTCGCCTGGTTCTACGTGCACGATACGGTCAAGACGCAGAACGCCGTGCGCTTCGACGAGACGGTGAGGGCCACACAGGCGGCCGTTGAGCGCCGCACGGATGACTACCTGGACGCCATGTTCGGCGCCCGCGGCCTCGTCCTCGCGAGCGACAACGTCGAGCGGTCCGAGTGGGAGGAGTACGTGAAGGGCGTGGAGCCCGTGCAACGCCTCGGGGGGCTGCAGGCCCTCGCCTACGCCGAGCGCGTCGAGCCCTCGGAGCGCGAGGACTTTGTCCGGCGGATGGAGGAGGACGGGCTGCCGGGGCTGCGGCCCGGCCTCGACCCCGGCGGGGAGCGTTCGGTCTACTTCCCTGTGAGGCTCGCCGCACCGGCCGACGAGGCGAACCGCGACCTTTTCGGGCGCGACGCCTACGTGGACACCCTCAGCCGGGCCGCCATGGACCAGGCACGGAACTCGGGCGAGCCCCGGGCCACGGAGATGACCTACCTGCTCGCCGAGGCCGCCCCGGATTCCAGGGCCGACCTGGAGCTGCGGCAGGGCTTTATGGTGTACCTGCCGGTCTACGGGGAGGGCGAGCCCACAGGGAGTGTGGCCGAGCGCCGAGAGGCGCTGAGAGGTTTCGTCGTCGGCGCTTTCAGGAGGGACGGCCTGCTCGACGCCGTCTTTGGGGGCGGCTTCGACCCGGCCATAGACTTCGAGGTCTACGCTGGGCAGGACATGGAGTCGGACGACCTGCTCTACGACGCGGACGGGATCAAGCGGGCCGGGGTCGCCGGGTACGACCACCTCTTTACCAAGGAGCGCAGCATCGAGGTGGCCGGGCGCGAGTGGAGCCTGTATTTTGCCACCCTGGAGGGCTTCGAGGAGGACGGCCAGAGCAACCTCCCCCTCTTCGTTCTGGCAACGGGCATCGGGGTTAGCCTTTTCCTCTTCGGCGTCTCCTGGATGCTCGTGAGGAGCCGCCTGCGCGCCGAGAGGGCCAGCGAAGACCTCGAAGACGCCAACCGCGAGCTCGAAGGGACCAACCGCGAGCTCGAGGCCTTCTCCTACTCCGTCTCCCACGACCTCAGGGCGCCTCTAAGGACCATAGACGGCTTCTCCCAGATCCTCTCCGAGGACTACTCAGAGAGACTCGACGACGAGGGGCTCGACTACCTCGCGAGGGTGCGGACGGCGAGCCGTCATATGGCCGAGCTTATAGACGACCTGCTCGACCTCTCAAGGGTGGGCCGCAGGCCCCTCACGCGCGAGCGGGTCGACCTGAGCGCGCTCGCGGCCGGCATCGCAGAAGACCTGAAGACCGCGGAGCCCGACCGGGACGTGGGCTTCGAGATCGAGGATGGGGTCGTGGCCCGGTGCGACGTCGGGCTGCTCAAGGTGGCCCTGGAGAACCTGATCGGCAACGCCTGGAAGTTCACCTCCAGGGAGAGCAGGGCCACGATACGCTTCGGCGCCTCGGGGGGAGCCTTCTTCGTCTCGGACGACGGGGCCGGCTTCGACGCGGCCTACAAGGACAAGCTCTTCGGGGCCTTCCAGAGGCTGCACGGCCCGGAGGAGTTCGAGGGGACGGGGATAGGGCTCGCGACGGTGGCGAGGATCGTCCACCGTCACGGGGGCGAGGTGTGGGCCGAGGGGGCCGTCGGCGAGGGGGCCACCTTCTACTTCACCCTGGGCGGCAGGGACCGCCCCGCCGAGGAGGCGCCGGCGAAGAAGAGGGAGCTTGCGTGACGGGTGAGACCGGCCGCCCCGTGCGCCTGCTGCTCGTGGAGGACTCCGAGAACGACGCCATGCTCCTTTTGCGCGAGCTCAGGCGCGGCGGCTACGAGCCCCTCTACGAGCGGGTCTACACGCCCGAGGAGATGGAGCGGGCGCTTGAGGAGGCCTCGGCCCGGGGGGAGCCCCACGAGGTCGTCGTCTCGGACTACTACATGCCGAGGTTCAGGGCGCCCGACGCGCTGGAGCTGCTGCGGGGGCTCGGCTACGACGTGCCGTTCATCGTGGTCTCCGGCAAGATCGGGGAGGACGCGGCGGTCGAGATCATGAGGGCCGGCGCCAACGACTACCTCACCAAGGAGAACATGGCCCGCCTCTGCCCGGCCATCGAACGGGAGCTCAAGGAGGCCGGGGTCCGCAGGGAGCGCGCGCGGGCCGAGGAGGCGCTCGTTCGGAGCGAGATCCGGTTCCGGCGCCTCGTCGAGCAGGCCGCCGACGCGATGTTCGTGCACGACCTCGAGGGCCGCCTCGTGGACGTGAACAACCGGGCGTGCGAGTCTTTGGGGTACCCCAGGGAGGAGCTGCTCGGCATGTCCGTGGCGGATGTGGAGGTGGGCCACGACCCCGCGTCTCTGAGGGACCTGTGGGACGAGGTCTCGACCGGCGCGCCGCTCACGCTGGAGGGGACGCACCGTCGCAGGGACGGGACCGTCTTCCCGGTAGAGGTGCGCATCGGCATGTTCGAGGACGGGGGGAGCCCGCTCGTGCTCGCCCTCGCGCGCGACGTCACAGGGCGCCGGGAGGCCGAGAAGAGGGTCAGGGAGACCGAGGTCCGCTACCGGACGCTCGTCGAGCAGATACCGGCCGTTACCTACGTGCAGAACCCCTTCGGCGAAAAGCTCGTCACCTATGTCAGCCCCCAGACCGAGAGCGTGCTCGGCTACCCGGCCGACCGGGAGATGCTCGACCCCGACCACTGGCTGAACATCATGCACCCCGACGACCGCGAAAGGGTGCTCGAAGAAGACCGGCGCACCGACGAGACCGGCGAGCCCTTCAAGGCCGAGTACCGCCAGTTCGCCAGCGACGGGAGGATGGTCTGGATCAGGGACGAGGCGACCCTCGTGCGCGACGAGGAAGGAAGGCCCCTCTACTGGCAGGGCGTCCAGTACGACGTCACGGACGGGAAGCTCGCCGAGGAGGAGCTGCGCAGGAGCGAGGAACGCTACCGGACCTTTATAGACCAGAGCACCGAGGGGATCTGGCGCTTCGAACTCGAAGAACCGATGTCCGTCGACCTGCCCGAGGACGAGCAGCTCGACCACTTCTACCGCCACGCCTACCTCGCCGAGTGCAACGACGCCATGGCCCGGATGTACGGCTTCGGGGACGCTACGGACCTCGTCGGCGCCAGGGTCGGCGACCTTCTGCCCCGCTCGGACCCGGCCAACGTGGAGTACCTGAGGGCCGCCACCCGCGCCGGGTACCGCTTGAAGGACGGCGAGACCAGGGAGTTCGACCGGGACGGCAACGAGAGGGTGATCCTCAACAACCTGAGCGGCATCGTCGAGGACGGGCGGCTGGTTCGGGTCTGGGGCACCCAGAGGGACGTCACGGAGCAGAAGGAGGCCGAGGACCAGCTCGCGCGGCTCGCGTCCTTCCCCGAGCTCGACCCGAACCCGATCATCGAGACGAGCGTGGCCGGCGTGCCGACCTACCTCAACCCCGCGGCCCAGGCCAGCTTCCCGAAGCTCAGGGATCTCGGGCCGCATCACCCGGCCCTCGCCGATCTGGATGAGGCCAACATCCGAATCTGGTCCGCGGGCGGGCGGCCTTTCGTGCGCGAGGTGCGGGTCGGCGGGGGCTACTACCATCAGGTCGTCTCGCGCACGCCGGAGGGGGGGCTGCTCCGCATCTACTGCACGGACGTCACGGAGGGGCGGCGGGCCGAGGACGCCCTGCGGGCGAGCGAGGAGAGGTTCCGCTCCCTCGTTCAGAACGCCTCGGACATCATCGTGGTCCTCGACGGCGAGGGCACCATCCTCTACGAGAGCCCGGCGGTCGGGCGGATCTTGGGCTTCGCGCCGGAGGAGAGGGTAGGTCTCGGCGCGCTCGACCTGATCCACCCCGAAGACCGCGACCGCGTGGTGAAGGTGCTCAGGGACCACCGCGACGTCCCAGGACCCTTCCCGCCCCTGGAGTACAGGGTCAGGGACAAACAAGGCTCCTGGCGTCACCTCGAGGCCGTCGGCGAGAACCTGCTGCACGACCCGGCCGTCGGGGGCATCGTCATCAACTCCCGCGACATCACCGAGCGGCGGCTGACGGAGGAGGCGCTCAGGGAGAGCCGGGAGAACCTCCAGGCCATCCTGGACTACACGACGGCCGTGATCTACGTGAAGGACCGGGAGGGCCGCTTTACCCTCGTGAACCGCCGCTTCGAGGAGCTGTTCGACCTCTCGAAGGAAGAGATACTGGGCCGCACCGACCACGACCTGTCTCCCTTAGAGGTGGCCGAAGATTACCGGCGCAACGACCTTGAGGTCCTCCGCTCCGGCACCCCGCTGGAGGCTGAGGAGACGGTTCTAAAGGGCGGGAAGGCCCACACCTACTTCTCCGTAAAGTTCCCGCTCAAGGGGCCCGACGGCCAACCCTACGCGCTCTGCGGCATCTCCACGGACATCACCCGGCGCAAGGAGGTCGAGGAGCGGGCCGGGTTTCTCGCCGACCTGGACCGGGCGCTGCAACCCATCACCGACCCTGACGAGGTCATGGCCACCACGGCCCGGATGCTCGGCGAGCACGTTGGCGCCGACCGCTGCGCCTACGCCGAGGTCGACGCTGACGAGGACCACTTCCGCATCACCGGCGACTACACCAACGGGGTGCCAAGCATCGTCGGCCGCTTCGCCATGTCCCAGTTTGGCGCCGAGGCCCTGCGGCTGTCGCGGGAGAACAAACCATACGTGGTCAATGACGCCGAGGAGGACGGTCGCGTGCGTGGGGGGGACCTCGCGGCGTACCGGCAGACGTGTATCCGGGCCGTCATCAGCGTCCCGCTGCACAAGGAGGGGCGGTTCGTCGCCGGGATGGCCGTCCACCAGAAGACGCCGCGGCACTGGTCGCCCCAGGAGGTCGAGCTCCTGGTCACCGTGGCCAACCGCTGCTGGGAGTCCATAGAGCGGGCGCGGGCGGCGAGGGACCTGCGCCAGAGCGAGGAACTCTACAGGAACGTCGTGGAACAGGCGGCGGAGGGTATATTCCTGCTCGACCTGGACTCCCTGAGCGTGCTGGAGGCGAACGCCGCGCTTGGCGCGACCCTGGGGTACGCGCCCGAAGAGCTGAAGGGCATGTCGTTCTACGACATAAGCGCCCACGAGAGAAAGACGGTCGACGAGAACGCGGAGCGCGTCCTGCGGGAGGGGCGTCTCTCCCTTGGGGTGCGCCAGTACCGGCGCAAAGACGGCGGGCTGGTGGACGTCGAGATCAGCATCAGCATCGTGCCCTACGGCGGCGGGCGGGCGATGTGCGTGGTGGCCCACGACGTGACCGGGCGCCTGCGGGCCGAGCGCGCGCTCGGGGAGATCCGGGAGGCCGAGCGCAACCGGATCGCCCGCGAGCTCCACGACAGCATCCTGCAGGACATCGTCTACGCCCTGCAGGAGATACAGATCCTCCAGGTCACGAGCCAAAACGGCGGCGAAACAGCGCTCGGGGACACCGCCGACGCCCTCAGGCGTTCGGTGGAGGGGCTGCGCGGGGCCATCTTCGAACTGCGGCTGAAGGAGACGCTGGACAGGTCTTTTGTCAACTCCCTGGAGAACCTGACAGACCTCAACCGCCGCATGGCAAGGGGGGCCTACGAGATCGAGTTCGTGGTCGGGGAGGGCGTGCCGCCGGAACTGCCGGAGGGACGCGGCCGGGAGCTTCTGCGTATCGTCCAGGAGGCGCTCACCAACGTTCGGCGTCACTCTGGCGCCCGGCACGTGCGGGTGGAGCTCGGCGTCGAAGGGGACGCGCTCTACGCGGAGGTCCGCGACGACGGGCGCGGCTTCGATCCCGGGCGTTCCCGGTCGGGTGTGGGACGGCACTCCATGCTCCAGCGGGCCCGGGATCTCGGCGGGAAGGTCGAGCTTCGGAGCGAGCCGGGCCGGGGCACGCGCGTGCTCTGCCGCGTCCCGCTCTCCCGGCTCGCCGCGGGGGACCCGGCGGGAGGAAAGGATTTCTAGTACAAAAGGACGAGGCAAAGTCCGGAGCACTCGAATATAGTTCCTGGCGTGCCGGACTACGATGTCAGAGCAACTCTTATGATCCGGGGGTAAGACGGTGAGCGTAGAGAATGGTGTGGAAGGCAACAAAACCCGCATCTTGCTCGTGGAGGACCACGCCTCGTTCCGGCAGGCGCTCGCGTTCATGTTCGAACGGGAGGAGGAGTTCGCCGTGGTGGGGCAGGCCGGCTCGCTCGCCGAGGCCCACCAATTCCTGAACGGTTCCGGGGGGGAGGCGGACGTGGCGGTCTGCGACCTCGCCCTGCCCGACGGCGACGGGTTCGACCTTATAGAGGAGCTCGCGGCCAAAGACAGCAAGGTCATCACGCTGGTCCTGAGCGCCAGCCTGGAGCCCGCCCGCTTCGCCCGGGCCGTCGAGGCCGGCGCCTCGGGCGTCCTGCACAAGGCCGCCGCCATAGGCGACATCGTCGAGGCGGTCAAGCGCCTGAGGGCCGGGGAGGCCCTGCTCTCGCCGGGTGAGGTCATAGAGATGTTGCGCATGGTGAGCCGCCAGCGCCAGGAGGAGCTCGAGGCCCAGAAGGCCATCGACCGGCTCACGCGGCGGGAGCGGGAGGTGTTGCAGGCGCTCGGGGAGGGCCTTGACAGCAAGGACATCGCCGAGAAGCTCCACATAACCGTGGAGACCGAGCGAACCCACATGGTCAACATCCTCAACAAGCTCAGCGTGCACTCGCGCCTGCAGGCCCTGGTGTTCGCCGCCCGCAACGGCCTGGTCGAGATCCGCTAGGCCCGCCCCCGCGGGGCCCCCGTGCTAGAATTCCTGCCGCGCCGGCGCGGCCGTCTGAAGGTACGGGCTGCGCGGAACAATCCAGGAGGGATGCGCGGGGACCTTTGTCCAGGTCGACGGAGAGAGAGCCAGCGAGAGAGGTCCCGCTTCGGGTCCTGCTGGCCAACGAGCCGCGTTCCTACCGGGAGAGCATAGCTGCGGTCTTCCGCCAGATGCGCCCTGGGCTTCAGGTAAAGGTCGTCGAGCCCGAGGCCCTCGAGAGCAACGTGGTCCGCTTCGTTCCCGACGTCGCCATCTGCAGCCGCGCCACGGGGGCGGTGCGGGAGCGGGTGCCGGTCTGGGTCGAGCTCTACCCGGAGCATACCGCCCACGCCGTGGCCAGCGAGGGGGGCAGGCGCACGGAGTTCGCCGAGATACAGCTCATAGACCTTATCTCCATCCTCGACCGCGCCGCCGGCCCGGACCAGGGCGGTTCCCCCGTCTAGCCCAAAGGGGTTAGGCAAACCTCACCCGTTTTCACGATGTCCCGGCGGGCGGTGGGGCATAACATGCCGGGTATGAGAACTATAAGACACGTGCTGGTGGCTAACGAACTGGCGTCCTACAGGGAGAGCATCGCGGCCGTGCTGCGGTTCTCCTTCCCCGACCTCGAGGTTTTCGAGGCCACCGCGGCCGATCTCAACCGGGAGATTCTGCGCGTGCGACCGGAACTGGTGATCTGCAGCAAGGTCACATCTTTGGTGAAGGACCGGGTGCCAAACTGGGTAGAGCTCTATCCGGAGTGCGAGCCCATCTCGACGTTCTGCATCGACGGTGAGTGCTACCCGAGGGAGCAGGTCGACCTCTCCGATCTGCTCGCCCTCGTGGACCGGCCCGTCGTCCGTACCGCCTGAAACACTGAGGCTTCAGGTTCGAGGTTTAAGGTATCAGGGGTGCGGTACGCGGCCTAGAGCCAGACATCGCCACCGTGGTTGGTCTCAGATCGCGCCATCCTCGCTCCACAACCCCTCAAGACCTGGAATCTGATATCCGTAGCCTGAAACCTGACAAATCATACATTTGTATGATGTGTCGTCCACGCGCCGGTGAGATCTTTGGCCCGAAGTCGCCAGGGAGATCTGGTGGGAAACCGTAGAGGGAGAGGCATGCCACCGGCCCCAACAAAGATGACCTCCACCGCGCCGGCCGGTCCGTCCGACCGAACCTCCCGGGCCGTGCGCTACGGCCTGGCGGCCGTGGCCGTCGGCCTCGCGGCGGCGGTGAAATGGTTCGTCGATCCCGCGCTAGAGGCGGAGAGCCCCTTCCTGCTCTTCGTCGTAGCGATCGTGGTCGGCGCCTGGTTCGGGGGCTTGGGGCCAGGCCTCTTCGCCACCGGGTTGGCCCTGGTGGTCTGCGACTATCTCTTCCTAACGCCGCTCTACGCGTTGGGGACCGACGACCTCGGGCGCCTGTTCGACCTGTTGCTCTTCGGCGGGGTGGGGGTCGCGGTCAGCGCGATCGTGGCCTCGATGCACGCCGCCAGGCTCCGGTCTGCCGCGAGCGAGCGTCGCTTCCGCCTGCTCGTGCAGGGCGCCAGAGACTACGCCATCCTCATGCTCTCCCCCGACGGGCGGGTGATGAGCTGGAACGAGGGCGCGCGGCGCATCCTGGGCTACGAGGAGGAGGATATCCTCGGCGAGCACTTCTCCACGTTCTTTACGCCGGAGGACCGGCGGGAGGGTAGGCCCGACCGCGAACTGCGGCGCGCCATCGAGGGCGCCACCGTCTCGGAAGAGACCTGGGCCGTGCGGAAGGACGGGAGCCGCCTCTGGGCCAACGGCTCCACGGAGGCCATCACGGACGATGAGGGGAATCTCGAGGGTATCGTCAAGGTCTTGCGGGACAGGACCGAGGCCAGGCACGCCGAGGAGGAGCTCAGGCTCAAGGACCGGGCCCTGTCCGCCAGCGCCAACGGCATCGTCATTACCGACCCCAATTTGCCGGACAACCCCGTCGTCTACGCCAACCCGGCCTTCACCAGGATGACCGGCTACTCCTCCGGGGAGGCCGTCGGACGGAACTGCCGCTTCTTGCAGGGCGATGACCACGACCAGCTGGCGCTCGGGGAGCTGCGCGCTGCGATCCGGGAGGGGAGGACCTGCGAGGTCGTCCTGCGCAACTACAGGAAGGACGGCAGCCTGTTCTTCAACGAGCTCACCGTCTCGCCGGTCTTTGACGACGGGGGCCGGCTCGTCCGCTTCGTGGGCGTCCAGGACGACATAACCGAGATGCGCCGCGCCGAGGACGCGCTGCGCGTTCAGGCCGAGGCGAGCGAGGTTCTCGCAACACCCCTCTCCTACGAGGCGCGGCTGGTGAGCCTGGCCCGCCTGGTCGTGCCCCGACTGGCCGACTGGTGCGCGGTAGACGTGGTCGAGGAGGACGGGCTCGTCCGCCGCCTGGCCGTCGAGCACCAGGACCCCGAGAAGGTGGCCCTCGCATACGAGATCCAGCGCCGCTACCCTGCCCCCGCCGACGCGTCCCAGGGGGTCCCGCACGTGCTCAGGACCGGCGAGGCCGAGATCATGGAGGAGATCCCGGACGAGTTCCTCGTGCAGGGCGTCCGCGACAAGCGGCAGCTCGGCATGCTCAGGGAGCTCGGGCTCCGGTCCTACATGATCGTGCCGATGATCGCGCGCGGGCGCACGCTCGGGGCGATCACGCTCGTCTCCGCCGAATCGGGGCGGCGCTACGGGCCGGAGGACCTCGAACAGGCCGAGACCCTCGTCCGGCGGGCGGCGATGGTGGTCGACAACGCCAGGCTCTACGAGGAGGCCCGCCGGGAGATAGCCGAGCGCGAGAAGGCGCAGGATGAGCTCCGCCAGAGCGAGGATAGGCTGCGGCTGGCGACGGAGACCACGCGCCTTGGCACCTTCGACTTCGACCCGGTCACGGGCGGTCTCCTCTGGGACGCGCGGTGCAAGGAGATCTTCGGCCTCCCCCCCGACGCCGAGGTCGACTACGAGACGTTCCAGGCGGGCCTGCACCCCGACGACCGGGACAGGGCCGACCGGGCCGTCAGGCGCGCGCTCGACCCGGCGGGCGACGGGGCCTTCGAGATCGAGTACCGGGTGGTCGGCCTCGGGGACGGCCGGGAGCGCTGGGTTGAGGCCCACGGCCGGGCGTTCTTCGAGGGCGGGCTGGCCGTGCGCTTTATCGGGACGGTGCTCGACGTGACCGAGAAGAAGATGGCGGGTGAGGCCCTCAAGCGCAGCGAGGAACGCTACAGGGCCGTCATGGAGCAGTCCACCGAGGGCATCTACCTGCTGGACGCCGACAGCCGGCGCCTGATCGAGACAAATGCCGCCTTCGAGAAGATGTTCGGGTACACCGCCGGGGAGCTCGAAGGGATGGAGATCTACGACCTCGTGGCGCACAGCCGCGAGAACGTGGACGCCAACGTCGGGCGCACGCTGGAGCTCGGTCGGGTCCTGATCGGGGAGCGCAGCTACAGGCGCAAGGACGGCACGATCGTCGAGGTCGAGATCGGCGCCAGCACCATCTCCTACGACGGGCAGAAGGCCATCTGCGCCACGGTCCGCGACATCACGGCCCGCAAGAGGGCCGGGGAGGCGCTCAAACGCAGCGAGGAGCGGTTCCGCTCCCTGGTCCGCTACGCCTCGGACATCATCGTGATCCTCGACGCCGATGGCACCATCCTCTACGAGAGCCCCGCCGTCGAGCGCGTCCTCGGCTTTAGGGCTGAGGAGCGGATGGGCACGAACGCCTTCGACCATCTCCACCCGGAGGACCGCGAACCGGTGGCGCGGCGCTTCGCCGAGCTCGCCAGGGAGCCAGGGGGGCGCCTCTCCGCGGAGTACCGGACCCGCAGCAAGGCGGGCGACTGGAGGCACTTCGAGGCCATAGGAGCGAACCTGCTCGAAGACCCCGTCATACGGGGCATAGTCGTCAACTCGCGCGACGTCACCGAGCGCTACCGGGCCGAGCAGGCGATGGAGGAGATCCGGGAGGCCGAGCGCGGCCGGATCGCCCGCGAGCTCCACGACGGCGTCCTCCAGGACCTCTCCTACACCGCCCAGGCCATGGAGATCACCCGCATGAGGTGCGAGGACGCAAGCCTAGATTCCGACCTCGAAGAGGGCGCCGAAGCCATCCGGCGGGCGGCCCGCGACCTGCGGGAGGCCATCTACGACCTTCGCGCCTACCGGGACGGCACCCGGGACATCCGCCAGCTCTTCGAGTCCCTGATAAGCCTGAACCGCCACAGGATGCCGCGCTGTGACTTTGTCTTCGATCTCCAGGACAGCCTCCCGGAGCAGCTCTCTGAGCGCGGGGGCACGGAGCTCTTGCGGATCGTGCAGGAGGCCCTGACCAACGTCCGTCGCCACTCCGGGGCCGGCAGGGTTAACGTCGCCATCTCCTCGGATGACGAGACGCTCCGGGCCGAGATCTCCGACGACGGGCGGGGCTTCGACCCGGGGGCGTTGCCCCCCGGCGTCGGCACCCTCGGGATGCGCGAGCGAACCATCGGCCTCGGCGGCCGGCTCGAGGTGGAGAGCGAGCCCGGCGCCGGAACGACCGTTCGCTTTATCGCCCCGCTGCGGAACCTGCGACGCTAGGGAGGTTTCAGGTTCTGAGGCTCTAGGCTCTAGGTTCTAGGGGTTGGGGGCGTGGCCTGGAGCCCGACATCGCCACCTCGTTCGTTCCAGAAGGACGCGCCGTCTTCACGGTGTCCCACTTCTAGAAAGTTAAAACCTAGAACCTCAGAGCCTAGAACCTGATGCCGGAAGCTCAAGCTTCAGGCATCTCCGGAGAGTTCCGCTATGAGCGCCCTGAGTTTCGGGCCGAGGTCTTCGATCTCATCGGCGGTGCATCGTACCTGGACGTGGATGCTCACGGTGGGCGCCGGACCGTTGGGCGCGGGCGGCAGCGCCTCCACGGTCGCGGAGACCTCCGCTGGCGGTACTTCGGGCTCTTCCGGTGGGTCGGGCTCGTCCGACGCGGGCCACTCGTCGAAGGTGGCCACGAGCTCTCCGGCCTCCTCCCTGAGCAGGCCGGCCGTCTTGAGGATCTCGACGATGGCCCCGGCGCCCGTCATGACGGGGTTGTTGCGCGGCTGGCCGGCGGCGTGGGCTATGTAGGCCTGGACGGTCGGGTAGAGCATGCCCTCCCGCAGCTTCACAGCAGAGACCACGTTCTGCAGAAACTCCGTGGAGCCGACGACCTCCCGCCAGTTGGTCCTGATGCCGTCCCGGTCCTTCCGGGCGAGGGCGAGGGCGAGGGCGCGCCCGCGGCGCGTGATCACCTTCTTCGTCTCCCCCTGCAACACGCCTATCTCCGTCAGAAAACCGTTGGTCCGGCTGACGCTCGACTGGTGTACCGAATCGAGCTTCCCGACGTCCCCCGTCCGCGAGGCGTCGTCCCTGGTCCCGTAGGCCACGATGATGTTCGCCAACTCCTCGTAAGGAGACCCCGGTAACCTGAACTGCCTCTCAGCCATGAACGGTTCCTTTCCACCAGACAACCGAGGGGCATTATATGAAAGCCATTGGCTGTTAGCTCTTGGCTGTTAGCTCCTGGTGAGTAAGGGGCGCGGCCTGCCACGGAGGGCCGCGCCCATCGCTAAAGGCTAACGGCTCTCCCTACGAGGATCTGGTAATCGCGACGACGGAGGGTTTGGGCACGTTGTCGCCGTCGTGGGGCCAGGTGCTCGTCGGTTCGTCCTTGTTCTCGGTCTCCTCGCCGGGGTGCTGGATGGCGAGGAACATGGTCTTGCCGTCCGGGGTAAAGGCGGGCCCGGTCATCTCGCTCTCGATGGGGGCGCTGGCGAACTGCACGGGCTCCCCCTGCACGGCGTCGTTGGCGCCGCGCATCACGAACATCCCGTTGTTCTTGAAGGAGCTGTAGATCCCCTGGTTGTGGTAGCTGCTCGAGATGTCGGTGACCATCCACAGGTTGTTGTCCGCGTCGAAGGCGAGGTTGTCGGGGCTGGAGAACCCGGTGTTGGGCCCGCCGGCGGCGAAGACCTCGAAGTTGAACTCGGTCGCCTCGGGATCCCCATCCTTCTCGTGCATGCGGATGACCTGCCCGTGGAAGTTCCCGTGCAGCGCGTTGTTGGTGAGCGCCGCGTAGATGGTGCCGTCCCCGGGGTGGACCTCGATGTCCTCGCAGCGGTCCATCGGGGTGCCGATGGGGAGCTCGGTCTCGGGGTCGGTGATCTTTGCTGCCTCAGGGGCCCGCACCAGGATGTCGGCCTGCCCTTTGAAGCCGTTGTCTTTGAAGATGGGATTGTTCTCGAAGTCGAGGGCGACCCACTTGCCCTGCCCGAAGTCGGCGACGTAGAGCATCCCGTCGAAGAGCAGTCGGGAGCCCGCCTCCCGGCTCGGGCTGTCGGGGTCGAAGGTGCCGGAGGAGACGAACTTGTAGATGCACTCGTCCTCCTGGTCGTGGCCGGTGTAGGCGACGACCTTCCCGCCCTCGGAGACCCGGATGGCGACGTTCTCGTGCCTCAGACGCCCGAGCCAGGTGTGCTTGCGCGGCACGAAGTCTTTGTCGAACGGGTCAATCTCGACCACCCAGCCGTAGTGCTCGGGGGGTTTGGCGCTGTCCGGGTCGTCGAGCCAGCGGTCGGTCTCGGCGAGCGCCTCGTCGTCGAGCTGGTCGTCGGAGGACTCGCCGTAATAGTATTGGAAGTTCTCCTCGCAGGTGAGGACCGTCCTCCAGGGCGTCACGCCGCCGCTGCAGTTGGCGAGCGTCCCGATCACCTGGGTCGCCCCTTTTACCGCGTCGGACCCGGCGGCGGCCCCCGTGAGGACCATCGGCGTGGTGGCGTCTATGCGCCGGTTATACTTCTCGTCCTGGACGAACTTCCAGGCGCCGTCCTCCTTGCGCACCCGGATGACGGAGCCCCCGACCGCGGCCTTCTCCCTGGCCACCTGCTCCTTGGTCTTCTTTGTCGCGTTGTCAGGATCCTGGTAATCCGAGACCCACTTGGGGTTCGTGTACTCGTGGTTGACCCACAGCAGGCCGTCCTCGCTGTTCGTGCCGCCCCCCAGGGCGTCGATGGGGAAGTACGCGACGTAGTCGTTGTTGTACCCGAAGTTCCTGTCCGCGGTGACCGGCTCCCCCCACCGGCGGATGATGTCGAACTTGAAGCCCTCGGGAAGGATCAGCTCGTCGGCGTCGGTCGGCTCTATGGGCTCGAAGGAGACCCCGAAGGAGCCGGCGGAGTCGCCCCTGTAAGGGGTGGAGGCCGCGCCCGAGAACCCCTCCTGCGCCGCGGCCGGGCTGATCGCCACGCCGGCGCTCCCGGCGGCCAGGGCCGCAGACCCCGCCCCCAGCAACGTGAGGAAGCTCCTGCGGGTTACGCCCTTTGAGACGTCCACTCCCCGGTCACGCTTCTCCTTCTTGATCCGCTGAACGCCCGACCATCGCGTCACGCGCGCTCCCTTCCTCGACTCGGGTGGTTGTTCGCTCTCAGGGTATGTTAGGTAACGAGTCTGCCGCAAGGGTTTCATGCGCGTAAACTCTGAACTAAATGTCCGTTTCTCCGGTAAGCGCCGTTACACGCCGGGTGGGGGTCACGCCGGTTCCGGGTGTCTGAACCGCTTTAACCGAGATTTAAGCCGGATGTTTCAGGCTTTTAACCAGGGGGCGTCCGCCGCCCACTAGAATGTGTCCGTATGGAACTTTTCCCGCAGAAAGCCCTGCTCCTGTATCGCTGCCGGGTGTCGTCTTGAGCTCCAGGGGCACGACCGTTCTTCCCGTTCCGGCGAGCCGAGGCGTGCGTCGCGTGGGCGAGCGCGGGTTGCGGTGGACCGGGGCTCTGGTCGCCGCGGCCGGGGTCATCATGCTCTGCCTGGCCGCCGGGGACGCGTTGGCCGGCGTCGAGATCGGTGGCAGGGGTGACAACGCCCTGCACGGCTCCGCCGGGGCGAACCGCCTCGCGGGCTTCGACGGCGGGGACACCCTCCACGGGGCCGCCGGCGACGACGCCCTCTACGGCGGCGCGGGGGATGATGAGATCTACGGCGGCCCCGGGAGGGACGACGTCCTCGGCGGCGCAGGAGACGACTTTATCGAGGCGAAAGACGGCGCGACGGACCGCGTCGGCTGCGGCCCGGGCACTGACTCCGTGAGCGTGGACCGTACGGACCTTGTCTACCCCGACTGCGAGTCCGTCTACCCGGGATAAGGCTTCGGGTTACAGGCTTCAGGCATCAGGTGTTGTGGCGTAGTCGGAACCGTCGACGCGTCTCAATGTCACGGTAGGGTTCTAGATTCCGGATGAACACGAGAACGTATTCGGCGAGAAGCGAGACCGCGTGGTAGGAGCCGGCCTGCGCTCTCTAAAGCCTGTAACCTGATGCCTGAAACCTTCTAAGCCACGAACCTCCAGCTCACGAACAGGGCGCAGAAGACCAGCGAGAGGGCGGTGCTCAGGACGAGGCCCGTTACGAAGACGGGGCGGTTCCTGTGCAGCAGGCCGAGCACGATAAAGAGGGGGAAGGCGACGAGGACGTAGCGGGGGGCGCCCATGAGGGGCTGCTGGGCGGTGCCGAAGAGGGCGGCGGGTAGGACGAGCAGGAAGGCGTAGATGGCCAGGTCCGGCGGGAGGTCGCGCAGGCCCGCGAGCAGGACCACCACGGCGAAGAGGAAGAAGAGCAGGTTGTAGAGGTTGGCGGCCCCGGCCAGATGGTCGGCGAGGCCCGCGAGCGTCGGGTCCGACCACAGGCGCGGGTCGAGGAGGCGGTTGGCCCCCTCGACCGCAGAGCTGTAGGCCTTGACGACGGTGGCCACGGGGCCGGCGGGCTCCCGGCCCCACTTCTGCTGGTCCGTGTAGAAGAGGAGCGGGTCGCCGAAGCGCAGCCAGAGGTAGGCCGCGTATGCGACGAGGCCCGAGGGGGCGAGCGCCAGGTAGAGGCCCCGCCAGCGGTAAGCCTCTCTGTTCCTGAACCACTCGTAGGCTAGGGGGGCGAGCAGGAAGATGCCGACGTTGCGCGTGGCCGCGGCGAGGCCCGCGAACAGGCCTGCCAGGAGCAGGTCCCTCCTGACCCTCGCCGCCCACAGGGAGCCCGCCGAGAGCGCCAGGAAGAGGCTCTCCGTGTAGGCCGCGTTCAGGAAGAAGGCCGTCGGGAAGAGGGCCAGGGCGAGGACCGAGCCCCGGGCGACGCCCGGGTCCCACCGGTCCTCGGCTATGCGGTAGACAAAGAAAAGGGCGAAGGGGAGCGCCGCCAGTGAGATCAGGGGCCCCCACACCGAGAGCGCCCCCCACGTTACCGGCCCCCCGAAGAGCTCCCCAAAGGACCTCATCAGGAGCGGGTAGAGGGGAAAGAAGGCGGGGGAGACCTGCTCCGGCGGCTGCAGGTAACCGCCCGCCGCCAGAGCCACGTAGTGCTCCCCGTCCCAGTGCGACCACAGGCCCATCCTGCCGAACGGCACGTCCATGGTGACGGTCTGGAAGCGCGAGACCGGCACGACGCTGGCGAACAGGGAGCCGGCCGCGAGGTAGAGGAGGCGGCTCGCGCCGAAGACGAGCAGCACGAACAGGAGTCCCTCCCTCCTCGCCGTCTCCTTGAGATAAGACATCTTCCGCCCGGCTTCCGTGATCCGACCGCGGCGCCCGGCCGCGCGCGGCATTATACAGGGAGGCTTCAGGTTACAGGCTTCGGGGGCGCGGACTGGGGTCGGCGGTCACGGACCGGCTCGGGAGCGACGTGGTGCCGACGACCGTGCCGGGTGGGCGGCGCGACGTGTGCCGGGACCGTCCTATCCGGTGGAGACTATGATGACGTCGCGGTTCTCGAAGACGGCGGGGTAGAGGTCTGGGCGAGCCTCGAAGCGCCTCCAGTAGTCGGCGGTGGGCCTGTCCGGCATGTTCTTGTAGAGGACCACGTAGCGGACGTCGTACTTCTCGAAGACGCTCGTCACCCGTTCGCCCGTCGGGTTGTTCACGGTGCGCAGGACGTCCATGAGGGGTTCGGGGCCCGTGGGCGGGAGGTCCCTGGGGCGCAGGACCTGGGCGTACTCGAACGACTGGAGTGCTGAGTAGTCGCCCATGGCGAGCATCATCCGGCTCGGCACCTGGTTGACGTGCGGGCTGATCATGATGTTGCCGCCCTCGTTGTTCTCCTTCAGCCACCGTCCGGCCTCCGCTATGGCCGGCGTGATGGTCATCTGGATGCTCGGGCGACTCGACCACCAGAGGCTCTGGGCCGCCCCGGTACCCGCGAGGGCCAGCGAGAGGAGCACGACCGCCGAGGCCGCGAAGACGGCCGCGGGCCGCCGGCCCGGTCCCAGGGACTTCAGCACGGCGATGAGGCCTAAGGCGGCGAGCAGGGCCAGCGGGACACCCAGGTCCCGCCCGAAGCGTTGCGGAAAGCCGGTCACCGTGAGGCGGCTGCCGGCGAAGAGGAGGACGGCCCAGAGGAACACCGTCAGGTGCGCCAGCGCCGCCGGCATCCCGACCGGCATCCCGAAAGAATCCCGCGCCGTTACCACGAGCAAGAAGGCCCCGAGCAGGCCGAGCCAAGCCACGGGCTGGGAGACCATCGTCCCGATCAGGAACCCTTCGGGGTAGGCGGCCTGGGTGTTTACCGCCATGCCAACGGCCTCCCCGGTCTCGCCCCCGGAGCCGCCGAGTAGTTTCGAGAACTCGCTTCCAAGACCGTACGTGTGCCAGGCGTAGGCGACGGAGAGCGCGCCCAGCAGCGAGAGCGAGAGCGTGAGGGTGAGGCCCCTCGGCCGGTCGCGGAAGAGCAGGGGCAGCGCGAAGAAGAGGCCGACGAGGGCGAGCAGGGCCGCCAGGTACATGCTCGCGACGGGGTGGTAGAGGACGACGGCGGAGCCCAGGATCGCCAGCGAGAGGCCGTTCCGGGCCGAGGGCGCGCGGTAGACCATCACGAGCGAGGCGAGGGCCATCACCAGCAGGAACTGGCTCGTCACCAGATTCGGGTACATCGCGTCGTTGAAGTAGTAGTAGGTGCCCCCGAGGAGGACGGTGAAGAACGCGGCGGCCACCCCGTAGCCCCAGCCCCAGAGGCGCGTTCCAAGCGTGTAGAGGGCGAGGGCGGGGAGGAGGAGCAGGGCGGGGCCGAGGACGGGGAAGATCTCCAGCGGGTCCAGCCCGGTCAGGCGCGAGATGGAGGCGGTCATCGTGTGGAACCCGGGGGGGTAGATGAGGTACGGCTCGATCCTCCCAACGTCCATCATCCGGTTCGCCATCACCGCGTGCGAGTAGTGGTCAACCCCCCGCATAAAAGGCCAGTCGTGCAGGATCGGCCCTATGTACCCCCGCGCCAGAACGAGCAGGAGTATGGCCGGCAAGAGCACCCGCCGCACCATCGGCGAAACCGCCGGCAACAGGGACGCCGGCTCGACCGTCTCAGCCGAACTGCGCGGGAAGATCAGCTGCAGGACGCCCGCCGCCAGGACCAGCAGCGCGATGACGAGCACCATCGACCTCGTGGGTGCCAGCTCGCCCGTAATCGCCGGCAGCACCGCGTCCGCGGGCAGCGCGCCGACCATGACGCCCAGCGCGAGCCCGAGCGCCGCCACGAGCGGCACGAGCGCGGGCGTGGAGAGCGGTACGGCGGGCGAGGGCAGCAAGGGCCCCTCTGTCCCCTTCGCGGCGCCGAACCTCAGGTGGGCTGCCAGCCCCGCCACGAAGACCGCGAGGGCCGAGCCGACGGCGACGGGGAGCGTGACGCTGAGGCCGAGAAGCCGCGTCGGAACCAGGACGACGGCCGGCACCAGGGCCATCGAGAAGGCGACGGAGAGGGCCGCGCGCTCGGCGAGGTCCACCGGGGCGCGCAGCAGGGTGGCCCAGAACCAGCCGGGCACCACCCCGACCGCGAGGGCGGCGAACGATGCAAGGATCAAGTTAAGCAGCAAGCCTCATCGTCCTCTGTTCCGCTGCCAGCACGCCGAACAGGTTAGCAAGCAACCGTCCCATCGCCACCCGAAAACCCGGGCGCCGGAAGAATTTAACCTACTCTTAACCTGGCTTTAGGATGTTTTTCACAGAGGACGTCTCCCACGACCACGCCCCGGAGGAGGCAAACCTGCAAGAGAAAACTCCCCGACGTGTTGTGCAAGCGGAGGGGGATCTCCTGCTTCGCCGGGGAGCTTGGTCGCATTATCCGCCTGCCGCGTTAAGGGAGGGTGACGATCATGTATCGGTTTCGTTGCGCCGAAGGTTTTTCCGTAGAAGATCACTGCTCGGAGGAGAAGAAAGGTCATGCGCAACCCGGCGGACGACGCGCACGAGTCCTCCCACGGCCGGGCCTCGGTGCCCGGATGAACACCTTTCATCGCTTTCTTTCGTGGGCGGGATCTATGACGAACCCACCAGGCGCCGCGATCCGCTTCAGGACGCGGCTTTTCGGGGCTCTCGCTGTTGCGCGTCTTGCCGGTGAGCTCCTGCGGTGAGCCAAGCTCCCTGGCGGTGCCCTGTGGGGTGAAAGCTGCAGAGCCGTACGGAATATCGTCAGGCGTCGCGGGGTTCGAAGATGACGACGCTTTCGTTCTGGTAGGCGACCTCGTAGAGGTCTTTTTGCTGGGCGTAGGGGAGCCAGCTTATGCCGGGGTAGCGTTTGTGGAAGATGACGTATCGGACGTCGTTCTCCTGCATGATGCGCCGGGTCTTCTCCCCGGTCGGATGCTTGAGCAGCCACAGCGAGTCCAGGAGGGGGCCGCGACCGAAGGGGGGGAGGTCCCTGGCGCGCAGGATGCGGGCGTAGTCGTAGGACTGCATCTCCGTGTACCCGCCCATCGCCAGCATCCCGCGGCTCGGGACGTAGTCGAGGTACGGGGTCGCCACAATGCTGCCGCCCTCGTTGTTCTCCTCCAGCCAGGCCCCGGCGGCCGCGACCTCGGGTGTGGCGGGCCTGTCCTTGGGTCGCTCGCTCGGGCCGGCCGCCTCCTCCAGGTTGCGCGTCGTCTGGACGACCAGGAGCCCCGCGGACAGGAGGGCCGCCGCCAGCGTTACCGCGAGGGCCGCACGGGATGGGACGAGCCGCGGGGCTGCGCCCAGCAGGAGGACCAGGACCGGGGCGGCGAGGAGAGCGAGGGGGGCGCCGAGGTCGCGGTCGAAGCGGTCGGGGAAGCCGGAGTAGCTCGTCTGGCTGCCGACGAAGAGGAGGGCCGCCCAGACGATCAGGGTCAGGTGCGCCAGCCTGGCGGCCGTGCCGTCCGAGCGTCTCGGGGCGAGCATCATCGCGCCGAGCAGGCCGAGCCAGAGCACCGGTGCCGTGATCGTCACGAGCAAATACGTCGGGTGGTTGGCCGGCTTGGTTCCTATCGCCATCGCGACCGCCTCGCCCCCCCGGCCCGTCTCGGCGGAGTCGCCGAAGAGGCCCGCGACGAGGTCGGGCAAGTCGTAGGTGTCCCACGCGAACGCCGCGGCCATCACGAACAGCAGGGCCAGCGAGCCGAGGAGGGCCAGGCCGGTCCCGCGGTGGCGGAGCAGGAGGTAGGGCAGGAAGAACAGGGCGACGACCGCGAGCAGCACGGCCATGACGTAGCCGGAGATCTGGTGGTAGAAGACCGCCGACGAGCCGAGCACGGCGAGGAGCAACCCGGCGCGGACGGTCGGGTTGGCGTACATCCCGATCAGGGCGGCCACCGCCACGATGATGATCACCTGCTCCCCGACGAAGTTCGGGTACCGCGCCTCCGCGAAGTGCAGGTACGCCCCGCCCAGCACGGGCCCGGAGAGGAACGCGGCGGCCACGCCCGCCGGCCGGCCCCATAGCCTGGCCGCGAGCGCGTAGCTCGAGAGCGACATGAGGGCCAAGAGGGCCGGGGCGAGGGCGGGGAAGAGGGCCATCGGTTCGAGGCCGCTGAGGTTGGAGATCATGGCCGAGAGCGCGTGGAAGCCGGGCGGGTAGAGCATGAACGACTCGGTCGAGCCGCCCTCGGCCATCATGGTCGTCATGATCGCGTGCTCGTAACGGTCCACGCCCCGCGGGAACGGCCACCCGTTGAAGATGGGACCCAAGTACCCCCGCGCCAGCGCCAGCACGAGCGCCGCCGAGAGCAACCCGTAGACGAGCGCCGGCGATGCGTCTTCCCGCCGCTCCTCAGGCCTCTCCTCCGTCCCGTCCCCGCGGCGCAGGGAGATCCGGTAGAGGACGCCCGAGACGACCACGAGGACCGCCGCCGGGATCATGGCCCATCCCCCGACGAGGCCGAAGAACGTGCCGAGCGCCAGCAAGAGCGCCAGGCACAGCGGCGCGAGCGTGACGACGCCGGGGGCCGGTGGGAGCGGGGCGACCGGTCCCGCCGGACCCTTCGCCGTTCCGAACGCTAGGCGGGCGGCGAGCCCCGCGAAGAACACGAGCGTTATGGAGACCAGGGAGATCACCGGGGTGACGCCCGTTCCAGAGATGCTGGAGAAGATGAGGGCGACGGCCGGGACGAGCGTCACCGAGAGGGCTATCGCGTAGGCGAGGCGTTCGGCGAGGTCGTCGGTGGCGGCCAGGACTCGGGCCCAGAAATACCCGGGGACGAGGCCGACCAGGAGGGCTACCGGGACGGCCCGAATCAGGTCAAAGAGCACGCGCCACCCCCCGCCCGGACGGCCCGGGCCGCCTCCATGTAGACCTCGCGTAAGTGGACTCGCACATCGCCAGACTGTATAACAGAGTTTTTGGGCCTGCCGGGGACCGGTGACGCGGGACGCGTGGGCGGAACCCCCGCAGGGTATAGAGACGAGACGTTCGCGGCCCCGGATGCCGCGCGATAGGTGAGAGATTGGTTTCCAGCGGAGAGAGATCCAGAAGGATTCTCCCTGAAGCGGGCAGGACTGCCCTGCTCGTCCTGTTCGCCTGCCTGCTCGTAGGCTGCCTGCCGACCGCCCAGGGCCAGCAGCCGCCCGAGCCTGAGAGCGAGGAGCCCGACCGCCCGAACGTCATCCTGATCCTGACCGACGACCTCGCCTACGAGGACCTCTCCCCGGCGATGCTCGAGAACATGCCAAACCTCCGCTCGGAGCTGGTCGAGGGCGGCACGACCTTCGAGAACTCTTTCGTGACCAACTCCCTGTGCTGCCCGAGCCGGGCGACGACCCTGCGCGGCCAGTACGCCCACAACCACCAGGTCCTCTCCAACGAGCCCCCGCGCGGGGGCTTCCAGAAGTTCCGCTTCCTGGGCCACGAGAACTCCACGATAGCGACCTGGATGCAGGAGGACGGCTACCGGACCTCGTTCTTCGGCAAGTACATGAACGGCTACGCCGAGACCCACGTGCCGCCCGGGTGGGACGAGTGGTACGGGGTGGCGGGCAACTACCTGAGCAACGTGCTCAACGAGAACGGTCACATGGTCAACTACGACCCCGAGGAAGACCATCTAGACGACGTCCTCTCGGAGAAGGCCTCCGACTACGTCGAGCGGACCGCCGGCGCCGACCCTCCGTTCTTCACCGCCGACCGGCCCTTCCTAATGTGGCTCGGCACCAAGGCCCCCCACCAGCCCGCCACCCCGGCCCCCCGCCACGAGGACGAGTTCGAGGACGTCGAGCTTCCCCGGCCTCCCTCCTTCGACGAGAAGGACGTCAGGGACAAGCCGCGCTGGGTGCAGGACAACCCGCCCTTGAGCCCGGACCAGGTAGCCTACATGAAGGAGATCAACCGCAAGCGCCTCCAGTCCATGATGGCCGTCGACGACATGGTGGGCGACCTCTTCGACTCTCTGCGCGAGACGGGCGAGCTTGACAACACCTACGTCTTCTTTACAAGCGACAACGGATTCCACCTCGGGCAACACCGCCTGGGGGCGGGCAAGTGGACGGCCTACGAGGAGGACATCCGGGTGCCCCTGATGGTGCGCGGCCCCGGCGTGCCGGAGGGGAAGACACTCCCACACATGGTCCTCAACAACGACCTCGCCCCGACCTTTGCCGACCTTGCCGGGGTAGACCCGCCGAAGTTCGTGGACGGCCGCTCGCTCGTGCCCCTGCTGGACGGGACGCCCGCCTCGGGGGATGACTGGCGCCAGAGGTTCCTCATCGAGGCGGTTGCGGAGAGGGACAGCGTCCCCCGCCCGCCCTTCGTCAACGAGAGCCAGGTCCGGCCGCTGCTCACCGGCGACCCGCTTCCCCGGGACTGGCGCCTCACCTCGGCCGGCAGGGCCGAGTCGAGCGAGGAGTGGGGGAGGCCGTGGCTCAAGGCCCTGAGGACCAGGGAGTACCTCTTCGTGGAGTACAAGACCGGGGAGCACGAGCTCTACGACATGCAAGAGGACCCCTACCAACTCGAGAACATCCACGACCGGGCGCCCGAGAACCTGCTCAGGCGCCTCAACTCCCAGCTCGACGGCCTGCGCCAGTGCGAGGCCGAAGGTTGCCGCGCCGCGGAACAAGAGGACTACCAGCCACAAGCGGCAGGCCAGGAGGCAGGGGCCGGGTCCTAGCTCCGAACTCCCCCGTTACCCCATCTGACCACGGGGCAGAGGGCCGAAGGCTGTCGGCGGTCTACTCCTTCGGGATGAGCCTGTAGAGGATGTTCTCTTCGACCTCGATCACCCTGAAGCCGACGGTTTCGTAGCGTTCGGGCTCCGGCATGTACGAGTTGACCATGAGGTAGACGGGACCTCTCTGGGCTGCGAGCCTGGCCGACTTCACCCCGGTAAAGTCGTCGGTGCCGTAGCGGCGGTCCGTGGTGGCGAGGTCTATGTCGGCAGGCCAGACGATGTCGGCGTACTCGACCTCGGTGTTGTGCCGGTAGGGGTCGACGATCGTCAGGTCCTGGCGGCGCCGTTCTACCAGGACCAGGTACCACATGCTGCTGCGGTGGTGCAGGATCGTCGCGTTCGGGGCGGCCTTCTCGGCCACCGCGTCTACCTGCTCCCGCCCGAGGTTCGCCTCGCTCATGTCGTTGGCCGCCGAGGTCTCCCGCACCCCGACGAGCGGGATGACGAGCAGCGCCGCGCAGAGGAGGCCGAGCGCCGCCCGCCGGGCCGATGTCGGGAGGCGGTTCTCGGCCAAGGTCTCCGCCTCGGTCAGCAGGGCGCCGAGGCCGACCGCCGCCCAGAGGCAGAGGATCAGGTACGTCGGGATGAAGTACAGGTTGATGTCCGGGATGGCGTTCTCGATGGAGTAGAACGCCCATCCGAGGTAGAGGAAAGCGAGGAGCAGGCCGACGGGCCGGTCGCGCGCGATCATCAGCGCAGCCCCCGTTAGCGCGACCATGATGAGGATGGGGTTGAGGTTGTCCGTGAGGTGGCCCCAGTAGAAGAGCAGCCGCCGGGGCAGTTCCGCCGGCCCGAAGGCGAAGAAGGTCCCCGTGAGGTTCCCGCCGCTCACGACGTACCAGAAGCGCTCCAGGTTGGACGGGTTGTTCGCGTCCATCGGCGCGTTCATCCACGAGCGGATGGGCAGGTAGAGGTAAGGCGTGAGGCCCAGGAAGAAGAGCCCGGCGCACTTGAGCATCAGGCGCCACTCAAGCAGCCGGCGCCAGTCGACGAGGCCGACGAGGAGGAGGGATGCCGGGAGGAGCAGGCCGCTCGTCAGGTGGTGGGTGAGGCAGATGCCGCACAGAAAAGCGGCGAGCAGGAGGTAGCGGTCCCGCCCGCGGTCGCGCCACAGGAGCAGGGAGACGAGGGTGAGCGAGATCAGGAGCGCGTTCATCGTGTAGACCTCCGCGATGACGGCCTGGGACCAGATCGCCCCCCCCAGCCCGAACGCCACCGCCGCGACCGCCGCCGCCACGATGCGCCGGCTCAACAGATACCCCGCCCCGAAGACGATCCCGACAGCTAGAGCCCCATAGGTCGCGCTCGCCAGGTTGACCCGGTAGGCCACGTCGCCTACCGGCAGGTACGTGAACAGGTGCGACAGCGTCAGGTAGGTCGGGTAGCCGGTCGGGTGGGTGATGCCGAGCACGGCGACCTGCATCTGGAGCATCACGGCGTCGAGCATGTTCGGGTCGGCGTAGTAGAGGACCGTCGGCGCCAGCGTCCTCAGGTAGAGAACGAAGACGAAGAGGGCCGCCGCCGAGCCGGCCAGAACCGGGCCCAGAGTCCCGAGGCGCCCCTTCCCGCTCGAAGGGGCGCCAGACGGGGCGAGGGTCCTGCCGCTCTCTCTTTTCTCGGTCAAGTCTCGAAGCATCCTCGGTCGCGTTTCGGGCCGGGACATTGTACTTCAGGAACCCATGGGTTATTAATAGACATTAATCTGGGTTAATATACCCGCCGTCGGGTAAAGCCCGACGGTAGGCCTGCCCGGTCCGGAGCGCCGGGCCGCCAGAGAGGTTGAACAGAGCGTTTACCGGGGTTCAAGAACCGTTTAACCGTTTATCCTCTACAATCGGCGGCCGGCGTGTGCGGCTTGGGGCGCGCCCGAACGCGACGAGCGCTATGGGCGGATCGAAAGAGACGCGCATAAGAAGGGAGCACGGAAAATGAAGGTACTGGTTCTCGGCGGCGACGGCTTCTGCGGCTGGCCCACCTCGCTGCACCTCTCGGCGCAGGGGTACGAGGTTGCCGTGGTCGACAACCTCTCCCGGCGCAAGATAGACGTGGAGCTCGAATGCGAGTCCCTCACCCCTATACGCCCCATGGGCGAGCGCCTTCGGGTCTGGGAGGAGCTGACCGGCAACAAGATAGACTTCCACAACATAAACGTCGCCGAGAACTACCAGCGGCTTCTGGATCTTCTTCTCGAGTGGCGGCCCGACGCGGTTATCCACTTCGCCGAGCAGCGGGCAGCGCCTTACTCGATGAAGTCCAGCTACCACAAGCGCTACACCGTGAACAACAACCTAAACGCGACCAACAACCTGCTCGCGGCGATCACCGAGAGCGGGCTCGACATCCACGTGGTGCATCTTGGGACCATGGGCGTCTACGGCTACGGCACGGCCGGGATGCAGATCCCCGAGGGGTACCTGACGGTCAAGGTCGAGACAGACGGGGGCGAGCTCGTAGAGCAGGAGATCCTCTACCCGCCGAACCCCGGCAGCATCTACCACATGACCAAGACCCAGGACCAGCTCCTGTTCGCCTACTACAACAAAAACGACGGGACGCGCGTCACGGATCTCCACCAGGGCATCGTGTGGGGGACCCAGACCGAAGAGACCAGGCTCGACGAGCGCCTCATAAACCGCTTTGACTACGACGGCGACTACGGCACCGTCCTCAACCGCTTCCTGATGCAGGCCGCCGTCGGCTACCCGCTCACCGTGCACGGCACGGGCGGCCAGACCCGCGCCTTTATCCACATTCAGGACACCGTGCGCTGCATACAGCTCGCCCTTGAGAACCCGCCCGAAGGTGGCGACCGGGTCAACGTCTACAACCAGATGACCGAGACCCACCGCCTGCGCGACCTCGCCAAGATGGTCTCCGACCGGACGGGCGCCGAGATAGACTACGTGCAGAACCCGCGCAACGAGGCCGCCGAGAACGATCTTCACGTCCGCAACGATCGCTTCCTGGCCCTGGGCCTGCAACCCATAACCCTGAGCGAAGGGCTGCTGGAGGAAGTAACCGAGATTGCCCGCCGGTACGCCGACCGCTGCGACACTTCGAAGATCCCCGCCACCTCGCTGTGGAGGCCGCAGGACAAGGCGCCCGCGGAGCCTAGCAAGATCTGATGCTGCAGTCCGAACACATAAGCATCGCCGGCATCGTCGTAGCGCTGCTGTTCGCGGCCTACGGGCTCTACAAGTTCCGCGGCGGGGGGAGCAGGCTTGACTTGCTCCTCTCACTGCTCATAGCCCTCGGTGTGGCCCTCGTCTCCGTGGTCCCCCAGGTCTTCGAGCCCCTGACCGCTGCTATCGGCGTTGAGAACCGGGCCTTCGCCCTGCTCGGCCTCGCCAACCTCCTGCTCTTCGGGCTCTTCTTGAACCTGCTCGCGCGGGTCAGGACGGCCGGACGCCGCAGCGGCGAGATCGTCACGGGCCTCGCCGTCAGGGACTACGAGGAGAACTACCTCTCGCCGAAAGAGAGGCTCGAAGGGCACCCCGGCGAGATCCTGATAATCGTCCCCGCCTACGACGAGGAGGGCGGCATCCGGGAGGTGCTGCGCCGCATCCCTGAGGAGGTCTTGGGCCACGAGGTGAAGACCGTGGTCGTGGACGACGGCTCGAAGGACGCGACGGCGGCCATCGCCCGCCGAGAGGGCGTGCCGGTCGTCACCCACGTCGTCAACCGGGGCCAGGGCGACGCCCTACGCACCGGCTTCGCGATAGCCCAGGCCGAGGGGGCGCTCGCGGTCGTCAACCTCGACGCCGACGGGCAGTACAAGCCCGAGGAGCTCGACCGGCTCGTGGGGCCGATTATCGAGGACAAGGCCGACTTCGTGCTCGGCAGCCGGTTTATGGGCTTCTACGAGGAGTCGGGGAGCGTCAGGCACGTGGGCGTCGTGTTCTTCTCGCGCCTCATGTCGCTGCTCACCGGCGTCAAGGTCTCGGACTGCACGAACGGCTACAGGGCTATCAGGGTCTCGGAGCTTCACAAGATGGACCTGCGCGAAGACCGCTTCAACGCCAACGAGATCACCCTCGAAGCCCTCAGGAACAAGCTGCGCTTCCACCAGGTCCCGATCTCCATGATGAGCCGCGCCGCCGGCGAGACCAAGAAGCCCCCGAGGCTGGCCTACCCGCTCGGCGTCTTCCGCGTCATCATCTCCACCTGGCTGAGGTAGGTTTTAAGGCTTCCGGCTTCAGGTTTTAGGCTTCAGGTTTACGGGTGTCTGACGGCCTGACCGCGGGTATTCTTACGGGGTGATTTCGGGGTGGGTTTTGCCGGTTGGGGGCTCTTCTGGCACCCCTGGTTTCCGGATCTCTAGGGGGCAGAAGCACGCTTGCCCGCTCTCCTACCCCTGAGGTGCCGGTACGGAGAAAGGGGCTCCAACTTGACGGGAAGCGGTGACGCGCGGACGGTGGCGCTGGTCACGGGCGCCAACCGGGGCATCGGGCTCGAGGTCGCGCGGCAGCTCGCGCGGCGGGGCATGACGGTGGTGGTCGGGGCCAGAGAGGCCGCCAAGGGCGAGGGGGCGGCCGGCGAGTTGGCCTCGGAGGGCCTCGACGCCCATGCGGTCGTCTTCGACGTCGCCGACGGGGCCAGCGTCGGGCGGCTGGCAGAGGAGATCGAGGCCCGGTTCGGCCGGGTGGACGTGCTGGTCAACAACGCCGCCGCCTTCGCGGACTGGACGGAGACGGTGTCAGGGGCGGACCTCGAGAACGCCAGGACCGTGCTCGACATCAACCTGTTCGGCGCGTGGCGCGTGACCCAGGCCCTCCTGCCGCTCCTTCGGCGGGGCGGGCGGGGCAGAGTAGTCAACGTCTCCAGCGGCGCCGGGTCCCACGGGGAGCCGTACTTCGGCCTCGCCTCGGGACCCTCCGCCGCGAGCTACGCCGTCTCGAAGGCCGCGCTCACCGCCCTGACCTCCAAGCTGGCCGTCGAGCTGGACGGCTCCGGGATACTCGTCAACGCCGTGGACCCGGGCCTGACCGCCACGGCCCCTGGTATGGAGGAGATGGGGGCCAGGCCCATCCCCGAGGGCGCATCTAGCGTCGTCTGGGCCGCCACCCTCCCGGACGACGGGTCCACCGGCGGCTTCTTCCGCGACGGCGAACCGTTGCCGTGGTAGGGGCGGAGCCCCGCACCCTCTCCCTGCGCGAGCTCAACCGGGCCCTGCTCGCCCGCCAGATGCTGCTCGGGCGGGAGGGGATCTCCGCGCTCGAGGCGGTGCGCCGGCTCGCTGGCCTCCAGTCGCAGGTGCCGAACCCGCCGTACCTCGGGCTCTGGACGCGCCTGCGCGGGTTCGCCCGGGATGACCTGACCGGTCTCATCGAGGACCGGCGGGTCGTCCGCTCGTCGATGATGCGGGCCACGCTGCACCTCACGACGGCGGAGGACTACCTTCTCCTGCGGCCGTCCATCCAGGCGGCGCTCGACAGGTCCCAGCGCTCCATCGCCGGAAAGCGCCTGGAGGGGCTCGACCTCGACCGGCTCGTGTCGGAGGCGCGGGCGCTGGTGGAGGAGAAACCGCGCACCTTCAAGGAGATACAGGAGCGACTGGTCGAGACGGAGCCCGGGCGGGACCCCTCAGCCCTCGCCTACCTGGTGAGGATGCGGCTCCCGCTCGTCCAGACGCCGCCGGCCGGCGTCTGGGGGAGGGGCGGCAGCCCCAGGTTCGCGCTGCCGGAACCCTGGCTCGGGGCGCCGCTCGCCGACCCCGACGAGAGCCTGCGCGCCCTCCTCTTCCGCTACCTCGCCGCCTTCGGCCCCGCGGGCGTGAAGGATTTCCAGGCGTGGTCCGGGCTGACCGGCGCGAGGGCCCTTCTGGAAGAGTTGCGGCCGGAGTTGAGCCTCTTCACGGACGAAGACGGCCGGGAGCTCTTCGACGTGCCGGGCGCGCCGTTGCCGGCGGCCGATACCCCGGCGCCGCCCCGCTTCGTGCCCGAGTACGACAACCTCGTTCTGGGCCACGCCGACCGGCGGCGCGTCATCGCCGAGGAAGACCGCAAGAAGGTCTTTCTCACCGCCGCCCGCGTGAGGGCCACGATCCTTATCGACGGCTTCGTGGCCGGCGCGTGGAAGATAGAGAAGACAAGAAAATCCGCAACCCTGACGGTCGAGCCGTTCGTCCCCCTGTCGTCCCTGGACCGCGAGGCCCTCGCCGAAGAAGGCGAACGCCTCCTGAAGTTCGCCACCGACGGACAGCCCGAGCTAGACGTCAGATGGGAGAACGCCCGCTAGATCTCCGGCACGGCGACTGACCGGTCATGACCCCGAGGCCCGGTTCTCCGCCGTATGGCGTAAGATGCGCGGCGTGAGGTTTGCGAGCGCGTT
Source organism: uncultured Rubrobacteraceae bacterium (assembly GCA_902805975.1). Lineage (GTDB taxonomy): Bacteria > Actinomycetota > Rubrobacteria > Rubrobacterales > Rubrobacteraceae > Rubrobacter_D. Next base: position 18,298 of record CADCUT010000210.1, on the reverse strand, counting down.
AAAAGGGCAAGGCCCGGGTGCTGGGAGCCTGCTCATCGGGCTCTCCTTCGCCGTCTCCGGCGCCCTGACGTTCATCTTTATCGGCATCTCGACCCACGCTCTTGACGAGCCGGCGGGGTACGCGCCGATAGCCCTGCTCTGGAACTCGACCTTTTTGGTCGTCCAGGTGCTCTGGGTGGCGGCGACCCAGACGCTCGGCCGGCACGTCGCCGAGCGGGAGGCGCGGGGGGAGGACTGGGGGCCCGTGGTCAGCTCCGTCCGGCGCTGGCAGGCGGCGCTGCTCGTCGGGTTCCTGATCGTCGCGCTGGTCACGAGCCCGTATCTCACCCGGCTGGTCTTCGAGGACTTCTGGATCACGGCTGCGTTCGTGGCGGCGGTGGCGCTTTACGCGCCGGAGTATTTCAGGCGTGGGATCTTCAACGGCCACCGCCAGCCCACCCGGATGGGCGCCCAGATCCTGGCCGAAGCCGCGAGCCGGGTGGTCGTCACGCTGATCCTCCTGGCGGCCGGGCTCGGCGTCGCGGCCCCGGCCATCGCCATCGTGCTCGCCCCTGTCGTCGGCGTGCTGGCGGTGCGCCCCGGGCGCGTCCGGCCCGCCGAGAAGCCCGGGGAGCCGTTCTCCGTCGGCAAGGCCTTGCGGTTCGCGGGACCCGTCCTGGTCTCGATGGTCTGCGCCCAGACGCTCGCGAGCGGCGGCGTCGTGCTCGCGGGGTTGATGGGCGGCACGAAGGCGCAGGTGGGGCTTCTCGGCGTGGCGCTCATCTTCACGCGCATCCCGCAGTACGTGATGAGCCCCGTCATCGGCGCCCTCCTGCCCCACGCCAGCCGCGCCCACGCGACCGGCGGCCGGGCCGCCCTCGACCGCTTCACCCTGCGGGCGGCCGGGGTCGTCGGCGCGGTCGGCGTCCTCATGGTCGGGGGGGCCTGGCTCCTCGGCGAGTGGGGACTCAAGGTCTTCGCGGGCGCACGCTACCAGGCGGACAATTCCCTGCTGGTCCTGCTCGCCGCCCTCGCTGCCTTTTACCTGCTCTCGGAGACGCTCAACCAGGCGCTCTACGCCCTCGGGAGGGGACGCCTCGCCGCCGCTGGTTGGGTCGCGGGGCTCCTCTCGGCCGCCCTGTGTGTGCTCGTCCTGAGGGCGGACCTCATAGAGAGGATCTCCATCTCCCTCGTCATCGGCGCCGCCGTCGCGGCCCTGGCCCAGATCTTCTTCTACCTCGCCGCGCGCGGGAGGCCGGCAGCCTGAGGCGGTCCACGATGCGCAACCGCGCTGTCAACCATCAGACTGGCCCCCACCCTTGCCGACGCCCAAAACCTGAAGCCTTCTACCTCAGGTGCCGCGGGGATGTGCGGTGCGGTCGTAGAGGTCCCTGAGTTCTTCGTCCAGTTCCTCCACCAGCCTCCCAAGGTCGAGGTTTTCGAGGCGGACCCGCATGTGATGGCCTTCCGGGAGGGTCATGGCGACCTCGTCCACGGCCAGCAGCCGCTCCCGCACGGCCTCCAGCCTGCGTATGTCGTCCGCCAGGGCCAGACGCCGCTCCCTGCCCGCCCTGACCTCGTCCTGATCCCTCTCCCGCTCCCGACCTCTGTCCACCTTCGCCTCCCGCTCCGCCGCCACGCACATCCTACGGTATCTGGCCGTCCACCGGGACGCGTTCGCGCCCTTCTTTCCTCGAAACGAACCAGGTATACTGCCCGCGATCTGCGCTTGCCGGCCGGAGAGGGAGGATGTGTTGAGAAGGCGTCCGTTCGGTGGCCTCTGGGCCGCGTTGCCGGCAGCCATGTTAGCCACCGTCATCGCGCTGCTCTCGCTGTCCTCTCCCGCCTCCACCCAGGAGACGTGCCCGCCGCCCCACGCCACGGGCAACATCATCGTCGGGATGGACCCCGGCGCCTCCGCCGAATCCCTGGAACGCATGAAGCGCCTCAACAGCGAGGGCGGAGAGGAGAACCTCTTTCAGAACGCCTGGGTCGTGGAAGTGCTTGCCGGGAGCGACGTGGCCGGGGCGATAGCCCTCTACTCCGTCCTCCCGGGCGTCGCGTACGCCGAGCCCAACCAGATCGCCACCCCCGACGAGCTATGTGTGGGCGTCGGTCCAGAGCTCTCGGTGGACTTCGCCGACGGCCCGGACCCGGTCGCCGTGGGCGAAAAGCTCACGTACGCGATCGCCGTGGTCAACAGCGGCCACGCCCCCGCCCCGAGGACGGCCTTCACCACCGGCGTCCCCGAAGACTCCCGCCTCGTCTCTTCCGGCTTCGTGAACGGGGAGACCGAGGGCGACTGCCCGCTGGAGACGAACGGGATAATGAGGTGCGACCTGGGCCCGCTGGCCTCCGGTGGGTCTGCCGTCCTCGAGTTCGTCGTGCGCCCGACGCGGCCGGGTAACCTCTCGACGATCGTGGAGCCGGCGACGACCGGTGACGAGGTCGTATTCGAGCGCACGATCAACACCACGGTCACGGTGCCGGAGCACTGCACGGTTGCGGACACGGGCTTCCATTCTGTCCTGTTGGGCACGCCGGGCCGGGACGTCATCTGCGGCTTCGACGGCGAGGACGTGATCTCCGCCGGCGGTGGCGACGATGTCGTCTACGGGGGCGTGGGTGGCGACACGATCTTGGCGGGACCGGGGAGCGACCGGCTTCTCGGCGGGGAGGGCGACGATACGCTGCGCGCCCGCGACGGCACGAGGCGCGACGTGGACCACCTCCGCGGTGGGCCCGGCACCGAAAACATCGCCGCCGACCCTTGGGACCGCGTCAGGAGAGATTAGGAGGACCCGCCGGCCAGAGGCCCTCTTCGGCTAACGGGTCGAACCCTCCATAAACCACTCCACGGTGCGCCGCAGGCCCTCGTCGAGGTCCATCTCGGCCTGCCAGCCGAGGAGGCGCTTCGCCTTGGAGGTGTCGGCGAAGTTGCGGCGGACCTCGCCGCGGCGGGCTTCGGTGTAGCGAACCTCGACATCCTTGACGCCGGCCTCGGCGAGGGCCGGGAGGAGCCTGTCGGTGAGCTCGCGGACGGTGGTCTCGGCGTTGGTGGCGATCTGGAACGTCTCGCCGCCGACGCCTTCGGTGGTTACCGAGAGCTTTATGGCCCGGATCAGGTCCCCGATAAAGATGTAGTCGCGGGTCTGGGAGCCGTCGCCGTAGATCTCAAGCGCCTCCCCGCCCGTCGCCCGCCGGATGAACCGGGCGACAACGCTGTTCTTGTGGCCCGAGAGGGGCCCGTAGACGTTGCCGAAACGCAATGCCACGGTCCCTATATCGAAGGTCTGGAAGTAGGCGGAGCAGTAGCCCTCGCCGGCTAGCTTGCTCGCCCCGTAGGGTGCTACCGGGTGGGGGGCCATCTCCTCGTGGATGGGTGGCTCGACCTCCCCGATCACCGTCCCCCCGCTGGAGGCGAAGACGAAGCGCCCCACGCCGTTGTGCCTGGCGGCCTCAAGGTAGTTGAGCGTTCCGAAGACGTTCTTCCGGCAGTCGCCCCGCGGGTCCTCGACGGAGGGGAGAACCCCCGTGTTGGCGGCGAGGTGGACGATGGCGTCGGCACCCTCTGCCGCCCGAAGCGCCAGGTCCTCGTCGAGGATGTCGCCGACCAGGAGCTCGACCGGCCCGTTCGGGTCGATGGGGCCGGGAGCTATCGGGTCCTTCTCGACAAAGTGCGCCGCGGTCGCGAGGTCGTCCCGGTCGCCGACGGTAAGGTTATCCACGACGCGGATGCCGTGGCCGCCCTCTTCTTCTAGGGACTGGATCAGGGCCGTCCCCAGAAACCCGCAGCCGCCGGTTATAAGCCAGTTCAAAGAGGTCTCCTGGTAAGCGTCGAACAGCGCATGTACGTCCTCCATCGGTCTTTTTCGCCGCGCCTACCTTAGTGCAACTCGCGGCCGGGTGCGAGCCCGGGGGCCCGACTCCTGCGAAGAGGGGCGCGACACGTTACAATCTCCGGCGGCTTGGCCCGCAGGCGTGGGTCGCCAGATGACGTCGGGGCAACTGTCCCGGGAACTACATTCCGAAACAAGAGACGCCCGGCGGCATTTCCCGTCGGCCGTCGGGAGGCATAGATTGACGAACCGTACCCTGACACGCCGCGATTTTCTGAAGGTCGCCGGCGCCGGTGCTGCCGGGGCGGCCACGCTCGGGGCGGCCGGGTGCGGCACCTTTACCAGTCAGCTCACGCAGTTGCCAGAAGAGTACCTTCCGAGTGGGGGATCCAGGATGAACGTAGTGCTGGTCTTGATCGACTCCTTGAGAAAGGACCACGTCGGCGCCTACGGCGGCCAGGCGGCCCAGACGCCAAACCTCGACGCGATAGCGAAGGACAGCCTCCGCTTTACCCGCTCCTACCCGGAGTCCATCCCATCCATCCCGGCCCGGCGGGGCATCCACACGGGCATCCGCACCTTCCCGTTCAGGAACTGGCAGAAGTGGTACGCAGAAGACGTCGGCCTCTGGGGCTGGCAGCCGATACCCAGGGAACAGACCACGCTCGCCGAGATACTCAGCGGGGAGGGTTTCTACAACCTCTTCGTCACGGACACCCTCCACCAGTTCAGACCCTTCTACGACTTCCACCGCGGCTTCCACGCCTTCCACTTCGTCCGGGGCCAGGAGAGGGACTTCTTCAGGCCGCAGACGCCGGCGTCGAAGAAGAAGATAGAGGAGGCCCTCATCGGCGGCCCGAACGCCGCGCACGCCGAGGAGATCATGCTCCAGTACTACGCGAACACGCTGGGGCGCGAGCGCGAGGAGGACTGGTTCGCTCCGCAGGTCTTCCTGAAGGGGATGGAGTTTCTGGAGGCGGCGCAGGGCTCCCAGCCGTTCTTCCTGACGGTTGACTGCTACGACCCGCACGAGCCCTGGGACCCGCCCGAGAAGTACACGAGCAGGTACTCCGACGGCTACGGCGGCCCCGAGCCCATCACCTCCAGCAGCGGCCCTTCGGACTGGATGACGGAGGCGCAACTGGAGAGGATGCGCGCCCTCTACGCCGGCGAGGTCACCATGATGGACCACTGGCTCGGCAACTTTATGCAGCGGGCCGAGGAGCTCGGCCTGATGGAGAACACGATGTTCGTCTTTCTCTCCGACCACGGCCACGCCTTCGGGGAGCACGGCTACGCGGGCAAGGTGGTCACCGCGCTGTACCCGGAGCTTACGGACACGGTGTTCATGATCAAACACCCGAGCAAGGGCGCGGGGACAACGAGCGACTTCTTCGTCTCAACCCACGACGTTACCCCGACGATACTCGGCTCTTTAGGCATCGAGCCGCCGGCCCCGCTCCAGGGCCAGAACCTGGTCCCGCTCCTGGACGGTGGCGAGCCGGAGGAGGCCCGCCCGTACTTCACGGCCGGCTACCACAACCACGTCTGGGCCCGCGACGACCGCTACGCGATGTTCTCCCGCAACGACGGGGCCGAGGCGAAGCTCTTCGACCTCGAGAAGGACCCGAAGATGAACAGGGACATAGACTCGGCGAACCCCGGCGTCTCGAAGAGGATGTTCACCGACTACGTCGTGAAGGACGCGGGCGGCCCGCTGCCCAGCTACTAGGGTGAAGGCGTTGCGACGGCTGCTCCTGTTCCTCGTCAGGTGGGCCGGGCTGCTGGTCGTGCCGGGCGGGGTGCTGTGGGCGCTCTCTCCCATAGGCGCCTCTATCTCCGAGACCGCCTTTGGCACGCCCAACGTGTTCTGGAAGCTCTTTCTGTCGGCGCCGCTGCTCCTCCTGGTGGGGCTGGTGGGGTTGCAGGTGCGGCAATGGAACCGCTCCGGGCTCGTGCAGAAGATCGGCTTCGCCCTGGCCCTCCTCGGGCTCGTCCTCGTCATCGCCGGCGACGCCGGCCTCTTCTGGCTCGGCCTGGACGACACGTTCATCATGACGGCCCCGGCGTACCGGGCGTTCCGGCTCGGGCTGCTCCTGCTTGGCGCCGGCTCGATCCTGTTCGGCGTCGCCGCCCCGCGCGATGGCGACCTGCCGACGTGGGGCCTTCTGCCCTTCGTGGTGGGCGCCCTGTGCGGTCTGATCTCCTTCGCCGTGGACCTCGGGTCTTTCGGTACCGTGCTCTGGATGCTCTTCGGCCTGGGCTGGGCGTGGCTGGGCCTCTCCCTGGCGGTGGACGGCTTCCTCTCCTGGTGGGCTGGCCGGTCCCCCCGCGGCGGGGCCGTCGCGCAGGGGTAAGGGCGACCGGGCTGGATCTGGGACGTTTTTTTGGAGACCGTGCGGGACTACAGGAGGGAAGACGCAGGCCCCATCTGCCGCCTCTTCTACGAGACGGTTCACTCTGTAAACCTCGCGGACTACTCGCCGGAGCAGGCCCGGGCGTGGGCGCCGGTACCCCCTGACCCCGCCGCCTGGCACGGGCGCATGTCCGGCCGGCACACACTGGTCGCCGAGGGGGACGACGGGGTGGTCGGCTTCGTGGAGCTTGAAGATGACGGGAACCTGGACATGCTGTACTGCCGCCGGGACGCGGTCGGGCGCGGGGTCGGGTCGCTGCTCTACGCGGCGGCGGAGGAGCGGGCCAAGGGGCTCGGCCTCCGCCGGATCTTCGTCGAGGCGAGCATCACGGCCCGTCCGTTCTTCGAGCGGCGCGGCTTTCGAGTCCTGAGCCGCAACGTCGTGGTGCGCCGTGGCGTCGAGCTGGTGAACTTCTCGATGGAGAAGAGCCAAATATAGCCACGAAGTGCGCGACTCGTGGCGGGACCTGGGCTGTCGGCCGGGCCGGACTGGTGGCAGAGCATCTCGCGTGGCACGCTTCTCCGCCCGAGGCGGTCGCGCTCTGGGGTTTGCTCGGTGCTCCGTCCCCGGGGGCCCGCCCGACAACGCGCTAGGCCGCTTCGAGACCGATCCTCGATGCGGCGCCGGCCAAAAGCAGGGCGACCGACGAGGTCACCAGCGCGAAGATGGTGACCGCGGGGAACAGCCCCAGGCGGTCGGCCAAGACACCCGTACTGAGCGCCGCCACCGGGGGGGCGAGGTACGCGACGACGAAGTAACTGGAGGCCACGACGCCGCGCTCGCGGGCCTCGGAGATGGCGTTCACCGCCGCCAGGCTTCCCATGAACGACAGCCCGGTGCCGAAGCCCACCACCGCCGCCGCGAGCAAGACGAGCGCAACCGAACCCTGGGCCATCGACCACAGGAGGAGCCCCAGGCCCACCGCGAGGGCGGGAAGCCCGGTACGCACGGCGGTTCGGTTCGAGACGGACCGCAAGGCGGCCTGGGCCGCCACGGTGGCCGCCAGGTTCACGAAGGTCGCGCCCCCGCCGACGGCCACGTTTTTCGTCCCCGACAGACCCTGCACGAGGGAGGGCCCGAGGGAGGCGAATAGCCCCGCCACCGCGAAGGCGCAAAAGGCGCTCGCCGCGGCGGGCGCGAAGGGGCCCCTACTCTCGGGGAGGGCCGGCCTCCGAGGACGCCAGGACCTGCCGGGCTCCCTGACCACGGTCTCCGGCATCAGCAGCACGCCCACCATCGGGGGATCAGCAGCACCGCGTACGCCGCGTAAGGCAGGAGCAGCGGTGCCGGGGCGTACTGGGCCAGAAGGCCACCGAACAGCGGTCCCAGGGCCAACCCCAACGGGTTGGCCGCGGCCCCCACCGTTGAGCTGGCGGGCCATCGCCGCGAAATCGAAGTGGGCGCGCCGAGCGGATCCTGCCGTTCTCTATTACGAAGACGTCCGCGCCAAGAACGTTGACCGCGTTGCTGGACGGAGGCTGGTCGCCCAAGGGCCCGGTGTTGGTGGCTCTAGACGTATTGCTTGCCTATCCGCGCGGCCTCTAAGGGCCTTGGCCGATAATCGGTTGTCGTCATTGGCCGTTGATCGAAGAGAGGAGAGGTAGCGTGCAGCGCGCGATAAAGAAAGAGAGCCACGGTCGTGCACTATTCCAGCCGGTCGCGGGGACCTCTGGTGGGCCGTGTCGCGCCGCGCGCCCGCGCCCGGTCAACTCATGCCAGCGTAGCGCTTGGCCTGGCCGAGCGCCGTCCGCAGTTGGTCGGCGGTCCGCCGGCCCGTCCATGCAGGGGTGTCGCGCTGGTAGCGCCAGCCCTCTGCCAGGGGGCCGACGTCGACGACGTCGTAGCCGAACTCGCCGATCAGCGTGCCGACCGTCTTCTTGGCCGCGGCGTCGTCGCCCGCGATCGACATGGCCCGGCGCCCGGGGATTCCCGCGGGTTGCCCCTGCGTCGCCAGCTCTCGGTAGCCGATGTTGTTGAACGCCTTGACCACGTGCGAGGTGGAAAGGTGCTGCTGGAGCAGCTCGCTGGTTGTGGTGGTCTCGGCCTCCAGCTCGGGGAACACACCGCCGCGGTGTGGGAAGTAGTTGTTCGTGTCGATCACGACCTTGCCCGTGAGCGGCTCCACCGGGACCGCCCGGTAGGCCTTGAGCGGGATCGCGATTACGACGACGTCACCCGCGCGAGCGGCGTCGCCGGCCGTCGCCGCCCGGGCCGACGGGCCGAGCTTTGCCACGATGTCGGCGATGGTCTCGGGCCTGCGCGAGTTGCTGAGGACCACGTCGTATCCGGCGTCGACTGCCAGGCGGGCCAGCGTGCTGCCGATCTCGCCGCTACCGATGAAGCCGATGGTCGTCACGACAGAGATGTCCAGGCGGCTGATCAAACCTCCCCTGATGTCGAACGAGTACCTGAATGCGCCGCGTGACAGGACCCGACCATAGAGGTCCGCCACCGTCTGGTCGATGTGCACGACGGTCCTGCCCGGTGAGACGTCGATGAATCGGAGCGGTTCGTCGTGCGTGCGGGTCTCGGTGAATTGGTGGAGCCAGTACCGCCTGACGGCGGCCTTGCCGCTGAGCCGGGCGTCTCCGTCGGGCCAGTTCACTTCATCGGTGAGAAGCTCGAGCAACCCGTCGACGTCACGGCGGTTGAACGCCGCATAAGCATTTGCGAGGAGGTCGCGATTGGTCATTTTAGTACCCTCTTTCTTTTTATGGTTTTCTTATGGTTTAGTGACTTGCGTAGCGATCGTCAGAGGGCGAGCAGGACGTCGCACACGGCGGCGGGCTGGGGCAGGAACGGGTGGTTGCCGGCGTCGAGCTTGGCGCCGGTCGAGGCCCTTCGGGCGAACTCGCGCTGCCGCTCGGGCGGGGTGCCCCGGTCCTCATACGCCACTGCGCCGCGGCGCGCCCGCCCTCCCCTCGAAGAACTCGTCGACCTCGAAGGAGATGTCCGGGAACGCCTCGAAGGAGCCTGCGAAGAACTGCCTCAGCTCCTCCCCGGAGATCGGCCCCATGTCTGGGTCGGTGCAGGCGCCATCTTCGCCGAAGAGGGTCATGAGCCCGTCGATGTCGTGGCGGTTCTGGGCGTCGAAGTACGCCCTCGCCACCTCGGCCGCGCTCCTTCCTGCTGCGGCGTTCATCTTGCCTCCTCCTTTTGGGACTTTGTCCTCTGTCCCACCTTTGTAACCGCCACCTTCGAGACTACCCGTCCGGCGTGGCCGCCTGCGCCAAAACCCGGGCGAAGAGGTCGGGACGCGAGAGCATCGGGTGGTGCCCGGTCGGCAGCTCCACGACCTTTCCGGCCCTTCTCGCGTGCTCTCGTTGCGCCCCGGGCGGCGTCGCCCGGTCCTCGGCGCACACGACGTAGGTCGAGGGCTTCTCGCGCCACGCGACGTCACGCGGGGCCTGCCCGAAGACCGACAGGGGCTGGCGGGTGAGCCGTTCCAGCGCTCCCGCGACCGCCGCCTCGTCGCAGTCCTGCATAAAGGCGCCGGGCATGAGCTCCGCCTCGATGCCCATCGTGCCGTCCTCAGGGCGCGGGTCCATCCACGGCCCCGGCTCACCGCCGAGGTCCGCCATCGTCTCGCCAGAGTCGGGCATCACAGAGGTCACATAGACTAGATGCGCCACGTCTTCCCGTCCCGCCGCGGCGTCGGTCATGACCATGCCGCCGTAGGAGTGCCCCACGAGCACCACAGGCCCGTCCTCCTCGTCGAGAACGGCGCGCACCGCGTCGGCGTCGGCGTGCATGCTCCCCAGCGTCTTCGCGGGAGGCAGCGGCGGCGCCACGCAACTCGGAAGCTCCACGGCCCGGCTCCCTATGCCGAGGTCTGCGAGCGGCTCCACCATGCGGTGCCACCACCACGCCCCGTCGAAGACCAGGGCCCCGTGCACGAAGATCACCTTCATACCTTCCACCTTCCTACCAGCGTTTGCGTTTTGTGTAGACGCGGAGTGTAGCATTTATGTAGTGTTTATGTAGTGTTTTATCTTCGAGGATCACGTTCGCGCTACAGCCGACATCTTCACGGCCAGGTTTGGAAGAACCTGTGATCGTCCGGTGCGGGGCGGACGGTGCGCTAGTATGCGTGGGTCTGTCGACGCTACCAGGAGGTAGAGGGGTTGGATCTGGAAGCCCTGATGAGGAACGACGAGGGCGTCACGCGCCATCTCGGTCTGGAGTTCACCGAGCTTGCGCCAGAGCGCGTCGTGGCGACGATGCCGGTGGACGAGAGGCACCACCAGCCGTTCGGTTACCTGCACGGCGGGGTGAGCGTCGTGCTCGCCGAGAGCGTGGCAAGCGTCGGCGGTTACCTCAACTGCCCGCCGGGCAAGGCGGCCTTTGGGGCGGAGATCAACGCGAGCCACGTCCGCCCGAAGAGGAGCGGAACCCTGACCGCGGTCGGCGTCCCGGCGCACCTCGGACGCACGAGCCAGGTGTGGGAGGTCCACATAACGGACGAGAATGACAAGACCGTCTGTATATCCCGCTGCACCGTCGCCGTCGTGGACGCCGAACCTTCTTGAGCAAGTAGCCGTCCCGGAAGACCGCACGCCCGGGACGGAAGGTCACCGTGACGCGTTACCGGCTTGTTCGAGATCGACGCCCTGGATGGAGCGCACCCTGCTAGCAATAGGTTCACGCCGGCCCGCGATCGACTCCGCGAGAGAACCGGCGTCGAACGTTATGGTGGGTGATCCCCTCTTCCCGTGCCCGGGGTCACGGCACCATTCCGGGAAGTCCGTACGCCAGGAACTTGCCAAGGACGCCGGTCCAGGGTGTGCTGGCGGCCTACTCGAAGACATCGTCTCGGGATTTTGCAGTGAAGGGCTTCCAGGAAGTAGGGACACGAAGAAGGGCCGGGGTATCCCCGGCCCTTCTCGCTCTTGGGTTGGCTTCCTGCGGCGTCAGACCGGCCGATCTAGCTGGTGAACCTCTCGCAGTTGACGAACACGTCGTGGGGCGAGCGGAAGGGCCGCTGCACGGTGTCCGTGCCCCCCCCGCAGTCCACGTAGTCCCCGGGCGCGTCGCCGATGGCGATCACCGTGTCGTTGCCCGGCCCCCCGTAGAGCGCGTCGGAACCGGCGTCTCCATAGAGGGTGTCGTCGCCCGAACCACCGAAGACCTTGCGCTCCTCGAGCCGGTCGTCGCCGGCGCCGCCGCGCACGGTGTCGTCGCCGGGGCCGCCGTAGAGGCCGTCGTGGCCGTCGTCGCCGTAGAGCAGGTCGTTGCCGCCCATGCCGTGGATGGCGTCGTCGCCGCCCCTGCCGTGGATGGTGTCGGCCTTGGCCGTGCCCTTGATGGTCTCGCCCGCAGAAGTGCCGTTGACGATGGCCGTGGTCGTCGCCAGGGCCACCCCAGAGAGCGCCACCAGGAGCATCGACACCGTCATCACTATCATTGCCGTCCGCTTCATGTCCTGCACCTTTCGGTCCGTGGCCCCGGCCTCCCCGGGTGCCTTCTGAAAGCCACTCTGCCGCCCCCTGAGCGGGCCGGTATCACGCAAATGAGTGAGATCTTGGGGGTGTAGCCGAACCGTTACCGGAGCGTCGTCGGAGTGTTATGCAGACGTCGCCTTACTGTTACCGGAAGCCAACAAAAGCGTCATATTCACCCAACATCGTGCAAGGATGGATCTCTCGGAACTTCGCTCTCGGAACTTCGTCCTGAGGTTCTGCGAGGTTCTTTCACCACCCCGTTACGTTTGTCGTAACGCCCGGCAGACGATCCTCCGGTAGAGTGGTGTTGTGACAACGGGTGCAAACGAACCGGACAGGGGAATCGGCGGGATTAGCCGCCCTGCTGCCGCTCGGCTTTCCTGGTCGCTGTGGGCACTTGTCGTAACGCTCACAGCACTGAGCCTCCTCCTTCTGGTCCTCAACCGCTCCCACCCGAACGTTCCCACCTTCGAGTGGTGGCTGGGCAACTCGACCATCGTGGTGGACGCCACCGTGGGAGCCATCGTGGCCTCGCGTCGACCGGAAAACCCGGTGGGCTGGCTGTTGTGCCTGGCCGGGGTGACCGTCAGCACGAGCAGCTTCGCCTCCCAGTACGCCATCTACACCCTGCTCGCCCGACCTGGCTCGCTGCCGGGGGGTGAGGCGCTGGCATGGATCGCCGCCTGGCAACTGCCCATCATGAACGGTATCCCGGTGCTCTACCTCCTCCTGTTCCCTACCGGACGGTTGCCGAGCAGGCGCTGGAGGCCCGTGGCGTGGCTGACCGTGGCCTTCGTCGTGGTGGGGGTGGTACTCGCCGCGCTCTCTCCCGGGGCGTACCTGGGTTCCCTCGGCCCGATTCGGAACCCGCTCGGGATAGAGGGCCTCACGGACATCTACAGGGCGGTGTTTTTCACCATGGCTCCCCTCCTGATCGTGGCGGCGGTACTGTCGGTTTTCGTGCGGCTGCGCAGGTCCGTGGGCATAGAGCGCCAGCAGCTCAAATGGTTCGCCTACGCCGTTGCGGCGTTCGCCGTGGGCATCATCCTCATCAGCGTAATCGAGGCTGTAGAGACGCCATCCTGGTTCGAGCGGGCCGGGGTGGCGTTCTTCACGCTCGCGGGCGCGGCCTACCCCATAGCCATAGGGATAGCCATCCTTCGCTACCGCCTCTACGACATAGACCGCATCGTCAACCGCACCCTCGTCTACGGTTCGCTCACCGTGATGCTTGCGCTGGTCTACCTCGGGAGCGTGGTCGGCCTGCAAGCCGCGCTGCGCGCCCTCAGCGGCCAGGAGTCTACCCTGGCGGTCGTTGCTTCCACCCTCGTGATCGCCGCGCTGTTCAACCCCTTGCGCCGACGGGTTCAGGCCCTCGTGGACCGCCGCTTCTACAGGAGAAAGTACGACGCCGCAAAGACCCTGGAAGCCTTCAACGCGCGGTTGCGAGAAGTGACGGACCTGGACGCCCTGGGCGGCGACCTGGTGGGGGTGGCGAGTAGGACCGTGCAACCCGACCACGTATCTTTGTGGCTACGCCCCGATACGGAGCACGGGGCAAGGAGCGCCCCACTCGAACAGCCCGGTTACCTCAAATAGGTCCTCCACGCCTCGTTCACCGGAGTGCGTGGAAGGGTCGTTCTCCGAACTCCGCTTACGGGATCTCACACAGACCGGCCCACGGGAAACTTCGGATCGCCCCCGCGACTCCGCGGGCACATAAGGCGACACCGCATCTTGCTCGTCCGGATGGGGGTGCCCGGCCTGGCGCACGATTTTCCCGGAATGGTGTCGCTCAGCCAACGTACCTTTCGGTGCCGTTCCGGCCGTCCTCGACCCTTCCCCGCGCCCGAGCGGTGTGTTGACACGGTTGCCGGGAAGCGAGAGGAAGATCCCTAGTCCATGAGGAACTTCCGCACCTCTTCGTTGAACGTTTCGGCCCGCTCGACGTGGGGCAGCAGCGCTGCGTCTCTGAAGACGCGGGGCTCGGAGCGGGGGTTGTTGCGGGCGAAGTTGCCCAGGTCTGAGAGGGGGACGGTCTCCGCCTCCTGGCCCCAGCAAACGAGGCTCTTGTGCGGGACCCTCGGCCAGAGGTCCGGGATGCCGAGGTTGAGCTTGCCGGCGACGAAGGATGCCGGGAAGTGCCTGGATCCCGGCCCGTGTCCCGCCCTGTAGTAGTCCTCGACGACCCCTTCCGTGACGAGCGCGGGGTCGTGGTAGGCCATCCCCTTCAAGTAGTAGCGGATGCCGGCCCGCGAGACGAGGGCATGGTAGAGGGTGTCGCCGAGGACCGGGGCTTCGAAGAGACCGAGGACGGCGTCCCCAAGCGGGCCGGAGGGCCGGTCCAGGGTACCGTATCCCGTGGGGCAGACGAGGACGAGTCTCTTGAAGAGCTTCGGGCTGCGTACGGCTGCCGGCACGACGAGGGCCGCGGTGAGCGAGCTCGCGACGAGATGAACACCCGTCCCGATCTCCTCGCGAACGAAATCTTCTACCTGCGAGGCCACGTCCTCGGGCCCGTAGCGCCGGCGGGGCTTCTCCGAGAGGCCGCACCCCAGAAGATCCAACGCGTAGACCCGAAAGTTCCGCGAGAGCTCCTCGAAGTTCTCGCGGAACTCCAGCGACGACGCGCCGGCGTAGACGCCGTGCACGAGCAGCAGCGGCTCCCCCTCCCCGGCCACGGAGTAGGCGAGCTCCCGGCCGCGCCACCGGAAACGCCGCGCCTCACCGCCAAGCCCCGCCGGTGGGCGACCGTATCCCTCGAGCCTTCTATTGAGCACCCAGAGCCCGCCGACGATCCCCGCCGTTACGGTCGCCTTTAGCCTGACCATCAAACCCCTCCGTCTCCCGAAACCTTCGGCGGACCGGATCGTACCCGATCTCTACCACCCGCGAAAAATCTTCTTGACAAACCGTCCATATACCTTGACAATCAAGTAATTAAGTCAGTTAAGTAACCAGTTTCACAAAAAGGGGATGGGCGGGCGTGGACCGGGAGAGGTTGGTAGACGAGATCGTGTTGTTGTTACCGGTTCTTGGGCGTGAGTTGGGGCGTCCGGTGCCGCTTGAGATGGAGGCGTGCGTAAAGGCCGGGGCGCCGGCGCACGCGTTTCCGTCCGACGCGCACGTCTCGCCGGGGCACATACAGGTGCTCATAGCGCTCGCGAAGGGGCCGTGTTCGGTCGGCCATATCGCACACACTCTAGGGGTATCGCGGCCGGCGACGACGCAGCTCGTTGACAGGCTCGTCGAGCACGGCATGATCGAGCGCCGCCACGACCCGGCGGACAGGAGGGTGGTGCTGGTTGACTACGCGCCGGGGATGCACGAGGTGGCGCGCAGGATCATGGACGTCAGGCGCCGGCAGTTGAACGAGGCGCTCGACAGGTTGACGGATGAGGAGGCGGGGGCCTTCTTCAAGGGTCTGAAGGAGATCACGGCGGCGCTCGGCCGGGTGCCTGGGGAGGAAAACTAGTGCAGGCAGTCGTTCGGTGGTGTCTCAAGAACAAGTCCGTCGTCTTTCTGGCGACCTTTATCCTGATAGCGGCCGGCACCTACGCGACGACGCGGCTCAACCAGGAGCTTCTGCCCGACATCGAGTTCCCGCTCGTCACGGTTTCCACACCGGTCGTGGGCGCGGGGCCGGATGTTGTGGACGAGCAGGTCACGCAGCCCTTGCAGGGTGCCGTCGAGGGGATAGAGGGTATAGAGAGCATCCAGGCGACGAGTTCGCCCGGGTTCTCCGTGCTCGTCGTCGAGTTCGGGCTCGACGTCGACACAGAGCAGGCCGAAGATGAGATCAACGACGCCATAGCCGGCGTCGCGCTGCCGGAGCAGGCCGCGGCCCCCGAGGTCGCCCGCCAGTCGGCCTCGCAGTTCCCGATCCTGAACGTCTCCCTGTCTGCCGAGGACGGGGACCTCGCCCGCGTGACGGAGTACGCCGAGGACGAGGCCATACCGCTTATCGAGGACGTCGAGGGCGTGGCGAGCGCGGACCTCGTCGGGGGTTCTGAGCGCGAGATAGAGGTCGACCTCAAGCCGGTCGAGCTGGAGGAGCGCGGCATCCCGGCCGAGGCCATAGTCGGCGCCATCTCCGGCTCGAACGTGAACGCGCCCGTCGGCGAGGTTAGCGTGGACGGAACGGCCACCCCCGTTCGTACCACAAGCGAGCTGACCTCGGTCGAAGAGCTGCGCGACCTCCCCGTGGGCGCGGCAGGAGCCCCCGCGGGGGCGCCCACCGGGGCCCCCACGGGTCCTCCGACGGGCGCTCCGACGGGTGCTCCTGCCGGGGCGTCGGCGCCCCCGTCAGCATCGGCGCCGCCTTCGGCCGCGTCCGCGGCGGCGAGCCCGGCGCCTGTGGCAGAGGCGCCCGAGCCGGTGTTGCTCTCTGACGTGGCCGAGGTGCGGGAGGTAAGCTCCGACATCTCCGGCGTCTCCCGGACCAACGGCGAGCCGAGCCTGGGGCTCAACGTGGTCAAGGAGCCCGAGGCGAACACCGTCGAGGTGGCAGAGGGCGTTACGGCGGCGTTGGAGGAGGTGCGGGAGGACCTCGGCGAGGACGAGGTGCTCGTGGTCTTCAACTCGGCGGAGGACGTCGAGGAGTCGGTCAACGGGCTCGTCGAGAAGGCGCTCATCGGCGGGTTGCTTGCGGTCGGGATCATCTTCCTGTTCCTGCGCAGCCCGAGGGCGACGTTCGTGACGGCGGTCTCGCTGCCGACGAGCATCCTGGCGGCCCTGCTCTTCTCCTGGGCGGACAACCTGACGCTGAACATCATCACGCTGGCGGGGCTCACCATAGCCATCGGGCGGGTGGTGGACGACGCGATCGTGGTGCTGGAAAACTCCTACCGGTACGTGCAGGAGGGTTACGACCCGGAGGAGGCGGCCCTCAAGGGCACGACGGAGGTCGCGAGCGCCATCACCTCATCGACCCTCACGACGACCGCCGTCTTCCTGCCGCTCGGGCTCGTCGGCGGCATCGTGAGCAAGTTCTTCCTGCCGCTCTCCCTGACCGTGGCCTTCGCCCTGATCGCCTCCCTCATCGTCTCCATAACCATCATCCCGGTCCTAACCAGCGTCTTTATCAAGCGCCGCGTGAAGCGCGACGCGAGGGCCGAGGAGGCGGGAGTCGGCAACGACCCCGATACGACCCCCGACGACTACGAAGACGACGAGTTCGTCGCGTACGAGAGCCGGCGCTCTCGCCGGAACGGGCGCGGCTCCGGCGTGCCCCGCACGCTCTTCGGTGCGCTCCTGGTTTTGGGCGTCCTCTTCGCCGGGGCCGTGGTCGCGGCTGGGGCCGGGCTGCTCGACGGGCTGCCCCTCGTTCCGGCGGGCGTGGTTGACGGTCTGGACGGCATCGCGGACGCGGTGCGCGGCGCGGTGGCCGGGGTGGACACGGGTTCGCCGGTCTTCCTGCTCGCGGCCGGGGCCGCGGCGGCGATCCTCATAGGAACGCTCGCCCTCCTCGCCGTGCGGGCGGCGCGGCGTTCGGCGGCCCGCGGGGGCGGGCACGGGGACGGGATGCTCGTCGAGCTCTACGCGCCGCTCTTGCGCTGGAGCCTCAGGCACCGGCTGGCGGTCCTCTTGCTGGCGCTGCTGGCGTTCGTGGGCGGGCTCGCCGCCATACCGTTCCTCGCGGTCAGCTTCTTCCCGCCGAGCGAGGAGCGGCTCTTGCAGGCGAGCGTCGAGCTTCCGGCCGGGACCGACATAGACGAGACCAGCGAGGAGCTGCGGTCCTTCGAGGACTTCATGAACGACGATTCCGGCGTCGAGGGCTACCAGCTCTCCATCGGCGGCGAGGACAACTTCAACCCCGATTCCCCCCTGCGCACCGGTAACCAGGCCCAGGCCTTTATCGTCGTGGAGGAAGACGCCAACGTGCAGAGAACCCTCAGTAGGCTGGCCGGGGAGGGGCGCGACCTCTACGGCGAAGGGTTTCAGGTGCAGGTTTTGCAGCAGGGGCCGCCGACGGGCGGGATCGAGGTCACCATAACCGGCGGCAACGAGGACGAGCTCAGGCGGGCCTCCGAGATCGTCGTGGACGAGATCGAGAAGAACGAAGACGTAACGAACGTCCAGAGCGACCTTTCCGAGGTCAGCCCCGAGATAGAGGTGCTCGTCGACGACAGGGACGCCGCGGAGGCCGGCCTCTCCCCGAGCGCCGTCACGACCTCGCTCGGAACCCTGCTCGGCGGCACGGGCTCGCAGGTGACGCTCGGCGATGAGCCCGTCTCCATCGGCCTGCCAGAGGGATCCGTCGATTCCATAGAAGAGGTGAGGAGCCTCCCGCTCGGCCCCGGGCAGACCGTGGGCGACGTGGCGGAGGTGCGGGAGGTCCAGGCGCCTTCGGCCATCAGCCGCGACGACGGGGACAGGGCCGTGACCGTTACCGGCACCATCACGTCTGAGGACACGAGCTCCGTCTCGGGCGAGGTTAACGCAGCACTCCCCACGCTCGATCTGCCAAGCGGCGTGACCGCCTCCGTCGGGGGCGAGAGCGAGGACATAGCGGAGAGCTTCAGGAACCTGCTCCTCTCCATCCTCGTCGCGCTCGTGCTGGTGTACCTGATCCTGGTCGTGTTCTTCGGCTCCCTCGTAACGCCGCTTATCATCCTGCTCG
>CADCUT010000209.1 GCA_902805975.1 uncultured Rubrobacteraceae bacterium | reverse complement strand
CCCCCGTCTGCCTGAACGCGGCGACCTTTGCCTGCGGCCCCTACGACGTGCCGAACGCCGAGATAGAGAGCCACATGCTCTACACGAATAACCCGCCCTGCGGCGCCATGCGCGGCTTCGGCGCCGTCCAGGCCTGCTTCGCCCACGAATCCCAGATGGACAAGCTCGCCGCGGAGCTCGGGATCGACCCCGTAGACCTGCGCCTCAAGAACGCCATCGAGCCCGGGATGCGCTTCCCGTTCGGCCAGGAGGTTCCGCACCCGGCGCCGGTGCGTGAGATCCTCGAAAAAGTAAAGAGCATCCCGATGCCCGAGGAACGGGATCTAGAGGGTCGCGACCTGCGAGAGCTTCCGGGCGGTGTCTCGAACGTGACCCACGGCGAGGACGTGAAGCACGGCGTCGGCTACGCGGTCGGGTTCAAGAACATCGGCTTCTCGGCGGGCTTCGATGACTACTCGACCGCGCGGGTAACGCTCTCCATAGAAGATGGCGGGCCCCTGGTAAGGGTCCACACGGCGGCGGCCGAGGTCGGGCAGGGCCTCGTCACGTTGCAGGCCCAGATCGCCCGCACCGAACTCGGCGTCGGACGCGTCGCCGTCGAACCGGCAGATACACAGGTGGGCTCCGCCGGCTCCACCTCCGCCTCCCGCCAGAGCTACGTAACGGGCGCCGCCGTCAAGGGGGCCTGCGAGGCGATCAGGGACCGCCTCTTCGAGCGGGTCAGGGAGGAGTTCGGCGAGGGCGGAGACCTCTCTCTAGACGGGGACGAGGTCCTGTCAGACGGGCGGGTCATAGTCTCGCTGGTTGACCTGGTCGGGGAAGATGGGTTCGAGGAGACCCTGGAGTACCACCACAAGGAGACGCATCCGCTGGACGAGAGGGGGCAGGGCGACGCGCACCTGCAGTTCGCCTTCGCGGCGCACCGGGCGGTCGTCGAGGTGGACACGGAGCTCGGGCTCGTGCGGGTCGAGGAGATCGCGACGGCGCAGGACGTGGGGAAGATCATGAACCCGCAGGCGCTTGAGGGACAGATCGAGGGCGGCATAGCGCAGGGGCTCGGGCTGGCGCTCCTGGAGGAGATCCAGATAAAGGACGGCAAGGTCCTGAACGCCTCGTTCACGGACTACCTCCTCCCCACCATCCTCGATATGCCCTCGGTAAAGATGGAGATCCTGGAGCTCTCAGATCCCGAGGCCCCCTACGGCCTTAAGGGCGTGGGGGAGCCGCCCACGATCTCCTCGACCCCCGCCATAGTCGCGGCTCTACGCGACGCCACGGGCCAACCCCTCACCCGCATCCCGGTAAGGCCGGAGCAGATCGCGGGCATCGCCAAGGATCCCCCGGCCGAGCCACCGCAACCCGGCAGTGCCGGGTACGCGGAGATCGGCCGGCTCGACGAGCGCAGGGAGCACTAGTGCCGGCCTTCGAGAGGGCGGAGCTTACCGCCGAGCTGAGGGTGTTGACCTCCGGTGAGGAAGGGTCTCGGGACCAGATCGAAGCGGCAAAGACGGCCGCCGGCGCGTCGGGCCTGGCCCACGAATCCGGACCGGAGACGATGGTCCTCGCAGGAGGACGCCGGGAGGTGCTCGGCGCCGTTACGCGCGTGGTCGAGGCGGCCCTAGACGCCGGTGCCGGCGGTGTGGATCTCAAGATAGAGGCCCAGGAAGACGCGCCGAGGTTCCGGGAACAGGGGGAGTAGGCCGACCGCCGCGCCTGTCCGGGCGTACGATACGACCACGGGAGGAAGATGCCGGAGAAGCTCTCCATCGAAGGGGTCAACCGCATGGGCCGGGAGGAGTTCGTCGCCCGCTTCGGGGCGGTCTTCGAGAAGTCGCCCTGGATCGCTGAAAGGGCGTGGGAGAGTCGCCCTTTCAAGAACCTCGACGGGCTGCACGCGGCGTTCGTCGGGACCATAAACGATGCCCCGGAGGAGCGGCGCGTCGCCCTGATCCGGGCGCACCCGGACCTCGCCGGGAAGGCCGCCCTCGCAGGTGAGCTTACGGAGGAGTCCGCGAACGAGCAGGCGTCGGCCGGCCTGGACCGGCTCTCGCCGGAGGAGTACGAGAGGTTCCACCGCCTGAACGCAGCCTACAGGGAGAGGTTCGACCTCCCCTATGTGGTCTGCGTCCGCGACAACACCAGGGAGACGATCTTCGCCGGTGCCGAGGAGCGGCTGTCGAACACGCGCGAGGAGGAGATAGGGGCGGCCCTACACGAGATCTCCCGGATAGGCCGCCTGAGGCTCGAAGACCTGGTGGAAGGGCCGGAGACCACGGAAGGACGACGATGAGCGAGACGCCCCCACCGGACTTCGTCCTCGGCCAGAACAACTACGGCAAGTCCGAGGTCCGCCTCTTCAAGGTCAAGCGCGACACCGCCTTCCACGAGGTCTGGGACCTGAACGTCCGCGTCGTCCTCGAAGGCGACTTCGACGCCGCCCACTACCACGGGGACAACTCCAAGCTGCTTGCTACCGACACCATGCGCAATACGGTCTACGCGCTCGCGAAGGACCGCCTCACCGGGAGCATCGAGCGCTTCGGCCTGGCGCTCGTGGACCACTTTCTCGAAGTCGGCCCGACCGTAACGGCCTGCCGGGTCGAGATCACGCAGTACCGGTGGCGCAGGATAGAGGTGGACGGCCAACCCCACGCCCACTCCTTCGTCCGCGAACGCGGCGAGCGCCGGGCGAACGTCTGGGGAGACGAGACCGGCGCCCGCGGGGTCGAGGCCGGCATCGACGACGTCTACGTCCTGAAGACGACAGACTCGGGTTGGGAGGGCTTCCAGCGCGACCGCTTCACCACCCTCCCCGACACCGACGACCGCGTCCTCGCGACCATCGTCACCGCGAAGTGGGAGTACAACGTCATCGACGCGGACTTCGACCGGCTGTGGGACGGCGTGATGGAAAGAACTCTCGAGACCTTCACTGACCACTACAGCCCCTCGGTGCAGAACACGCTCTACCGCATGGGGAAGGCTGTGCTGGAGGAGTTCTTGGAGATACAGAGGATCTGGTACTCCTTCCCGAACGTCCACCACATCGTCTACGACCTGGGACGCTTCGACATCGAGAACGAAAACGAGATCCTGCACGCCACCCACGACCCCTACGGCCAGATCGAAGGCTGGGTGGAGCGCCGCCCGTGAGCGGTGGACTCACCACCCACGTCCTCGACACCGCCAACGGCAGGCCGGCGGCCGGCCTCTCGATAGAGCTGTACGCTATAGAACACGAACACCGCAGGTTGGTAAAGACCCTCCGGACCAACGCCGACGGCCGGACGGACGGACCGCTGCTCCCACCGGAAGAGTTCGCCGCCGGGATCTACGAGATCGTCTTCGACGTGGCCGGATACTTCGGCCACGATACGGACCTGCCGGACCCGCCCTTTCTAGGACGAGTACCGGTCCGGTTCGGTATCGCCCACCCAGACGCCCACTACCACATCCCCCTCCTCGTCTCCCCCTGGTCCTACAGTACCTACAGGGGAAGCTAACTGGAGACAATCGAGTCACGGACAATTGTCCGCAATACGCCAAAATACGATTAAAAGGGAGGAACACAGACCATTGGGCGACGTACAGATAACGGCGGGTCCTTACGAGTTCGTGGCGAGGTGGGAGCGGGAGCGGTGTCCGAAGACGGTTGAGGCCTTCGAGAACCTTTTGCCTTACCGGCAGAAGATCATCCACGTGAGGTGGAGCGGGGAGGCGTGCTGGATCCCATTAGGAAACTACGACCTCGGGGTCCCGTGGGAGGACGCGACGAGCGTGCCGCAGGCCGGTGAGATCCTGTTCTACCCCGGCGGTTACTCGGAGACGGAGATCCTGTTCCCCTACTACGGCACGGTCTTCCGCAGCAAGCTCGGCGAGCTGGCCGCCAACCACCTCATGACCGTGACCGAGGGTCACGAGAACCTCCGCCCCTTGGGCGAGCTCTGCCTCTGGGAGGGCGCCCAGGATATCCTCTTCGAGAAGTCCTGAGGACGGAGTCGACGAGGAAGGGGGCACCGGATGAGGTTCAGCGCGAACGTTTCGATCCTGTTCAAGGAGGCCCCATTTCTGGAGCGTTTCGGCCGGGCCAGGGAGGCGGGTTTCTCCGCGGTCGAGTTCTGGTGGCCTGGTCAGGAGGACCTTGGCGAGGTGGAGCGGGCGATCGGGGACGCCGGTCTCTCCGTCGCGCTCTTCAACTTCGACGCCGGCGACATGCCGAATGGAGAGCGGGGTCTCGCAGGGGACCCGGATCGGACGGAGCAGTTCAGGGAGAACGTGCCGGTCGCTTTGGAACTGGCCCAGAGGCTCGGATGCCGGCGCATGAACGTGCTCCTCGGGCACGAGAAGGCCGGGATGGGCCGGGCGGAGCAGCTGGCCCTCGCCCGCGAGAACGTCGCCTTCGCGGCGGACGCGGCGAGTGAGGCGGGAGTCACGGTGCTGGTCGAGGCGGTTAACACGTTCGAGAACGGGCCGTACCTGCTGTATACGACCGGGCAGGCGGTTGAGTTCGTGGAGGGCTTGGGACGCGAGAACGTCAAGATCCAGCACGACCTCTACCACATGCAGCGGATGGAGGGGAACCTGGTCGCGACGCTGCGGGAGCACGTCGGGCGCATCGGCCACGTGCAGGTCGCGGATAGCCCGGGGCGCGGGGAGCCGGGGACAGGGGAGATCCACTACCCTTACGTGCTCGCGGAGCTCGAGAACCTCGGCTACGACGGCTTTGTCGGTCTGGAGTACAACCCGACGACCGGGACCGCGCAAGAGAGCTTCGGCTGGCTGCCGGAAGAGGGACGCGGCGGGGACGTCCGGGTCACGGACCTGAAACTTTAGGGAGGGAGAGGACTTTGGCTGAGAAGGTGGGGTTTATCGGGCTCGGGATCATGGGCAAGCCGATGGCGAAAAACCTGATGGAGGCCGGCTACGATCTCGTGGTCCACAACCGCAGCCCAAAGAAGGCCGAGGAGCTGGCGGGAGAAGGGGCCACGACGGCCGGCAGCCCGCGGGAGGTCGCCGAGGGGTGCGACGTCGTCATCACCATGCTCCCGGACTCGCCGGAGGTCGAGGAGGTGCTTGCCGGGGAGGTCGGTGTCTTCGAGGGCGTAAGGGAGGGCGCCCTGATCGTGGACATGAGCACCATCTCCCCCGTCGTCACCGAAAACCTGGCGGCGAGGGCCAAGGAGAGGGGCGCCTCGCTGCTGGACGCGCCCGTCTCGGGCGGGGACGTCGGGGCCATAGAAGGGACGCTCTCGATCATGGTCGGGGGAGAAGGGTCGGACTTCGAGCGGGCGAGGCCCCTCTTCGACGTGATGGGCAAGACGGTGACGCACGTCGGGCCGAGCGGGGCCGGGCAGGTAACGAAGGCGGCGAACCAGATCGTGGTCGCGCTAACCATCGAGGCGGTCTCCGAGGCGCTCGTGCTCGGTTCTGCGGGCGGGGTGCCGCCGGAGAAGATCCTGGACGTCCTCGGCGGCGGCCTCGCGGGCAACAAGGTGATGGAGGTCAAGCGCGAGAAGTTCCTCTCCCACACCTTCGACCCTGGCTTCCGCGCGGAGCTGCACCACAAGGACCTGCGTATAGCGCTTGCGGCCGGGAGGGAGTACGGCGTAGCACTTCCGGTCACGGCCGTCGTGGACCAGATGCTCCTGACGATGAAGCAGAAGGGCTGGGGCGGCGAGGACCACTCGGCGCTCTTGAAGATCATAGAGGACCAGTCGGGGCATGAGATCTCCTAGCACCACGAGAGGCTGAAGATGCCCGACGGGGCCAGGGGGCCGGAGAACACGGTCGCGTGCCGCGGCAGGGTTGCGTCCCCGCCCTATACAGTGCAGGCCCCCGCGACGGCCCGTGGAACTCTGGCCGGCGACCACCCGGCCGCTCCCGAAAACCGTAAGCGCAGACCCGGCGGCGACCGCCCGTATGGATTAGAGTGCCGGGATGGATAAAGAGCTTAAAGAGATACTGGACGCCGGGCTCGCCGCTGCCGACCCGAAGGACGCGGTACTGCGCACGGTGCGGTTGGAGGGGGACGCCGTCTCCGTCGAAGACGCGCGTTTCGAGCCGGAGAGGATATTCGTGGTCGCGGCCGGCAAGGCCGCAGGGGCGATGGCCCGGGCCGCCGAGGAGCTGTTCGGCGGGCGCGTCGAGACCGGGCTCGTGGTGACCAAAGAGGGGCACGACGCCGGGCCCGAGGGCTTCGAGACCATCTTCGCCTCCCACCCCGAGCCCGACGAGGGGGGCGTGGAGGCGGCGAGAGCGGTGCGGGAGCTCGCTGAGTCTCTTGGGGAGGGGGATCTGCTGGTCGCCATGATCTCCGGCGGGGCTTCCGCGCTGCTTGCGGACCCGGCCCCGCCTATAGAGCTCGCCGACCTCAAGAAGCTCACCCAGGACCTCCTCAAGAGCGGGGCGGATATCGGGGAGATCAACACCGTCCGCAAGCACGTCTCGGTCCTGAAAGGCGGCGGCCTCGCCCGCCTGGCCGCCCCGGCGAAGGTACTCGCCCTCCTTCTCTCAGACGTGGTCGGCGACGCGCCTTCTTCCATCGCCTCAGGCCCCGCCGCCCCCGACACGACCACGCTAGAACAGACGCGAACGGTGCTCAAGCGCTACGGCATAGACCCGCCAAGAAGCATCGCCGAGCATCTGGAGCGCGCCGAGGAAACCCCGAAACCAGGGGACCCGGTCTTTGAGAACGTCTCGAACGTCGTCTGCGGCGGCGGCCGGCATGCGGTCGAGGCGGCGGCCCAAAAGGCCGGGGACCTCGGCTACGACCCTCTGGTACTTTCGACGACCATGACCGGCGACGCTAGGGCCATCGCCTCCGTCTGCGCCGCCGTGGTTCGCGAGGCGTTGGAGAGCGGCAGACCGGTACCGCCCCCCTGCGCCGTAGTCTCGGGGGGCGAGGCGACGGTCGTCGTCAGGGGCGGGGGCACGGGCGGTCCGAACCAGGAGTTCGCCCTGACGCTCGCGGTCGAGCTCGACGGGGTGGAAGGCTGGGCGGCCTTCGCGGCGGACACCGACGGCAACGACGGCCCGACGGACGCGGCCGGCGGCCTGGTGGACGGGGGGACGGCGCCGAGGATGCGGGAGGCCGGCGTGGACCCGGTCGCGGCGCTCGAGGAGAACGACGCCCGCGCGGCGCTGGAGGCGGGCGGGGCGTTGCTCGTCACGGGCCCGACCGGCACCAACGTCAACGACCTGCGGGTGGTCCTGGTCTCCGGGTAGCGCCGCCCGGCATCAGCTTTCATCGCCCAGTCGGGGTCTCCGGAAGTCCCATCTGAGCGATGAATCATGACCCTGGCGAGGGGTTTGCAAGAAGTCGCCGAAAGTGCCATGCTGCCCGGGTGCCGCCGTGGGAGGTTCGGGGCGCGGGAGAGGGTGTCGGGAGACTTCGTCGGGGAGGTAAGGGGTTTGTTCCAGCAGCTTTATGAGCCGGTAGGCAATCTCGCGGTCTCTACGCTAATAGCGGCGATACCCATAATCGTGTTGTTCGTGCTGCTGGCGGGCATCCGGATGGCGGCCCAGTGGGCCTCGCTCATCACGCTCGCCATCGCGCTGGTCATCGCGGTTCTCGTCTACCAGATGCCGCTCGGGCTCGCGCTCAACTCGACGCTGCTTGGGATCTGCTTCGGCCTCTTCCCCATCGTCTGGATCGTGATAAACGCCATCTTTATCTACAACGTCATCGTGGACACCGGGCTCTTCAACACCATCCGCGACTCGCTGGCCGGCGTGAGCAACGACCGGCGCATCCAGGTCGTCCTTATTGCCTTCGTCTTCGGGGCGCTTCTCGAGGCGACGGCGGGCTTCGGGACGCCGGTTGCGATCACCGCCTCCCTCATGGCGGGCTTAGGCTTCGAGGCGATCTACGCGGCGGCGCTCGCGCTGCTGGCGAACACCGCGCCCGTCGCCTTCGGCGGGTTCGGAATACCGATCATCACCGGCGCCTCGGTCGCGGGCCTCGACGTCTTGGAGCTCTCGCAGATGGTCGGCCGCCAGACGCCGATCTTGGCCGTCATCATCCCCGGCATGCTCGTCACCGTGATGGCGGGCTTTCGCAAGATGCTCGAGGTGTGGCCGGTGGTCGTGGTGAGCGGGGTCGCCTTCGCCGGCACGCAGTTCGTGGTGTCGAACGTCCTGGGCCCCGAGCTGGCCGACCTTCTGGCGGCCATCATCACCGTCGTCGCCGTCATAGCCCTCATGTCGTTCTGGCGCCCCTCCACCGAGTGGCACTTCGAGAACGAGCCGGCGGCCTCCGAGAGGGAGTCCTACGAGACGCCGCCGCTCGGGCGCACGCTCTACGCCTGGTCGCCCTTCATCATCATCGTGGCGCTGTTCCTGATCGTCCAGATCCCACCCATAAAGGCCGCCGTCAGCGGTATCCAGACGGCCATAAACTTCCCGACCGCCGAGCTGAGCGATACGACCGGCCTCCCGACCGTCCCCTGGCCGGGGCTGAACGAGCAGATAGAGCAGCAGCCCCCCGTCGTCCCCGAGGCCGCGCCCTACGAAGCCACCTACTCGACCAACTGGCTCTCCGCGGCCGGCACCATCATCCTCATAGCGGACATCATCGCGCTTGCCGTCTTGAGGGTGGGACCGGGCCGGGCCTTACGCATCTACGGCGAGAGCCTCAACCAGCTCAAGTGGGCCATCCTCACGATAGCCTCCATCCTCGGCCTCGCGTACCTCCTGAACTACTCGGGCATGACGTTCACGCTGGGCCTGGCGTTCGCCTCGACGGGCTTTCTGTACGTGTTCTTCGCCTCTTTTATCGGGTGGCTCGGGGTGGCTTTGACGGGCTCGGACACCTCTTCGAACGCGCTGTTCGCGAACCTGCAGAAGGTGACGGCCCAGCAGATCGGGGTGAGCCCGAACCTGACCGTCGGCGCCAACTCCTCGGGCGGCGTTTTGGGGAAGATGATCTCACCTCAGAACCTGGCCGTCGGCACGAGCGCCACGGGGCTCCAGGGTCGCGAGGGCGACCTTCTGCGCCTGGTCCTGAAGTGGTCCATAGGATTGACGATCGTTATGTCTATCCTGGTGGTACTGCAGGCGACGGTGCTGAACTTCATGGTCCCGTAGCGGCTCTAGCTTTCAGGGATCATCCTTCAGCCGCCGACGTTTTGCTGGCGGCTGAAGGCTTTGGCAGGGGAGCCCCCTATCCTTTCGGCTCCGCGGCGCCGGAGCGAACCCGGTCAGCGAGATGGCGAGGCCCGTGATGGACGCGGCCCCATGCAAGATGCAGTTGGCGTTGCTCCAGTCGTCGGCCAGAGTCTATCCGGGGCGCCCGTAGCGACGCCCGACGAGAAGGAGACCCCCGGCGTAGAAGAGGTGATCAGGAGAATCGCGGCGACGCGGGGCATCCCGCCAGCGGGCGGGCTCCCTTCGCCTAAAGCGCTGTCGAGTGGGCCTGGACGTTCGCCACGATGAGACCCGTGTCGCCCGGCGCTTCGATGACTCTCTGGATGGTGACCTCTGCGGGCGTCCAGTCGCCCGACACGTCGCGGAGACGCGTTCCGAGGGAGGCCGGGGCCGTCGTCTGGCTCCCCGCGACCTCGGAGAGGACCGACCCGAGGCGGGAGCGGTCTTCTTCGTGGACGAGCTCGAGCACGTCCCGCCAGAACAGTTCTTCTGCGGCGTGTCCCGCCAGGGTTTCCCCGTCCCCGCGCATCCGGCGCAGTCCGCCCGCCGCCAGGACGAAGGCCGTGCCCGCGTCGAACGGGAGCGTGGACCTCTCGAGCAGTCCCCCCGTCCGGCCCTCCCTGCCCATCATCCGTACGCCCCGCGCACGGAGAGGCCCGCGCTCTCCGAGTACGCGCTCAGGAAGACCTCGATCTCCTCCCGGTACGATCCCAGGGATTCCGCCAGGAACTCGATGTACGCCCTACCCGGCTCGGTAAGCCCGTATTTCCGTCGCGAGAGCAGGTACCCGAGGTGCTCCCGCTCCGAGAAGATCAGGCCCTCGGCCTCCGCGTGCCGGAGCGTCCTGTAGACCTCGCCCGGACGCACGACGCCGAAGCCAAGGTCGGCCAGCCGGCTCATCAGCTCGTGCCCCCGCAGCTCCCCGCCGCGCATGGCCAGCAAGAGGAAGGGTACGAGCCAATCCTGGGCCTCCCTGGCGAGGTCGGCCCTCATCGCCACCCTCCCCGCCAGGCAGCCGGCACCCCCGAGTTGGTCTCTGCGCGGCCCATCTGTGCGCTCCTCCCGCTGCGGTCCGTAACGTCGTTCTGTTCGAGCCGGGACGCTAGGACGCCCCGTTCGATCCTCCCGAAATCTCCCCCGCCCCCGGGAACACCCTCTTTTATAGCGTCTGCGACAATGCCCAGTAAGACAACCGGGACCGTCGGCGCCCAAAATGGCCCGAATGGTGTACGCGTCTCACGCGAGGCCTCGCGCGAAGGACGCTGGCGACGTGAAAGAGGTCGTGGGCGCGGGCCGTGTCCGTGTCGGGGTACTCGGGGCCGGAGCCATGTTCCAGGACGTCCAGGCCAGCGGCGGGACGCAGAAGCCGACCTCGATCATGGCCGGTGCCGTCTCGGAGATGCAGCTCTTCGCGCAGTCCTCGCTGGCGGTCACGACAAACCCGGTGACACGGTTGTAGTCGAGGATCTTCTCCCTCACCCCGGGCCGGTCGTCCCCCTCGGCGCCCGGCAGGATGTTAAGGTCTATCGGTCGAACCGCCCCGCGCATTCAACGCCGCGCTCTTCGAGGCCCGCGCGGGCCACCTCTGCGGGTAAGGCGGAGTTCGAGGGATCTGGGAGCTTCGCCAGCGGGCGTTTGGGGAGCAGGGCTTTCAAGCGGCCTCCTTCGTGAATAGGCGCGGCAGGCCCCGGCGGGTGAAGCGACCCCGGTGCAGGCTACGGCTGGAGCAGAACCTTGATGGCCCCGTCCTGCTTGTTCTGGAAGGTCTCGTACGCCTGCGGCGCGTCGTCCAGCGGTAGCCTGTGCGTGGCGAAGTCCTCGACGCCCAGGGGGTCTGAGGGGTCGAGCAGGAGCGGCATGATGGTGTCCGTCCACGCCTTGACGTTTGCCTGGCCCATCCTGATCTGGATCTGCTTGTCGAAGAGCTGGAGCATGTTGATGGGGTCGGCGGTCCCGCCGTAGACGCCGCTTATGGAGAGCGTGCCGCCCCGGCGCACGGTCTCGATGCACTGGTTGAGCGCCGTCAGCCGGTCGACCCCGCCCTTCTCCATCGCGGTCTGGGCCGCCGAGTCCGGCAAGAGGCCCACGAGCGCCTGGGCCATCTTGCCCCCGCCGGAGCCGTGCGCCTCCATGCCGACGGCGTCTATTACCGAGTCGGGCCCGCGGCCGTCCGTGATCTCCCGGATGGACTCCGCTATGTCGTCGTGGTCGCGGAGGTCGAGAACCTCGGCGCCGTAGCGCTTTGCCACGCCCAGGCGCTCGGGCACGAGGTCCACGCCGATGACCCTGAACCCCTTGTGCCCGGCGATGCGGGCGCACATCAGGCCGATGGGCCCGAGACCGAAGATCGCCACGCTGCCCCCCTCGGGGACGCCCGCGTACTCGACGGCCTGCCAGCTCGTCGGTAGAACGTCAGAGAGGTACACGAAGCGCTCGTCGGACATCCCAGCGCCCTCTTCGGGGACCTTGATGGGGACGAACTGGGCCTGCGGGACGCGCAGATACTCAGCCTGCCCGCCGGGCACCTGCCCGTAGAGCTTCGTGTAGCCGAAGAACTTGGCGCCCGTGCCGTACTCGTGGACCTGCGTCGTCTCGCACTGCGAGTAGAGCTTCTCGTCGCACATAAAGCAGTGACCGCAGCTTATGTTGAACGGCAGGACCACCCGGTCGCCGGGGGCTACGTTCGTGATCTCCGGCCCCACCTCCTCGACGATGCCCATGGGTTCGTGGCCGAGGATGTCCCCCTCGTCGATAAAAGGCCCGAGCACGTTGTAGAGGTGAAGGTCGGAGCCGCAGATATTGGTCGTCGTGATCCTGACTATCGCGTCGTTGGGCTCCTGTATCGTCGGGTCGGGTACGTTGTCCACCCGAACGTCCTGCTTGCCGTGCCAAGCAACAGCTTTCATCCTGCCGAGCCTCCTCGCTTGCTCGCTCTTGAAAACGCCCCGGTGGCCGCCGCGTCCCCGGACAGAACTTCAGCCGCCAACGAGAAGCTGACGGCCGAAGCCCGATACCCTATGCCTTCTCTACGCGCTGCGGGCCTGGTCCGCGTGCTTGCCCTCGCCGATCTCCTCGACCACCTTCGCGCAGAACGCCTCGAGGTCGCCAGGGTTGCGGCTGGTGACGAGGCCCTGGTCGGTGACGACCTCCTCGTCCACCCAGTTGCCGCCCGCGTTGCGGATGTCCGTCTGGAGGGTCGGGTAGGAGGTGAGGGTGCGCCCCTTCACCACGTCGGCCTCCACGAGGGTCCAGGGGCCATGGCAGATCACGCCTACCGGCTTGGCCTGCTCGAAGAACCCGCGCACGAACGCGACCACGTTCGAATCGCCGCGCAGGTTGTCGGCGCCCACGGTGCCGCCCGGCACGATCAGGGCGTCGTACTCGTCCGGGGAGACGTCGGTAACGGCCTTGTCCACCGTAAAGGTGTCCCCCATCTCGGTGTCGTTGTTCATGGCCTGGGCCTCGCCGGCCTGGATGCCGACGACCTCGACCGTAGCCCCCTCGGCCTCGACGGCCTCCTTGGGCTGGACGAACTCCACCTGCTCCGACCCGATCGGCGCGAGCAGAATAGCCACCTTGCGTCCCTGCAACTCGTTGGCCACGAATGCTCCTTCTGTAGTCTCGACAAATTTCCTCAGAACTTCTGCTCTGTGTTAGTACCCGGATCGCTCCCACGAAAAAACGAACCTCCCTCCCTCCCCAGAGGAGATGCTCCAAAAGATGTACGTTCAGGCTCACCCGAGATACCCCGCCTGGCGTGGCACGGTCTGGCCCCACGGTGAGAAGCTGGCGTGTTGATGAGCGGAGGCGAAGCCGCAGCGTAGCGACCCTCTATCAGTCTTCCATGCCCTGCTCGTTCTGGTTGGTTATGGTCTGTCGGTCGGGGACGATCCAGAGCATCACCCGCTCGCTCTTTATGTCGTCGGGGTTGTAGTCCTGGCCGTGGTACTTCTGGGAGAGCTGGTCGATGTGCTCGCGGGCCTCAGGACCGGTCACGGTCTCGACGACCCGGCCGCGGGCCTCGGCGTAGTGGTAGGGGTCCTCTTCGTTCCGGATGGTGAGGGTCACGCGCGGGTCGCGCTGGACGTTCTTGAACTTCTGGCGGTGGACCTCGGTGTTTACAACCAGCCGCTCGCCGTCGGTGTGGACCCAGATCAACTGCGTCTGGAAGTCGCCGCCGGGCATGACCGTCGTGATCGAACCGTAGTTGGCGCCCCGCGCCAGCTCCACCGTCTGCGGGTGCAACTCCGGGCCGTTCTTCGTGTCCGCCACAACGATCTCCTCTCGACGACTGCCCCCCACGAATACCCGAAACGCGCTCCCCGCAATCGCGGGAAACGGTCCGAAACGCGCAGACGAACGGCTCATACGGAATCCGGGAGAAGACTTCAAGACTGTAGTTGGGCCGGAGCAGGGAGATAGGGCATCGTGCTGCTCTTCCCCACTTCCGGAGCGGGGCGACACACCTCCCCTCTACACCGAAAGGGGCTCGAACTAATCGCCCGGATTCCGTATCACCCCCGCGACGGTTGGCCTCACTCCACAACCAACCGTCGCCCGACCTTTCTGAAACCTGATGCCTGTAGCCTCCCCTAGCCCGAGACCTCCGAGAGCTCGGCGTACTCGTCGTCGGTGAGTTCGATGGAGGCCGCCGCGACGTTCTCTTCGAGGTGTCCTACGGAGGAGGTGCCGGGGATCGGGAGCATCACCGGCGAGCGGCGGAGCAGCCAGGCGAGGGCGATCTGCCCCGGGGTCGCGTCGTGGTTGGAGGCGATCTCGTCCACCGGGCCGCCGGGCCGCGAGAGCGTGCCGGAGGCGAGCGGGAACCAGGGGATAAACGCAATACCGTCGGCCTCGCAAGCTTCGAGCACGGCCTCGGAGCCCCGGTCGGTCAGGTTGTAGCGGTTCTGCACCGACGAGATGGGCAAGACCTCCTGCGCCTGCCTGAGCTCGTCCACCCCGATCTCCGAGAGCCCGACGTGCCGGACCTTGCCCTCGTCCCGAAGCTCTGCCATCGTCCCGAGCGACTCCTCGGCCGGGACCCGCGGGTCGATGCGGTGGAGTTGGTACAGGTCTATCGTCTCCAGCTTGAGGCGTTTCAGGCTACCCTCGATGGCCTCCCGGATGTGCTCGGGCCGGCCGTCGGTCCTCCAGTCCCCGGGCCCGGGACGCACGAAGCCTGCCTTCGTGGCGATGACCACGCCCTCCGGGTAGGGCGCGAGCGTCTCGCCGATGAGGCGCTCGGAGACGTCGGGGCCGTAGGAGTCGGCGGTGTCTATGAGGTTTATGCCGAGCTCTACGCAGCGCCGGAGGACCCGCTTCGCCTCCTCCGGGTCCGCGGGCTCGCCCCAGATGCCCCTGCCCGTGATCCTCATGGCCCCAAAGCCCAGGCGGTTCACCTCGAGGTTCCCGCCGAGGGCGAAGGTGCCCGCCTCGGCCGCGCTCGGCGCGGTGTCACGTTCCGCCATCTCCTGCCTCCCGGTTGGTTAGGTGGGTGTCGTCGCGGTCGCCCGCCATCGGGGCGGCCCCGTCGCAGAGGTTATCAGGCCTGGCGGACCCGAAGGGGTGTGCGGTGGGATGGTGGTCCGGCGGAGCACCGGCGGCGCCCGACTACCGGCGCCCTTGCCGATCTCGAAGCCCGGTGGGGCTAGTCGTCGACCTGGTCGTCACCGCCCTCGGCCGGCTCGTCGGGGCGCGCCGACGTCTGCTCCTCGCCGGACTTCTCGGTGGCCGCGGGGTTGGAGGGGTCCCCGGACCGCTCGGCCCCGGCGGCCTCGACGTTTCCGTCCTCGCCTTCGGCCGGCTCCTGGGAGTGTACCGCCCGTCTCTCCTCGCTCATCCTTCGCTCCTCTCTTTTGTGTTTCGGCGTCCCGTACGCTCGGGGGCCCTAACGGAGGGTTATGGTCCGCTTCTCGTGGTCAACCGCTACGTCCAGGACGGGTATCAGGACCAGCCTGTTGCCGAAGAGCCCGGCCCGGGTCCTGACGTACTGCGGCTCGCCGTCACCGTTGCTGAAGATCCGCTCGACCCGGCCAAGGGGTTCGCCCAGCGGATCGAGCAGCGCGTAGCCGCCACACGACCTGGACCCCACGGAACTGTCCCCGCCGTCGGCCGCCCTCATCGCCCTACCCTCTGCCCCCACGTCGGGGCTCATGGCGTCGCGGCCAACGCGGTTCCGGCCTCCCGTCCAGCGGTGGACCGGAGGGAGCGGACGAACCGCTCCCGGCTCGTGTTCGTGAGCGGGAGCAGGGTGCCGGCGTCGAGCTTCGGTATGGGGTCGAGCGCGACGGAGCGGTAGCCGGCCCACCGGGTGGAGAGGAGCGTCAGTAGCCCCACGCCCGAGACGCGCCGCGCACGGGGAACGTCGGCCCCGAGCAGACCCTGGTAGAGCAGCGCGTCCTCCTCGGAGCTGAACAGCGCCATGGCCCGACCGAGGCCGGGCAGGTCCACGGCGGCCGGCGCGCGAAAGTCCTCCGGGCAGATCACCCAGAACCCGGGCAACAGGCGGTCGCTTGCAGCTATTGCTCTCACCCCTCTTGGCGTAATCGGAATCCTCTTGAACAATTAAACCGAATTCTCGCCGGTCGTCGTCACGATGCCGTACAACCTTTGGGCCATTTCTCGTCCCGGAAGAGATGATTTGTGCCGCAGATCACCTTCCGGA
The DNA here is from genome assembly GCA_902805975.1 of uncultured Rubrobacteraceae bacterium. Lineage (GTDB taxonomy): Bacteria > Actinomycetota > Rubrobacteria > Rubrobacterales > Rubrobacteraceae > Rubrobacter_D. Next base: position 6,231 of record CADCUT010000209.1, on the reverse strand, counting down.
CACCCCCCGCGACTATCCTACGCCCATGAACCCCCAAGGAGAATCCCAGAAACACCCGAACGGACATCCGAACGGAAGCGGCCTCGGGACCGGCGTCAGCGTCGTGATACCGGTCTTGAACGAGGAGAGCCTTCTCGGGGGCCTGCTCTCGGACCTTGCGGCCCAGAGCAGGCCCCCGGACGAGGTCCTCGTCGTGGACGCGGGCTCGGAGGACGGCACGGTGACCGTGGCCGAACGCTTCCCGTTCGTGAAGGTCCTGCACAGCACGCCCCCCGTGGCGACCGGCAGGAACGCGGGCGGGAGCCGGACGGGCGGGGACGTGATCGTCTTTCTCGACGCCGACGTCCGGCTTCCCGGAGACTTTCTGGAGAGGTTTCTGGGCGAGTTCGAGCGTCGCGGGTACGGCATCGCCTGTCCCCTGTACTACCCGTACGACTCCACGTGGGCCGTGGAGCGTTTTCACGGCCTCTTCAACCTCACGACGCGCACCTTCCAGAACTACCTACCGTCCGGGGCGGGGTCGTGCATCGCGGTTCGGGGCGGGCTCTTCCGTGGGAGCGCCGGCTTCGACCCTAGCCTCAAGTTCGACGATATAGAGCTGGTCCGGCGCCTCGCCAGGCGCGGGCACTTCGGCATCATCGAGGAGAAGGTCTTTCTCTCCGACCGGCGCTACAGGGAGAGCGGCACCCTCCGCATCGTGGCCCAGTACAGCCTGATGGCGCTCATCTTCGCCCTCGGCAGGTACGGGTGGGCGGACCGCATAGATTACGAGATCGGCAAGCACGAGAAGCCGGACGGAGGGTAGGAGGCCTCTAGCGCGGGGACCGGAGGGATTTCAAGGCCCTGCTGATAAAGTCCGGGAGTTTGCGGGGCCTCGGGGCGTGTTCGGGCGGGTTCGGGTCGGTGCCCACCTCGTCCATCCGGGTCACCCACAGCTCTCGCACGAGCACTTGCACGACGGCCACCAGCGGGACCGCCACGAAGACGCCGACGATGCCGAAGAGCGTGCCCGTCGTCAAGATGGCGAAGATCACCAGGGCGGGGTGCAGGTCTACGGCCCGGCTCATCAGGACCGGCTGCAGGATGTTGCCCTCTATCTGCTGGATGATGACGAAGGCCACGATCACGTACACGACCGTGAACGGGTCGGAGATGAGTGCTAGGAGCATGGGCAGGACGACGGAGATCGTGGCGCCCAGGTAGGGGATAAAGGAGATCAGGCCGCTAAAGATCCCGAGCAGCAGCGCGAAGGGAACGCCGATTATCGAGAGCGAGATGGCCCAGAACACGCCGATAAAGGTCATTGCGGCGAGCTGCCCGAGAAACCACCGCTGCACCGTGTGGTACAGCTCGAAGAGAACCTCCCGCGTCCTCTGCCGCCATCCGGCGGGGAAGAGCGAGACGAACCCCTCGACCCACGGCTCGGGCCGGATGACCATGTAGATCGTGGCGATCAGCACCACCAGCCCGAGCGAGACCGCCGTGGCGACCGTCAGCCCGACACCTGCCGCCGTGGAGACCGCGCCCCCGGTCAAGACCTGCCGCCCGAGCTCCGAGAAACTCTCCCCGTTCAGGCTGACCCGGGCGCCGAGCCCGAAGAAGCCCTGCACCCGGTTGAAAAGATCGACGGCCTCCTGGAGAAGCGTCGGGAAAGCGGTCACGAACTGGGCGGACTGCGCCTCGACGGCCGGCACGATCGCGAGGCCGAAGACCCACAGCGCCACGATGAGAGCCGCGATCACGGCCAGCGTCCCCCACGTCCGGCCGAGCCCCCGCCGGTAGAGATAGTTGACCGGGGCACTGAGGATGATCGAGAAGAGGATCGTCAACAAGAACGCGAGCACGACCCCCGTGATGCTGTAGACGAAGTACCCGCCCAACAGCAGCGCGAAGACGAGCCCGATGCCCGCGTATACCGTACGTCCCGATGAGACGGGTCTCTCCATCTCGCCACTCCTCCGGCCGCCCGAGGGTTCCCCACCGGTACGCCCACACACTGGTACACCCACAGTATCTCCGATACCGCCCCCACCCACACCGCCGTCCCGCCTCAGAGGGACGGCATCGGCGCGGAGCGGCTCAGGGACAATCCCGACTCGTAGGCGAGGATGGTGCCGGAGTGGGAGGACTGCGCCCGCCTGAGCGCCGAAGACGGCCACTTTTCGATCACCTCTTCCAGGGCGGCGGTCTTGACGACGAGCGGGCGATGCCCGACGAGGTCGGCGAGCCTCCGCTGCTGCTCCAGCGCGGTCTCGAGATCGACCTGCAGGACCCAGTCGAACGACGCCCACACGGCACGTCCCCCACCGGCCTCCTCCTCGACAAGCCGGCCGAGCTGGTCCTCCCGCCCCTCCAGCGGGTCATCTTCGGGCTTCATCAGGAGCCGTCCCTCCCGCTTGAGGCGCCCGGCCGCCAGGCCGTTGTCCTCGAACCGGGAGAGCAACTCCTCCTCCGGGCTGTTCTCCCCGCCAAAGAACTTCACCAGCAGCCCGTCCCGCGCCTCGCCGACGCGGAAGAAGGCGGCGTCCATACGGTGGAGCAGGTCGAGGTTCTGGGCGATGACGAGCACGTTGTCCGGCACCCGCAGAAAGGAACCCAACTGCCCGACGAGCGTGCTCGAACGCTCCTTCTCCCGCAAGAAGTCCTCCAGGGCCTCCCGCCGGACGCGCCAGCGCTTGCCGACCTTGAGGCAGGGCAGCCGGCCCTCCCGGCACCAGCGCCAGATCGTGCTCTCCTTCACCCCGAGCAGCCCGGCCACATCCTCCGCGCCCAGCAACTCGATGTCTTGTCCCTTGCCCGATTTTGTCGCCAACCTCAGCCCTTCCCGACGCCCGCCCTCAGCACGCCTATCGTGTCCTACGACACACTTGTTGAGGTTTTCGTTACACCTTTATATGTAATTCGACCTTAGTTTACTTGTTTTTAGTTGACTGTACCTTATCAGGACATATGGTGTTGGGTGTAAGAGCAGTTAATCGCCGCGGGTATAGACGTGGCAGACGAGAGGGAGAAACATGACTGAGCAGCACGCGGCGCCCAGGGTGCACACCAAAGATCGGGACGGGGACATGAGGGGCACCGAGGTCCGCAGGGGCACCGAGAGGAGCGCCGAGACCAAGCCGTCCTTCAAGACGACGGAGTTGATCGTCTACGTGTTGGCGGTACTCGGCGTGCTCATCGCGTCGGCGATCGTCGACAACAGCTTCGGCGCGGACCCGGCGTGGAGGTACGTGACGTACCTGACGATCGGGTACATGATCAGCCGCGGGCTCGCGAAGGCCGGCTCCCGGCAGCCACAGGACGACTAGTCCTGAGCGATAACCGCGAGGGTGCGGGTTGGGGCCGGGATCTCGTTCCGGTCCCGGCCCGTGCCTCGCGGTCACGTGCAGGGATGGGAAGGCTTAGGAGAAGAGGCGGGTGTAGATGATACGGGTCCCGGGAGGGTGCCTGTTCTGGGTACTGGTCAGCGTGGTACTTAGCGTGGTCCTGACCGCCCTCTTGAACCTTCCCTTCCTGTTCTGAGTTGGCCCGGAGACGGCCGGTCGATGAGAAGTTGTAGAGAGCCATCGGAAGGAGAAGAACCGTGGAGAGCAATTCTGGCGGCAGTACCCAGAGCGGCGAGGTCACGCAGCAGGCCAAGCAGCAGGGGCAGCAGTTGGCCCAGCAGGCCAGGCAGCAGGCGAACGATCTCGCGAGCCGGGGCGGCGAGCAGGTCAAGAGCCAGCTCGCAAACCAGAAGCACGACGCTTCCCAGAGGCTGACGCCCATAACGGTGGCGCTCAGGGAGACCGCCCAGCAGCTGCGCAAGCAGGGCCAGGCGCCGGTCGCAGGGTACGCGGACAAGACCTCCGATCAGGTCGAGCGGTTCTCCGGCTACCTGCGCGAGACCGAGGTGGACGAGATAGTGGGCCAGGCGCGCGGCTTCGCGCGCAGCAGGCCGGCCATCTTCCTGGGCAGCGCCGTCGCGCTCGGTTTCTTGGGCGCCCGGTTCCTCAAGAGCTCCTCGCAGGAGGCTGCCGCCGGCAACGGCGAGCCGGTCGCTGCGCTCCCTCCTGCGGCGGCGGGCAGCATACCGCCAGTGGAGCACACCCCGATGACGAACATGCCCGCGGGCGGGGTGGACCAGCCGGCACCCCCCCGGGGAATCTAGGGGGCTTCGGTGCAGGGTAGGGACGACCGCACGCTCGGGGAGCTCTTCTCCGAGCTTGCGCAGGAGACCTCCACGCTCGTTCGCCAGGAGGTAAACCTCGCCAAGACCGAGGTGAGCCAGAAGGCCTCCCGCGTCGGCAAGGACGTGGGCTTTCTGGCGGCGGGGGGCGTGGTGGCCTACGCGGGGCTGCTGGCGATACTCGCCGGGGTGATCGTGTTGCTGGGACAGGTAATCCCCATGTGGCTCTCGGCGCTCCTGGTGGGGCTCGTGGTGGCGGCCGTGGGCTACTTCCTGATCAAGAAGGGCCTCGACGCCCTCAAGAGGGAGGATGTGGCGCCCCGGCAGACGATAGAGACGCTAAAGGAGGATGGGCAATGGATCAAAGACCAGACGCGGTAGGGCGTGACCCGCTCGGCGGCGGCGCCCCGGGGTTCGACCCGGCAACCGACGCCTTCGAGCCCAACGCGGTGAGGGACCCCACGCTCGGCGAGACGGACGTGGACCGGGTTGAGGTGGACGAGGTCGAGGCGACGAGGGTCGAGATCGAGCGCACCAGGGCGGACATGAGCGAGACAGTGGACGCCATCCAGGAGAGGCTCTCCCCGCAGAACCTCAAGGAGCAGGCTAAAGATAGGGTCAAGGAGGCCACCGTGGGAAGAGCAAGGGAAGCAAGGACCGGCGTGGTCGAGACTGTGAGGGCCAACCCCCTGCCGGCGGCGCTGACGGGGATCGGCCTCGGCTGGCTGCTCATGAGCGCGCGCCAGCAGGGCTCGGCGCAGCCGCGCCACCGGGACGACGCCTACCGCCACCGCACCCCCACCAATGAGTACGCCCCCGAGGTCGACGAGTACCCGCTTCGCGACGACGAAGGCGCCTCGGTGGGCGAGGTTGTAGGTCGTGCCAGGGACAAGGTCGGCGAGTCCGCCACCCAGGCCCAGGACAAGGCGGGGGACCTCGCCGGGCGCGCCCAGGTCAGGGCCGGAGACCTCGGCAGCCGGACCCGGGACAGGGCCAGCCAGCTTGGCAGCCAGGCCAGGCAGCAGGCCACCCGGGCGGGCGGCGGGTTCCAGCGGATGCTCAACGAGAACCCCCTGACGGTCGGCGCCCTGGGCGTCGGGGTCGGCGCGGCTATAGGGCTCGCCATCCCCGAGACCTCCAAGGAGCATGAGGTAATGGGAGAGGCCCGCGACACCGTCGTCGAGAAGGCCCAGGAGAAGGCCCAGGAGGTGCAGCAGAGCGTCCAGCGGGTCGCCGAGGAGGCCCAAGGCGCGGCCCACCAGGAGGCCGAGAACCAGGGCCTCACCGACCGGTAGCGGCAAGAGGGCCCCGCGAAACGACCGCCTTTCTCGCCCCGCGCGGGGCGGGAAAGGCCAGAGAGGACGTAGAGGAATTTGCCGAATGTGCTGTTGATCATCGTGTTCGGCGGCGGAGGTGGCGGCAGAAGCGGCTGCGCCGACAGGGGGTGACTGTTCTGGATAGTGGCGAGCGTCGTGCTCAGCGTGACCTTGACCGTGCTCGCCAACCTCGTCCTGCTGCTGTTCTCCGGCGGCGGGGCCGGGGTGGGCGCCTGACCATCCGAGCGAGGAGGAAGAGATGTTCCGCTGGGGACGGAGGAGATACCGAGGCCAGAGCCGGGGTTGCTGCGTGGTCGTGCCGATCGGGTGCCTGACGGGCGTGGCGCTGCTCTTGCTGTTCTCCGGGCTGGCCCTCGCCCAGCTGCTCTAGAACGACGAACCCCCCCACGAAGGCACCCGAGAAGGAGGGGGCTGGCGGCATGGCAACGAAGGCGGTCATCATCGGCAACCCACACTCGGGGCGCGCGGGGGACGAGGGCTACCTGGAAGGCTTCGCCGACACCTTGCGCGGCGGCGGCCGGTGCCCGGCTCGTGATCGCCGCCGGGGGTGACGGGACGGTGAACGAGGTCATAAACGGTCTCTCGAAGGACGCCACGCTTGGCATCCTCCCTTTAGGCACAGCGAACGTTCTGGCCCGCGAGCTCGGGCTGCCGCTCGAGCCCGCGGACGCCTGCGGGAAGATCCTGACCGGCAAGGCCTTCCGGATGGACGTCGGGGTGGCGACG
>CADCUT010000208.1 GCA_902805975.1 uncultured Rubrobacteraceae bacterium | reverse complement strand
TGTTGTACTCCAGGAAGTTCGTCTTCTTGACGACGCCGTTCTTCGTGGCGAAGAGCAAATACGCGGCCTCGTTGAACTCCTTGGTGGCGATGACGGTCTGGATCCTCTCCCCCTGGGCGAACGGGAGCAAGTTAGCGATGTGCCGCCCCTTGGCCGTCCTCCCCATCCTCGGGAGCTGGTGCACCTTGAGCCTGTACACCTTGCCCCTGTTGGTGAAGAAGAGCATGTAGTGGTGGGTCGTCGTGATGAAGAGGTGATCGATGTAGTCGCCCTCTTTGAGCTCCATCCCGGCAACACCTATGCCGCCGCGTCCCTGCTTGCGGAAGGTGTTGACCGGCACGCTCTTGAGGTAGCCGCCGTTCGAAATGGAGATGACCATCTCCTCCTCGGCTATGAGGTCCTCTATCTCGAAGTCAACGCCTTCCTCGGCCGTTATGGCCGTGCGGCGCTCGTCGGCGTAGGCGGCCCGGACCTCCGCGAGCTCCTCCTTGATGATCCCGTACACCTTGCCCTCGTCGGCGAGCACGCCCTCCAGGTACTCGATCTTCTCCCGCAGATCTTTATGCTCCCGCTCGACCTTCTGGCGCTCGAGAGCGGTGAGCCGCTGCAAGCGGAGGTCCAGGATCGCCTGCGCCTGGCGCTCGGAGAGCTTGAAGGTCTTCATCAGGTTGTTGCGTGCCGTCTCCACGCTGCGCGACTTCCTGATGGTCGCCACGACCTCGTCGAGGTTGGAGAGCGCGATGAGCAAACCTTCGAGGATGTGGGCCCGCGCCTTCGCTCGCTCGAGCTCGTAACGCGTCCGGCGGGTGACGACCTCGAACTGGTGAGCGACGTAGTGCTTTAGGACCTCCCTGTACGAGAGCGTCTTCGGCACGCCGTTCACGAGGGCAACGAGGTTCACGCCGAAGCTCTGCTGCATCTGGGTGTGCTTGTAGAGGTTGTTCAGGACGACCTTCGGCACCGCCTCGCGCTTGAGCTCGATGACGATCCGCATCCCGTTCCGGTCCGACTCGTCGCGCAGGTCGCTTATGTCGGTGAGCTTGCGCTCCTTGACGAGCTCGGCGATCTTCTGCAAGAGGTAGCTCTTATTGACCTGGTAGGGGATCTCGGTGACCACGATCTGGGTCCGGTTACCCTTGATCTGCTCGGTGTGCGCCCGCGCCTGCACCTTCACCGACCCGCGCCCGGTGGTCACGGCATCTTTGATACCGCGCAGGCCGACAATCACACCCCCCGTCGGGAAGTCGGGCCCCTTGATGTGCTTCGCCACGTCCTCGTCGTCGAGCTCGGGGTCGTCGATGAGCGCCACTGTCGCGTCGATGACCTCGCCGAGGTTGTGCGGCGGTATCTTGGTCGCCATGCCGACCGCGATTCCGTCCGAGCCGTTGACGAGCAGGTTCGGGTACCGCGCCGGCAGCACGCTCGGCTGCCGCTGGCTCTCGTCGAAGTTCGGTACGAAGTCGACGGTGTCCGAGCTTATGTCCCTGAGCATCTCGGTCGCCATGCGGGTCAGACGCGCCTCTGTATATCTCATGGCGGCCGGCGGGTCGCCGTCGACGCTGCCGAAGTTGCCCTGGCCGTCGACGAGCGGGTAGCGCATCGAGAAGCTCTGGGCGAGCCTGGTCAGCGTGTCGTAGACGGCCGAGTCGCCGTGCGGGTGGTACTTACCGATGACCTCGCCGACCACCGTGGCGCTCTTGCGGTAGGGCCGGTTCGGCTGGAGGCCGAGGTCGTGCATCGCGTAGAGGACGCGGCGGTGCACCGGCTTCAGGCCGTCCCGCACGTCCGGGAGGGCGCGGGAGACGATCACGCTCATCGCGTAGGAGAGGAACGAGTCCTTTATCTCGTCCTCTATGGAGTGGGGACGTATGTTCCCCGAGAAAGTATCAAGCATCTGGGTTCCTCGTTATGTAGTCTCGGATGTTCAGGTACCCCTCCCCCATCGTCTCCCCGCCCGCGTCGCGCCCCGGATCACGCATCCAGGTTCTTCACCTCTGCGGCGTTGGCCTCGATGAACGCCTTGCGCGGCTCGACCTTGTCGCCCATGAGCGCGGTGAAGAGTTCGTCGGCCACCGCCGCCGACTCGACCGTTACCTGCAACAGCGTACGGTTCTGCGGGTCCATCGTGGTCTCCCAGAGCTGGATCGGGTTCATCTCGCCAAGGCCCTTGAAGCGGCCGATGTTGGCGTTGCCGTTGGCGTTCAGTCGCGTCAGCGTTTCTTGAAGCTCGCGGTCGTTGTAGACGTAGTGGTCCTTACGGTGGTACGTGATCTTGTAGAGCGGCGGCTGCGCGATGTACACGTAGCCGGCCTCTATAAGCTCGGGCATGTTCCTGAACAGAAACGTCAGCACCAGCGTCCGGATGTGGCTGCCGTCGACGTCGGCGTCGGTCATCAGCACGATCTTGTTGTACCGGCACTGCGCCACGTCGAAGGTCTCCCCCACGCCGGCACCGATGGCGCTGATCATGGCCTGTATCTCGACGTTGGAGAGGACCTTGTTCATGTTGGCCTTCTCGACGTTGAGGATCTTGCCGCGCAGCGGCAGTATGGCCTGGAAGTTCCTCTCCCTGCCCTGCTTGGCCGAACCGCCCGCCGAGTCGCCCTCGACGATGTACAGCTCGCTCCTGGCCGGGTCCTTGGACGTGCAGTCTGCCAGCTTGCCCGGCAGCGTCGAGCTCTCCAGGTAGCCCTTGCGGATCGTGTCCCGCACCTTGCGCGCCGCCTGACGGGCCCGCGCCGCCTGCAGGGCCTTGTTGATGATCGCCTTCGCCTCGGACGGGTGCTCCTCCAGGAACTCGGCCAGGAACTTGTTCGTGGAGCTCTCGACGAGGCCCTTGATCTCGGTGTTCCCCAGCTTGGTCTTGGTCTGGCCCTCGAACTGCGGCTCGCCGAGCTTCACCGAGATGACGGCCGCGAGCCCCTCCCTGATGTCGTCGCCGGTGAGGTTCTCCTCCTTCTCCTTGATGAGCCCCTTCTGGCGCGCATAAGCGTTGATGGTGCGCGAGAGCGCCGACCGGAAGCCGGAGAGATGCGCCCCGCCCTCGTGGGTGTTGATGTTGTTGGCGAACGTGAAGACGGAGTCCTGGAAGCCGTTGTTCCACTGCATCGCGACCTCGACGGCCCCGGTCTCCTCCTCCCGCTCCAGGTAGAAGACGCTCTTGTGGACCGGGTCCTTGGCGTCGTTGATGTGCGCCACGAAGTCCCGGATGCCGCCCTCGTACTGGTACGTGACGTCCCGGTCCTCTTCGCGCTCGTCGATCAGACGTATCTTCAGGTTCTTGTTGAGGAACGCCGACTCGCGGAAACGCCGCGTGAGCGTGTCGAAGGAGAGCTCCATGGTCTCCGTGAAGACCTCGGGGTCGGGCATGAAGCTGATGGTCGTCCCGGTCCCCTCGCCCTTCTTGAGCTTGCGATCCTTGGTGAGGGCACCCTGCGAGAAACCGCGCTCGTAGCGCTGGCTCCACACGTGCCCCTCGCGCCTGACCTCTAGCTCCAGCCACTCGCTCAAAGCGTTCACGACGGAGGCGCCGACGCCGTGGAGGCCGCCGGAGACCTTGTAGCCGGAGCCGTCGAACTTGCCGCCGGCGTGCAGCGTGGTCATGATGACCTCCGCCGCGGACTTGCCGTACTTCTCCATCTTGCCCACGGGCAGGCCGCGTCCGTCGTCGGAGACGGAGACGGAGTTGTCCGTGTGGACGGTTATGAGGATCTCCGAGCAGTACCCGGCCAGCGCCTCGTCGATGGAGTTGTCCACGATCTCCCAGACGAGGTGGTGGAGGCCCCTCGGCCCCGTCGACCCGATGTACATGCCCGGGCGGCGCTTGACGGCCTCCAGCCCTTCGAGGACCTGGATCGAACTTGCATCGTACGTGCTGCCGGAATGCTTGGTAGCGGCTTCAGCCCCCAAAGAGGACCCTCCTCATCTCATGATCCGCGAAAGTAACAAGACCGTTCTTTTTTGCGAAGGTTTGCACCCGGAGATTGTAACACAACTCTTCGGTTTTCCCAACGGTCGTCTGTCCCGTTTGGGGCTTATCTAAGCCTTTTTGGAGGCGGACGCAGCCCGCTCCGGCACACCACCGCTTGTAGTGTTCGATATGTTACCACCAGATATGCGCACCACGCGCGCCCGCCCCAGGACCTCGGCGTCGAAGTAGTCGAGGTTGGTGGTGGTTATGACGGCCTGCGTGCTCTCCAGGAAATACCCCGAGAGAAAGTCCCGCCGCCGCTCGTCGAGCTCGCTCATCACGTCGTCGAAGAGCAGGATCGGGTCCTGCCCCGTCTGGGCCCTGATGTGGTCCCTGGCGGCGAACTTGAGCGCGAGCGTCGCCAGCCGCTGCTGCCCCTGAGACCCGAACGTCGTGAGGTTGACGCCCCCGAGCAGGATCTCGAAGTCGTCCCTGTGCGGCCCGACGGACGTGGTGCCCCGCTCGACGTCCGAGCTATACGCCCCCCTGAGCGCCTCGGAATAGCCGTCTAGGGGCGCGCTATAGGAGTAGCGGATCGCGGCCGTCTCCGAGCCGTACAGGGCCCTTAGAGAGCTTTCGAAGTAGTGCTCGAGGGGCCCTATGGCGGCCTGGCGGCCCCTGAGCACCTCCTCGCCGAGCTCGACCACCTTCCTGTCCCACGTCCAGAGCGTCCGCTCGGAGGAGAACCCGTCCCGGATCCGGCGCAGCAACTGGTTGCGCTGCTGCACGGCCTTGGCGTACTCGGCGACGGCCCTCGCGTACGAGGGCCGCAGCGTAGAGAGAAGCCCGTCCAGGAACTCCCTGCGGTCTGAAGGGGACCCCTTGGTGATCCTGATGTCGTCGGGAAAGAAGGTGACGGCCCGCACCCCAGCCCCGCCGGCGGCGTAGTTGGCGAGGGATGGCGCCGGCGCCTCGTCGACGGTCAGGCGCTTCTTCTGCCCTGGCGCGTAGCCGACGGCCACCTTGCGCTCGTCCGCGGAGTCGTCGAAGGAGACGCGGGCCTCGACGCGGGCGAAGTCCTGCTTCCAGCGCACGACCTCGGCGTCGTTGGCCGTGCGGGTCGAAGAGCCCGAGACGGCGAAGGAGATGGCTTCGAGCAGGTTCGTCTTGCCCTGGGCGTTGTCCCCGACGACGACGTTCAGGCCGGGGCCGAGAAGCACCGTGTCGTCGGCGTAGTTGCGGAAATTTATGAGGCGCAGGGCGCGCAGGTAGGAGGTCAACCGACCTCCAGGCGCTCGTCACCCACCTCGACCACGTCGCCCGGGGCGAGCTTCCGGCCGCGGCGGGTCTCCACCTCGCCGTTGACGAGGACCTCGCCGGCCTGGATCAGGACCTTCGCCTCCCCCCCGCTCCCAACGAGGTCGGAGGCCTTCAAGGCTTGCCCCAACGTTATGACGGGTTCCTCCTCCAGGGCTAGCCCCGCGACGGGTCGCGCATCGGCATGATCAGGTACAGGAAGTCCGGCTCGCCGGAGTCGCCGTTCTCCTCGCCGTTCTCGCCCGGCACGATAAGCCCCGGCTTGAGGGCCTCGTTCAGTTTGAACTTGACCTTCTCGGTATCGATGGCCGAGACGCCGTCGAGCAGGTACCCCGGGTTGAAGGAGATGAGAAAGTCGTCCTCGCTGTTGGCGGGCAGCTTCTCGTGGGCCTCCCCCACGTCGCCGTTCTTGACGATCACCTCGACGGAGCCCTCGGTGAACGAGAGGCTCACCGGCACCGGCGGCGTCTGGCGCTGGGCGAAGAGGTTGACGCGCCGCAGCGTGCCCATAAGGTCTTCCCGGGAGACCGAGATCTCGCGCTCGAAGCCCGTCGGCAGCAGCCGTCGGTACTCTGGGAAGTTGCCGTCGATGAGGCGTGTGCCGAACACGACGTCCCCGATGCGGAAGAGCGCCTGGTTCTCCGAGAGCGAGACCTCTACATCGGTCTCGTCGGAGCCGGAGAAGATCCTCGAGACCTCCGTCATGGCCCTTGCAGGTATGATCGCCTCCCGCAACCCCCCGAACGGCTTGGTCGCCAGCTCGGTCTCCTTGATGCTGAGCCGGTATGAGTCGGTGGTGACCATGCGGACCCTGGCGTCCTCAAAGGATATGAGGATCCCGGTAAGCACCGGTCTGGTCTCGTCTCGCGAATACGAGCGGGACACCTTCTCCACGGTCTCGACCAGCGAATCCCCCGGCATCCGGAACGATCCCTCCGCCTCGAACTCCGGCAACTTCGGGTAGTCGTCGGCCACGTAGGTCCTGATGGTGTACTCGTTCTCGCCGGCGGCGAGCCGCACCGTCCCCTCTGACCCATCGTACTCCAGCGTGAAGTTCCCCGCCGGCAGCGACCTGACGATGTCGTTGAAGATGCGGGCCGGGATGACCACCCGCCCCGCCCCCTCGACCTCCGCCGGCGACTTCGTCTGGATCGAGATCTCCATGTCCGTCGCGCTCAACCTGAGCGCCCCCTCCTCGGCTTCGAGAAGGATCCCTCCAAGCAACTGTATGGTCGACCTCGCCGAGACCCCACGAGACACCAGAGCGAGCTTTTTCCCAAAGACATCGGTGCTACAAACGGCCCTCATTCGTCCTCCCTTCTCCCCTTATTATTACTACTAGAACATATATCTATTAGATTAATAATAATAATAAGGCCTGTGGATATGTGGATAACCCCGAAAATCCGTCTTACCTAAGCGGAGTACGACCCGTCCCGCCTGTGGAAGAAATTGTGGATAAGTGCCGTTTTCTTGTGGACAAATTGTGGATAAGTGCCGAGTTATCCACAGCCCGGAGTTATCCACAATTCTATCCACAGACTTATCCACAGGTTTTACCCCTCTTATCCACAGACTTATCCACAGGCAAATACGACTGGTATTCTTATAAGCCTCACTGAGAGCGGTACTTGTCCACAGAAAAGGGGACTTATCCCCAGAACCTGTGGATAAGTCGTGGGATCTGTGGATAGTCTGGGGTGGGTTATCCACAGGCAAACCTTGAACCTGTGGACAGGGTGTGGACAAAAGGCCGCTGGAGGGGTGGGTATTTGTTACAAAGTTGCTGCCCTGGGGGGAGGGGTTCAGCGCTTGCTCTTTACGTGGGTGGTGAGTTCGTGGATCTGGTTAAAGGCGTCCCTGTCGCTGTTTATGAGTTTGGAGATCTTGGCCGTGGCGTGCATGACGGTCGAGTGGTCGCGGCCGCCGAAGGCCTTGCCGATCTTCGGCAGCGATTCGTCGGTGAGCTCGCGGGAGAGGTACATGGCGACCTGGCGCGGGTAGGCGAAGCCTTTGGTGCGGCTCTGTCCGACGAGGTCGGCCTTGGAGACGCCGAAGTACCGGCAGACTTCGTGCTGGATCAGCTCTATCGGGATCTCGCGGTAGGCCTGGTCCGGCAGGATGTCCTTCAAGACCTCTTCCGCGAGCGCGACGCTGACCCTTCGTTCGTAGAGAGAGGCGTACGCGAGGATGCGTACGAGGGCGCCCTCCAGCTCGCGGATGTTCGTCGAGACCTTTGACGCTATGAAGGTGAGGACTTCGTCGTCGACCTCCAGGTGGTCCATGATCGCCTTTTTGCGCAGGATCGCGATCCTCGTCTCGAGGTCCGGCGGCTGGATGTCCGTGACGAGGCCCCACTCGAAGCGGCTGACGAGCCGGTTCTCGAGGGTCTGGATGTACTTCGGGTGCCGGTCGGAGGCTATGACGATCTGCTTGTTCTCCTCGTAGAGCGAGTTGAAGGTGTGGAAGAACGCCTCCTGGGTCTCGACCTTGTTCTCCAGAAACTGGATGTCGTCAACGAGCAACACGTCCTGTTCCCGGTAGCGCTTCTGAAACTCCAGGGGCGAGTTGTCCCTCATCGAGTTGATGAAGTCGTTGGTGAACTGCTCGCAGGTGACGTACCGGATCCTCATGCCCGGGTCCTGGTCTTCTACGTAATGCCCCACGGCCCTCAGCAGGTGTGTCTTGCCGAGCCCGACGCCCCCGTAGATAAAGAGCGGGTTGTAGACGACTCCCGGTGTCTCGGCCACGGCTAGGGTCGCGGCGTGGGCGAACCTGTTGCCGGCCCCGATAACGAACGTGTCGAAGGTGTATTTGACCTTGAACGACCGGGGCGCCCTCGCGTTGAGTACGGAATCGGCCGCGTCGGCGGCCCCGTTGCCGGACCCGACCGGAGCGCCGACGCTCACCACCAGCGAGCTGTTCCGGCCCATCACAGAGTCAAGCACCTCTTCAAGAAGCGGCCTGAAGCGGCTCTCGATGTACTCTTTCGCGAACGTGTTTGGGACGGAGATCTCCAGCCGGTCGTCCCTAACATCTACCGGGCGTATGCCTTCGAACCAGACCCTGAGCGACGAGACGTCTATCTGCTCGGACGCCCGGTCCAATACCTCGGCCCATACCTGATCTACGCGGCCCGCCACGGCCTACTTTACCCAGGCGCTGACGATCGCCTCTACCACGTCCTTGCCGAGGGGAGAGATGAGCCGCTTGCCCGACTCGTGCGCCTGGACCAGCCCATGCTCCTCTAGCACGGAGAGGTCCCGGTACGCGGTGCTGACGCTGATCTCCAGACGCTCCGCGACCGTCGAGGGGCCGACCTCGCCGCACTCCAGAACGGTTATGAGCACTTTCTGTTGCCTCTCCGAGATGTTCATGCGCGGAACACCATCCGGGTACTTGCGCGCCTCGGGCCGTGCCGCCGCGGGCTCCACCGGCCCGGTCTGGGGCGCATCGCCGATCGAGATCGTCGCCACCGTGCCGCCGCCGATGTTGTCCTCGACGGTCAGGGAGCCCCCGGCCTTCTCCGCGGCGGACCGGGCCATACCGAGGCCGGCGCCGACGCCCCTGATCTCCCCCAGCACAGCCTGCGATGCCCCGCTAAAGCCGAATTCGACCGCCCGCTCTTTGTTGTGGATGCCCGGTCCCCTGTCGGAGACCCGCACGACGTTTCCACTGTCGAGTACGGAGACGACCACTCCCCTGTACTCGGCGTGTATGAGGTTCTCCACCACTTCCCTGATTGCCTCCTCGGGGACCTCGCCGCCGAGCTCCCGGACCTTGCCCATAACCGATCTGGTGAATTTGGCGGTCGCGGAGCGGGCATCGGCCGCCGCGATCTCCGTGATCTCGGGATCCGCCCCCGGCGGGTACACGACGACCCGGGCGTTTATCTCCGCCCGATCCGGTTCCATCCTTGTCCGCTGTGCGTGCATCATCCCCGCAACGGAATGTAACCTACCCCTCCATCCAACGCTATAGCCTGCAGGCTGGAAATCTACTTTTGCAGGCAATTTAGAAGTTTATCCACAGGTTTATCCACAGGCTGTGGATAAACCTGTGAAAAGAGGCGAGCAACTCTAGATGATGGAGACGAGCGCCGGTGTTTTTGCAGGAATGGAGGCATGTAACGTTGAGAATAATTGAGAACTTAGATGTTGATTTGCAGCACTTTTCTAAGGTATTCGGGCTTCGAGGCTAGTGGGAGGTATGTCGCGTGGTCGGGGTCTTTGGCTGGATGGCTGTTGGGGCTTCGGATATACTGGTCCGGATCACTCGTACATTCTGGAACACCTGTGGAGGAGCCTCATGAAGCGCACTTATCAGCCGAACCGACGTAAGAGAGCCAAGACCCATGGCTTCCGCAAGCGTATGAGCACCGTCGGGGGGCGCAGGGTAATAGCGGCCCGCCGCCGGCGGGGCCGGAAGCGCCTGGCAGTCTAACGGGTGGCCCGTAGTAAGCGAATGCGCTTGACGGACTCCACGGAGTTCGAGAGGGTCTACAAGCAGGGAACCGCTTACAGGGGCCGGCTATTCTCCGTGCACGCGTTCCCGAACGAACTCGGGTTCTTGCGTCTCGGTCTCTCGGTGTCCAAGAAGGTGGGCAACGCGGTAGTGCGAAACACCTTAAGGCGCAAGATGCGTGAGATCTTCGCCGTGGTTGCCGGGGAGGCTAAGGGGAATATGGATCTGGTGATCTCCGCCCGCCCGGCCGCCCGTGAGGCGGCTTTTGAGGAGTTGCGCGAAGAGTTTGACCGCGCGCTTCGCAAACTCGGCGCTGTAGGCAGCTAGGACATGCGAGGAACCTGTAGAGCATGATTAACGGCATAGCGGACTTTTTTCAGAACCTCTTTAGCCCCGTGGTCAACATCCTCGGCAGCGTCTTGCTGTTCTTCCACCAGACCATCGGCGCCCCGTGGTGGTTGAGCATCGCGATGCTCACGGTCGTGGTCAGATTGCTGCTCTTCCCCCTGACCGTGAAGCAGGTAAAGAGCATGCGCGCTGTGCAGGACCTGAAGCCGGACATGGACCGCGTCCGGGCCCAGTACCAGAATAACGCCCAGAAGCAGCGCGAGGAGATGACCAAGCTTTACCAGGAGCGGGGCGTGAACCCTCTGGGAGGCTGCCTGCCGATCCTGGTGCAAATGCCCATTTTCATCGGCATTTTCTACGTTATACGGCTCTTCGGGGGAACCCCGGGCCGCACGGAGCCCGAGTATCCGAGCTTTGTGGATGGCGGGATTCTTTGGTTCCAGGATCTCTCTCAAGCCGATCCCACATACATCCTTCCGATCATCTCGGCCGTAACGATGCTCGGTGCGACGGAGATCACGCTCAAAAACGTAGACCCGCAGCAGCGCTGGCTGATGCGTCTCCTTCCGGTGGGCTTCACGGTCTTCCTCCTCTCCTTCCCCGCCGGCCTCTTCGTATACTGGATCACTTCCAACCTGGTAACCCTGGTTCAGAACTACGTGATCTATAACCACGGTCCCGGCAAGCGTCCCGCACCGGACGCGAAAGCCCAGGGCAACACCACCTCAACCACGAGCGTCTCTAGCGCCTCCCCGAACGGAAGCAACGGTAGTAGTGCGAGGGACGCGGCTGGTGGCACCGGGGATGCCGCAGCACACGCCGCAAAGGTCGCCAAACGGAAGCGGAGAAAGAAAAAGAAATGACTGAGAAGAGAGAGTTCTACGCCGCCAGCGTGGAGGAAGCGGTCGAGCGTGCGACCAAGGAGCTCGGCGCCACACGGGACGAGCTGTCTTACCGTGTTGTGGATCAGGGCAACTCCGGCTTCCTCGGGATCGGCGCGAGAGACGCCCGCATCGAAGTCGACGCTCCGATGTCCAGTGGGACGCAGGAACCGGCCGACCCGGAAGCCGTCCCCGAGCCAAGCCCGACGGATGAAAGCATCGTCGAGCAGGTCGCTCCTGAGGAGGAAAGTCGTTCTGAAGTAGCGGACATCGCGCCCGAGCCACAGGAGGACGCGGAGAACATACCCGAGGAAATAGTAGAGGAGACGAAGGACCGAATCACCGCGCTCCTCGACGCCATGGGTTTCGACGCTAGGGTCGAGGTCTACGATGCCGGGGGCTTCGTAGCCGTGGACGTTGCCACGGAGGATACGGCCCTCTTTATCGGACAGAAGGGTGAGACCATCGACGCCCTCCAGTACCTCGTGAACGCCAGCATTAATAGGAAGACAACCTCTCGCGTTCGCGTAGTTCTGGATGCCGAGGGGTATAGGCAACGGCGCGTCGAAGCCCTGCAAGGCATGGCACACAGGACCGCGCGCAAGGCACTGCGGGAAGACCGTCCCGTTGAATTGCCGCCGATGAACCCCGCTGAGAGAAGAGTCGTGCACCTCTTCTTGCGCGACAACCCCAGGGTGATGACGGAGAGCGAGGGCGTCGGGGATTCCCGCAGGGTCCGTGTCTCTCCCGCCTGACCCAGCCCGGGCCACGTTTCACGTGAAACGCAATCCTGATGCGTTCTCAGAACCTCCAAGAACGACCAAAAATTGTCTCGACAAACTTTTGTCGTCAACTTGTGTTTCACGTGAAACGATGCTTTGACTGCGCCCAAAATATTTGACCGTCAGATCTCGGGTTGGGGTCTGCATATTGACTCTAAGGCGAAGGATCTGTTGATCGCCTACGCTCGTATGCTTTCCAGATATGAGAAGGCGAACGTAATAGGGACCAAGGACTTCAGTGAGATATTATTGGGGCATGTTCTGGACTCTCTGAGTTGCTTGATCTTCACGCCTTTGCGGGGGGCAATGAAATTAGCGGACATCGGGTCGGGGGGTGGTCTGCCGGGGGTGCCGCTGGCGATAGTGATGCCGGATGCCGAGATCACGCTCATCGAGGCTACCGGCAAGAAATCTGCCTTCCTACGTTACGTGTCCGAGGAGTTAAAGCTCGTCAACGTAAGGGTCGTGAACGCTCGGGTCGAAGAAGTAGCGCGTGATGAGGTCTACAGGGGTGCCCACGACGTCTGCACGGTGCGGGCTCTGGCCAGGCTCTCAGTAATCGCGGAATATTCGCTGCCGTTGTTGCGGAAAGGCGGGCATCTCGTGGCCATGAAAGGGCGGGAAGACGAGGATGAACGGGCCGAGGGTGAGCGCGCAGCGATGATGCTCGGGGGACGTTTGTTTGGCGAGATCCCGGTGTCTCAGGTGCCGGAAGCTGAGCAGAAAGAGAGACGGCTTCTCTTGCTGGAGAAGATCGGGGAGACACCGGACCGTTACCCGCGGAGAACCGGTATGCCGGTCCGGGATCCACTCGGTAAGCGATCGTAGGGAAGGGTTCGGACGCGCATGTTAAGATGCGGACGTTGAAGACCGTAGTCGCCATAGTGAACCAGAAGGGTGGGGTGGGCAAGAGCACGACGGCCATAAACCTGGCCGCCTACCTCGCGCACAAAGGCGAAAAGATCCTCGTCATAGACATGGACCCCCAGGGCAATGCCACGAGCGGCCTGGGCGTGACACCCGGCTCGAACGGCTGCATGTACGATGTCCTGCTCGACGGCAAGCCCCTCCAGGATGTCGCGATGCAGACCGGAGTGCCGAACCTGTCAGTCGCGCCAGCGACCATCAACCTGGTTGGGGCCGAGGTCGAGTTGGTCAGTGCTCTGGCGCGGGAGTTCAAGCTGAAGAAGGCGCTGGAGAAGCTGCCAGAAGGGGCATACGACAGGGTGCTCCTGGATTGCCCTCCGTCCCTGGATCTCCTGACGCTCAACGCGTTGACAGCCGCCGACGAAGTCCTCATACCGATGCAGTGCGAGTACTACGCTCTGGAGGGGCTGACCCAGCTTATGCAGAGCATTCGCATGGTGCGCGAGGAGCTAAATCCAGCCTTGAGGGTCGGTGGGGTCTTGCTCACGATGTACGACCCGCGGACCAACCTGTCACGGCAGGTAGCCGAGGAAGTCCGGTCGTTCTTCGGAGATCGCGTCTACCAGACCATAGTGCCGAGGAACGTCCGGCTCAGCGAGGCCCCGAGCTTCGGGCTTCCGGTGGCCCTCTACGCGCCGAAGAGCACAGGTGCAGAGGCTTACGAGGCTGTGGCGGAGGAGGTGATGGGCCGTAGGTAAGCGTGGCCTGGGACGGGGTCTCTCCGCCCTGATCGCTACGGGCGAAGGCGTTGGTGGTCTCAAGTTCGACGAGTTGCCGGTCTCCGCTATTAGGCCCAATGCCCGCCAGCCCAGACGGACTTTCCCGCAGTCCGGCATAGAGGAACTCGCCGCCTCAATCCGGGAGGTTGGCGTCTTACAGCCGCTCGTGGTCCGGTCGACACCGGGGGGCTTCGAGCTCATAGCGGGGGAGAGGCGCCTGCGGGCCGCCAAGGAGGCGGGCCTGGATCGGGTGCCAGTCCTGATCCGTCAGGCCGGGGACAACGAGTCCATGGAGCTGGCGCTCGTGGAGAACCTCCAGCGCGAGAACCTGAGCCCTCTTGAGACGGCGGCGGCCTACCAGGCGCTCATGGACGGCTTCGGCCTGACCAAAGACCAGCTCGCCCGCCGACTGGGCAAGAGCCGGGCGGCCGTGACCAACACCCTCCGCCTCACGCAGCTCCCGGAGGCTCTCCGCGAGATGCTCGGGGACGGTCGTCTCTCCGAAGGCCACGCCCGCGCCCTGCTGGGCCTTCGCACCGAAGAGCAGATGGTCCAACTCGCCAGACGAGTCCAGAGCGAGAAATTATCCGTCCGCCAGACCGAGGAGATGGTCCGAGACCAGGCCGACCGGCCCGGGCCAACCGACTCACCGGAGCGCGCGGTTCCTGAGACGCCCCAGGCCTTCGATGAGGCCTCCCGGATGATGCGCGAGGCCATAGATCTGCCCGTCCGCGTCAAGTCTTTCCGGCGGGGGGGGAAGGTCGAGATCCGGTTTACCGAAGCAGAACAACTGGAGGCGATAGTCTCCCTCCTCACGTCCAGAGAGACACGGTAGCTCCAAAGGCTGCAGCTGTTTAAGCATAAATACCAACTAAATACCGATTATTACAAATGAATACTTTCCTACCGTTTCTATATCCCGTTCAGACGCGGTGGGATACACTGTCGGCGGTTTAGCTCTCTATGCGTGAGGGGCCGGGAGGATAACTGTTGGGGCGACGGCTGGCGTTATGGTTACTGGCAGGCGTAGCATTGCTGTTTTCGTCCGCGGGTCTCGCGGGGGCGCAGGGGGCATCTCAGGCGCAGTACGCCGACCAGGGATCAGAGGTTCCGGTCGGTCGCATCCCTTCGCTGGAGGGGCGAGTCGCGGAGCAAGACGCGGCGCTTCAGGCAAGGATAGATGACATCACCGCGGTGGGGGAGGACCTGCGTGAGACGCAGGCCAGGGTGGATGGGGCGGAGGCCCGGGCAGGCGAACTGCGGGATCAGACGCGGGAGCTCGAGCGGAAGATGGCCGCCCAGAGGGAGTCGTATCAGGAGTCGAAGGCCCGTTACGAGGAGCGGGCGCGGGCCGCGTACCAGGGCCGCAATCTGGAGGGGCTGGGGGCTTTGATCGACGGCTGGCTCGGCTCCGGGCGAGGGGTCTGGGGGGGAGAGACCTCTGGGCTTGCCAGCGTATTGGCCGATGGCAGGCAGGATCTGGAGGCTTACGAGGACTCGAGGTCCATGCTCAGGGACATGGTGCGTCAGATCTCCCAGAAAGAGAAGGATTACGAGGACGCTATCAAAGAGCAACGGTCCTCGGCCGAGGAACTGGGCGCCCAAGAGGCGGCCCTGGACGAGTCCATAGCAGACCTCCGGTCTGACAGGAACCATACGGCGGACCGCCTGCAAGAGCTGGAAGCTGCCGAGAGGGCCCGCATCCAGAGGTCCAGGGCGGCCACCGGCGGGGGTACGGCGGGCAAGGGGTACCAACTCGGCGTCGCCCGGGGCGAGATCTTCGCCCGGCCGGTCGCGCCGATGCCGAAGCGGCAGTACATCAAGCTCTACAAGGAGTCGGCCGAGAAATACGGGTTCGGGCGGGACTGGTACGTGCTCGCCGCGGTCGGCCAGGTCGAGTCAAACCACGGGGAGAACATGGGGCCGTCGAGCGCTGGGGCCCTGGGCCCGATGCAGTTCATGCCATCGACCTGGGCCACCTCCGGGGTGGACGGCAACGGCGACGGGAGGGCAAACATCATGGACCCCGAAGACGCCATACCGGCCGCCGCCGGTTACCTTAAAGTGGGCGGCGCGCCCCGCGACTGGTACGCCGCCCTCTACTCCTACAACCACGCCGACTGGTACGTGAAGAAGGTATTCGCCGTCGCCGAGGCCTACAGGCGGCTGGCCAAGGACGAGCGGGTAGAGCCTTACCTCTAGTCTCCATCGACCTCCAGGACGTTTTCGTGCAGCTTGCACAAAGACTGCGAACCGCGGCTTCCCTAGCATGGACGGACTGTTCATGGAGCTAGAGAGCGGAGCCAGATGCCTTTTCCTCAAAGCGGTCGGCGCATCCTCACGGTGGCGGTTTGCCTCGTCGTCCTCGCGGGGCCTTCCGGGTGCTCGTCCTCGGCATCAGAGGGGGGAGATCGGGGGGGGAGTGGTGAGGGTGGCACGCTGACCGTGCTCGCCGCATCCTCGCTCACCGATGCCTTCGGGGAATTGGAGAAGAGGTTCGAGGATGAGAATCCCGGCGTCGAGGTTCGGCAGAGCTTCGAGTCCAGCTCGACGTTGCTGACCCAGATACAGCAGGGCGCGCCCGCAGACGTCTTCGCCTCGGCCTCGGAGGAGGAGATGGACACGGCGGTGGAGGAGGGCCTGACCGGAGAAGAGCCCGTGGTGTTCGTCAAGAACCGCGAGGTCATCATGGTGCCGGAGGACAACCCGGCGGGCATAGAGGAGTTTCGGGACGTCGCGAAGCCGGGCGTCAGGCTCGTGCTGGCCGAGGAAGGCGTGCCGGCAGCCGACTACGCCCTTGAGATTCTTGCCAAGGCAGAAGAGGAGTACGGCGCCGGCTTTGAGAAGGACGTCCTCTCCAACGTCGTCTCGCGCGAGGCCGACGTGCGGGCGTCCGTAAACCGGGTGGTCGTGGGGGACGCCGACGCGACGTTCGGCTACGCCAGCGACTACACGCCCGACGTCAGGGACCGGGTCGAGGTCGTCCCCATCCCGCCGGACCTGAACATAATCGCGACGTACCCGGTCGCCGCGCTGAAGGACGCGAAGGAGCCGGACCTGGCCCGAAGGTGGGTGGATCTCGTAACCAGCGAGGAGGGCCAGCGCGTGCTGGAGGAGTGGGGGTTCGAGCCCGCCGCGTGAGGGGAGGGGGCAAAGACGGGCGGCTAGGCGGGCGGATCTGGAGCGGCGACGCGCTCGCCTCCGGGCTGGCCGTCGCGGCGTTGGCGCTGCTCGCGGGCTTTATCAGCCTGCCGTTCATAAGCCTCTTGCTGTGGACGGCGAGCGAGAACTCGTGGCGGGCGATGGCCTCGCCGGTGGCCCTCGACGCGCTGCTACTCAGCATCAAGACGACCTCGATCTCCATGGCGATCATACTCACCGTCGGGACGCCCGCGGCCTACGTGCTGGCCCGGGCTGACTTTCCGGGCAAGAAGATCGTCGAGACCCTGGTGGACATCCCGGCGGTGCTGCCGCCGTCAGCGGCGGGCATCGCGCTGCTGCTGACCTTCGGCAGGTTCGGGCTTGTGGGCCAGCACCTCGAGGTACTGGGCGTGACCGTGACTTTTACAACCGCGGCGGTCATCATCGCCGAGGTCTTCGTCGCGGGCCACTTCTACGTGCGCCAGGCGGCCGTCGGGTTCGCCGGGGTGCGGCGCGACGTGGAGGAGGCCGCCCTGGTGGATGGGGCGGGCCGGTACGCCGCGTTCACTAAAGTGACCGTGCCGCTGGCCCTCCCGGCCCTGATAGCCGGCGCGATGATGGCCTGGGCGCGGGCGCTCGGGGAGTTCGGGGCGACCATCGTCTTCGCCGGCAGCTTCCGGGGCGTCACCCAGACCGTCCCGCTCGCCATTTTCGCCGAGTTCCAGAACAACATCGACGCGGCCGTCGCGCTCTCCGTCATGGTCCTCGGCTTCGCATTCGTCGTGATCCTGACGGTGAGGTACCTGACCAGGGAGGTTTCGGCCTTTAGATATTAGGTTTCAGGGGTAGACGGCGGAGTCCAGTAGGTTGTCCATCACGCTGAACGGTCCGAGACCAGGGGGCTGCGTCCCCACCCCAGGCGACCGCACACCTAAAGCCTAGAACCTAAAGCCTGAAGCCTTACGCGACGCCTTCGTCGGTCAGGATCATGACGTCCGTGGCCTTGACGAGCGCGGTGGCCTGCTTGCCTACCTCCAGGCCGAGCTCGTCGGCGCTCTCGCGGGTTATGAGGGCGACCATGTGGTTGTCGCCGACCTGCAGGGTCACCTTCGCCGCGGCCTCCCCCTTGACGA
This sequence comes from uncultured Rubrobacteraceae bacterium, assembly GCA_902805975.1. Taxonomy (GTDB): domain Bacteria; phylum Actinomycetota; class Rubrobacteria; order Rubrobacterales; family Rubrobacteraceae; genus Rubrobacter_D. The sequence goes on along the minus strand of CADCUT010000208.1, from coordinate 48,661 downwards.
CCTCGGTGATGGTGCCTGGCAGCCGGTTACGGGCGCTCATCTTCATCCGTCACTCCTCTGTTTAGGGACAAAACACCCAGTTGCAGGGCAAGCGCTACCCCGGGATCCCTCAAGTCTAAACCTGTCAGCTTGCCTATGCGCTCCAGACGGTAGGTCATGCTGTTGCGGTGAAGAAAGAGCCGGTCGGCCGCCTCGCTCGCGTTGGCGCCGGCGGCGAAGTACGTCTTGAGGGTCCTGACGAGGTCGCTGCCGCGCCTCCGGTCGTGCTCGACGAGGGGATCGACGAGGCTCCGGAACGGGGTGAGATCCTCCGAGTGTGAGAGGGCACGGATCAGGGTTTCGACGTCCATCCGGGCGGTTCTAGCAGACGGGGCGCCGCGATGCTAAAAATGGACCGTAGCGTACAGGCCAGACGGGAGTGAGAGATGGAGAGCCCGCGCACGGAGATGTTCCGCAAGCTCCTGCAGAGGGACGCGACGAACCCCATGGTCCTCTACTCTTTGGGCAACGAGCTCTTCAAGGAGGGTAGGCACGCCGAGGCGAGGGACCACCTCAAGCGCGCCGTCGAACACAAACCGGACTACTCCGTGGCCTACCGGGTGCTCGGCCGCGCCCACTTCGAGCTCGGCGAGGACGCCGAGGCCCGCGACGTCTTCGAGAGGGGCCGCCGGGTCGCCGAGGCGAATGGAGACCTCCAGACCGTCAAGGAGATAGACGTCTTCAGGAGACGGCTGGATAAACGCGGGGCGGGTGAGGGGTCATAGGTCCTTCGCCCCACGAAACGGGCGCCCTGGAGGTGACCGTCGGCATGTGCGTGGACTACGAGAGCCCACTCGCCCGGCAGGTGGCCGGCGACGTGTGGTCCGGCCTCTCGCGGGCGGCGCTCGCTGCCGGGTTCACCAAGACTACGGCGGTCTGGGAGAGCATGAGGGAGGGGAGGTCCGAGAGATCCGAGGTACCAACCGTACAGGTCTTCGCCATCGGCCAGGACCGCCCGGACGCCGTTGATGCCGTCGGAGCCCCGGATGGGGCAGACGGGGTGCTCTACGCAATGGTCGTCGCGGTCCCGAACCGGACCAACCCGCTGGCGGGCTCGCTCCTCTACCAGGGCGTCGGCCGCCTGACCGACGCCGGCGTGAAGGCCGGGATGGTCGAGCCGGCCCTGCTGCACGCCTCCCCCCTGGAGTGCGCGCGCTACGCCCGCCGGCTCCTCGAACGCCTCGGAAGCGTCTAGGGCTATCCGGTCCATGGTTTCGGCTACTGTAAGCCTACTCGGCCGGGGTGCCAGGACTAGCGAAGCAGTGATTCAACAACTCCCGGGGTGTCGGGCTTTGCCGCATGATTTTTCGTTCATGGCGTTGGGCGAATCCATCGAACGGCGCGCTCGTGCCTAGGGCCGCGCTCGCCCTGGCGGTGTCTGACCCTCAAGGGCATCTCGTCGACAAGCTGGGCGAATTGCTACCCGAGATGTGTGGCCGGTTCGGCTCCCTCGCCGTGCACACGACCCTTTCCACCCACCGGGGGGTCCTCGACGTGTTCGAATCCGTCGGGGCCAGCCTGGCCTCCGCTCCCGCTGACCCCGACGCCATCGGGCGCCATCGGCGTGGGGCCTTAGCGCTAGCGCTGAGGGCCGGTACGTTTGACCACGTCCTTTATTTGGATCTTGATCACGTCCTACGCTGGTTAGAGAACGACGCCGACGAACTGGACGCCGCCGTCCGGTGGATCCAGCGCAATGATTGCACGGTCATCGGTCGTGGCCCACGGTCGATGGCAACCCTCCCCCGGCGCCTCGCCACGACCGAAGGTATCGTGAACGAGATCTTTCGCCTCGTGAGTGGCCGGTCGTGGGATGTCATGATGGCAGCCCGGGGGCTGTCTCGTCGTGCTGCGGAAGCCATCGTCAAAGGTTGCAACGTGGACACGATCGGCAACGACTGCGCTTGGCCCCTGTTCTGCCAAAGCCTCGGTTTCACCCTAGATTATCTGGAAGCCGAAGGGCTAACGTACCGGACGAACCCGGATTACGCGGCCGATGACGAGGATCAGGGCGACGAGGACCCGATGGCCTGGGCACAGAGGGTCAGGCTTGCAGCCCAACACGTCGAGGCCATGCGTCATTACATGGAGGGCCTTTGATCGGCTCCCCGCATATTTTGCTAAGGGTTTGGATGGCCCCCGTCGTGCCGTCGATCTACGCAACGCACGTTTAGGGCTGGCGTGTCCACGCAGGTGCTTCTCGCCCTGCCCGTCACCGCCGCCTTCGCGGCCCTGGCGTACCGGCTCGGCTGGGTGAGCCCGCGCGGCGCCCTTGGCGGCGTCCTCGTCGGAGCACCCGTCTACGCATGCCTCGGGCCGCAGGGGTTCGCCCTGCTCGTCCTCTTTGTTGTCGGCGGGTCGGCGCTCACCAGGCTCGGCTACGACCGCAAGAGAAGGGCCGGAGGCGCTGAGGCGCGTGGCGGCCGGCGCGGGGCCCGCAACGCCCTGGCCAACGCCGGCGTCGCCGTCCTGTGCGCCGTGCTCTACGCGCTGGGCCTGTCGGACGCGTTCTCCGCCGCGTACGTTGCGGCCATCGGCGCGGCCTTCGCCGATACCGCCGAGTCCGAGGTCGGGCAACTCTCGCGCCGCCAGCCGCGGCTCGTAACCACCGGACGGAAGGTTTCGCCCGGCACAGACGGGGCCATCTCCCTGCCCGGCACCCTCGCCGGTGTGGCGGCGGCCGGGCTTACCGCGGGGCTCGGGCTGGCCCTCGGGCTCATCGGGGGGTGGGGGGCGGCCGGGCTCGTAGCGCTCGCCGCCTTTCTCGGCACCGTGGCCGACAGCCTCGTCGGAGCCCGGCTTCCGCGGCTCGGAAACGAGGCGACGAACGTGCTGTGCACGCTCGTCGCGGCGGCGCTGGCGCTGGCGCTCCCCTTCTTTATCGCGTAGCCGGTCGGTGCTATATTAGGTGCATGCGCAAGAAGGGCGACAAGGTCTGGAACGCCGGTCCTCGACTATAGCCCCCTGCGCCTCCTCTCACCCCCGCACCGACCAACGCCATCGCAGAAGGAGTCTCTCGTGAGCGAGACCAAACCGAGGAAAAACTACGACCCGACCGTCCTCGAGGGCCGCTGGCAGGAGAGGTGGGCCGAGAGCGGGCTCTACGAGACGGACGAGGATACCTCAAAGCCCAAGCACTACGCGCTCACCATGCTTCCCTACCCGAGCGGGGACCTGCACGTCGGGCACTGGTACGCGATGACCCCGTCCGACACTAGGGCGCGCTTCATGCGGATGAACGGCTACCGGGTCTTCTTCCCCATAGGGTTCGACGCCTTCGGGCTGCCGGCCGAGAACGCCGCCATAAACCGCGGCATACATCCGTACAAGTGGACCATGTCAAACATAGAGAACATGCGCGGGCAGCTCCGGCAGATGGGGGCGATGTTCGACCTCTCCGCCGAGGTGGTCACCTGCACGCCCGAGTACTACCGCTGGAACCAGTGGTTCTTCCTCAAGTTCTTCGAGAAGGGGCTCGCGTACCGCAAGGAGGCCCCGGTCGACTGGTGTCCCAAGGACCAGACGACGCTGGCGCGGGAGCAGGTTGTCGGTCCGGATCGCCGGTGCGAGCGGTGCGGGACGCCCGTCATCAAGAAGAACCTCCCCCAGTGGCTGTTCAAGATCACGGACTACGCCGACGAGCTGCTCGACTTCTCAAAGATAGAGTGGCCCGAGCGGGTCGAGACGCTCCAGCGGAACTGGATCGGCCGCTCTGAGGGCGCCGAGATAGAGTTCGAGGTAGAGGGCTACGGTCCCATAGGGGTCTTTACCACGAGGCCCGACACGCTGTTTGGGGCGACGTTCTTCGTGACGAGCCCCGAGCACCCGGCCGTCGAGGAGATAACGACTCCCGAGCGCGAGGACGAGGTGCGGGCCTACGTCGAGAAGGCAGCCCGCATGAGCGAGATCGACCGGACCGACGTCACCCGCGAGAAGACGGGCGTCTTTACCGGGGCGTACGCGATCAACCCGGCCAACGGGGAGAAGATCCCGGTCTACGCCGCCGACTACGTGCTCATGGGCTACGGTACCGGCGCCATCATGGCGGTCCCCGGCCAGGACGAGCGCGACTGGGAGTTCGCCGAGAAGTACGACCTCCCCATCATCCGCACCGTCCAGCCGCCGGAGGACTTCGAAGGCAAGGCCTACACCGGAGAGGGGCCGGCCATCAACAGCGGGTTTCTCGACGGGCTCGGGGTGGACGAGGCCAAGGAGCGTATGATCGGGCACCTCGAAGAGGAGGGAACAGGCCGCCGCGCCGTCACCTACCGCCTCCACGACTGGTTGATCTCGCGCCAGCGCTACTGGGGGACCCCCATCCCGATAATCTACTGTCCCGAGCACGGCGCCGTCCCCGTCCCCGAGGGGGACCTCCCCGTCAGGCTCCCTGAGGACGCGGAGTTTATGCCGACGGGCGAGTCTCCGCTCAAGCTCGACCCCGACTTCTACAATACCGAGTGCCCCATCTGCGGCGGCCCTGCCACCCGCGAGACGGACACGATGGACACGTTTATGGACTCCTCGTGGTACCAGTACCGCTACCTGAGTCCCCACTACGACGAGGGGCCGTTCGACCCGGCGCGGGGCGAGAAGTGGCTCCCGGTTGACCAGTACACCGGGGGGATAGAGCACGCGGTGCTGCACCTGCTCTACACCCGCTTTTTCACGAAGGTCATGCGCGACCTCGGTCTCGTGGACTTCGACGAGCCGATGCGCCGGCTCTTCAACCAGGGCATCATCCTCGGCCCGGACGGCAACCGCATGAGCAAGTCGAGAGGCAACGTCGTCAACCCGCAGGAGTTCGTCGACCTCTACGGCTCGGACGCCCTGCGCCTCTTCCTGATGTTCGTCGGCCCGTGGAACGAGGGCGGGCCCTGGGACAGCCAGGGCATCGGGGGCGTCTCGCGTTTTCTCCGGCGTGCCCTCTCGCTCGTCACCGGCGATGAGGCCTCCAGCGCCCAGGCCGACCCCGCGGAGCTTCCCCGGCGGACCAACAGGCTCGTCAAGAAGGTCACCGGCGACCTTGGGACCTTCCGCTTCAACACCTCCATCGCGGCCCTCATGGAGCACACCAACTACCTGCTCGGCGTCAAGGGGGCGGTCGCCGGGGAGGAGTGGCGGGAGGCCTTGCGGACGTTCGTCACGGTCTTAGCACCGCTCGCGCCGCACCACGCCGAGGAGATGTGGGCCGAGTTGGGGGAGGTGGGCTCCGTCCACGAGCAGGCCTGGCCCGGCTACGACGAGGCGCTCATCGTCGAGGAGGAGATCACGCTCGTCGTGCAGGTCAACGGCAAGGTGCGCGACCGCGTAACGGTTCCGGCCGGCATCTCGGAGGAGGACGCCAGGGAGCAGGCGCTCGCGAGCGAGAGGGTCCGCCCGCACGTCGAGGGCAAGCAGGTGCGCAAGGCCGTCTACGTGCCGGGCCGGCTCGTGAACCTGGTCGTGGGCTGACACTCCTGTCCGGCCGGTCTGGTGTGCGCGTCGCCCGCGTGAGGCCCTAGCGGGCGTCGCCCGCGCGCCGGGACCACGAAGGACCGTCGATCTCTGGTAAGTACGGCTCGCTGCTCTCGACCCCTGGCGCCCGCAGCTTCGTCGTCGCCGGGTTCGTGGCCCGGATGCCGATGTCTATGCGCGGCCTGGGGTGCGTGCTCATGCTCGTCGCGCTCACGGGCTCTTACGGCCTAGCCGGCGCCGTCGCGGCGACGCTCACGCTCTCCCAAGCCCTTACGTCGCCGTGGTTGGCACGCCTGTCGGACAGGCACGGCCAGCGAAGGTTGCTTGTCCTCGCCCTGGCGGCGCATACCTCGGGCACCCTGCTCCTCGTCCTGGCGGCCCAGGTCTCCGCGCCCGCCTGGACGCTCTTTCCGGCGGCCGGGCTCGCGGGGGCTGCCGTGACTCCGGTGGGGTCGCTCGTGAGGGCGAGGTGGGCCGGGCTCGTGGGCGGCACGCCCGCGCTCGGCACGGCCTTCGCGCTGGAGTCCGTTCTCGACGAGGCCGTCTTCGTCGTCGGCCCTGTGCTCGTCACGGCGCTGGCCGTCGGGGTCGCTCCCGCGGCGGGGTTGCTAGGCCCCCTGGTCTTCGCCGTCGTGGGGTCTCTCTACCTGGCCATCCAGGGGAGCACGGAGCCAGGGACCTCGTCAGAGCCTCGCCCGGCCGGACGCTTCGCGGTGCTCTCGCCGGGCCTCATGGTCCTGGCCCTCTCGTGCGCCGCCGTTGGGATCTCGCTCAGCGTGATAGACGTCGGGATGGTCGCCTTCGCGCGGGAGCGGGGGAGCGCCGGCGCGGCCGGCCCGCTGCTCGCCCTCTTCGCCACCGGCAGCATGCTCGCCGGTCTGGGCTACGGCGCCCGTGATTGGAGAATGCCGCCAGACCGCCGATTTCTGGTTGCCACGGCCGTGTTCTGCGCGGGGACCGTGCCGATCCTGCTCGCCGACGGCATCGTGGCGATGGCCCTCTCCGTCACCATCGCGGGCGTGGGGATCGCGCCCGCGCTGATCGCGAGCAGCACCCTCGTGGAGGCGCTGGTCTCCCGCGCGGCCCTCACAGAAGGCCTGACGTGGGTCGTCACCGCGCTTACGGTCGGGGCCGCGGCCGGGGCGGTGCTGGCGGGCGTCGCGATCGACCTCTCCGGCAGCCGCGCGGCGTTCGCGGTCGCCTTCGCGGCCGGTCTGGTCTCCGTTCTGATCGCCGCGATCGGACGAGGACCCCTGCGCCGAAAGCGGCCGTAGGCTCAGCGCGGGTCAGTCGTCGAAGAACGAGCCCAGGCCCCCGCCACCGCCGCCCTCGCCGCCGTGGGAGTGGTCCGGGATGGTCGGCCCCTCTGAGGGTTGGATCAGGACCCACCCGGCCCCCTCGAAGCCGATCTGGAACGTCTCCCCGCTCCCCTTGCCGATAAAGGTCTTGAACGAGACGTCGCTCCTGACGCTCGTCCTCACCCCGCCGCTCCAGGCTATCGCCGAGTCGGGGTCCGCGAAGGTCGGGGTGGAGGTGTCGAGCAGGACGGGCTCCCCGTCGGAGGTGACGGCGACCTTGCCGGAGCCTTCGAGGACGACGTTGAAGAGCCCGCCGGCGAGACGCCCGGCGCCCTCGACGCGCCTGATGTCCCACTCGATGCCCGGCTCGAAGGCGAGGATGTTCTCGCCGTTCACGGTCATGCGGTCGTTGTCGAGCTCCAGGATCATGACCTTCTGCTTGTCGTGGGCCAGAAAGACCTCCCCGGTACCCGTGAGGGTCATGAGCTTGGTGCCCTCGCCGGTGAGGGCCTTTTTGAAGAACCTCCCGAGCCCCCCGCCCTTGTGCTCGAAGCGGACGTCGCCCTGGTAGGCGACCATCGAGCCGAGCTTGGCCTGGATCTGGTCGTTCTGCAGGCTGACCTTGAGCATCGCCGAGTTCTGCAACGTCAGCCTGCCTGCCGGCGTTACCTCCCTGAATTGCTCCAGGTTCGTCTCGCTCATGGAAGCTCCTCCTCTCCAGGTTCCGTCACAATGGATACTACGCGAATTTGAACCCTCCGGTTGCGCGGGCCGCCGCTCACCTCCACCCGGTTCTCCGGGCCAGCCACGCTCGCGCCACCTCACCCTGCGCCGCCTGGAACGCCCGCAGGGTGGGCAAACCCGGCGGCGCGGGTTGCAGACCCTCCCCAACGAAGAACCCGGCCCTGGCGGCGACGACGGCCGTGACGGCATCCGCATCGGCGTGGCGGGCCGGGGGATAGCGGGACAGGAGATTCTCCGGGGAGGGCCCGCCCTGCATGGCGACGCTCGGGGCGAAGAAGAGCAGGTCCACCCAGGGGGCACCTACGCGGGCGTGGGGCCAGTCCACGAGCACGGCTTGGTCCGGCGTGAGGATCAGGTTGTCCGCCCGCACGTCCAGGTGGAGCAGCGTGTCGCCGACAACGGCCTCCGGGGCCGCCGCCTCTAGCTTCGCGATCCGGTCCAGATGCCGGAGCGACCAGCCGTCGAGGCGGGTCGGACGCTACTCTGCCAGCCTCCGTCAGTGCCGTCCGTTGACCACGGACCACCCGCCCGCGCTTCCGACGGAAGCCGGTGGCAGCGGCGAGGGGGTGAGAAGATCCGAGAGGGATGCGAGGGCGTCGAGTGCCCGGTCCAACTCGTCGGGCCGCCAGGACTCCGCGGGGCTCCGTCCGGCCACGTCCTCGAAGGCGAGAAGGATCCAACCCCCCTCGCCTTCGACGACCTCTGCCTCCCGGCGGTGTATGGCGGGCGAGTCCGGGTTGGGTTTCGGGCCCACGGCCTTGACGAAGACCCTGCGACCGCCCGAGGTCCTGAGCCGGGCGGCGACGCCGGGCGAGAACCCGCCGGGCGAGGACGTTGCCGCGGTTACCCGCTCTCCCAACCTTGCCTCGACGGCCCCGCGCACGCGTCCAGGGACGTCCGCCCAGGGGAGCCGGACGCCCGCGGCCGGCGGCGGGCCCGAGCCCTCCACGCCCTCAACCGGCCCCGTCGGAGGCGAGGCTCAGAACATCCTCCCGCCTTCGGGCACCTCTATGTCGGGGGAGAGGAGGACGACCTCGCCGGCCTCGTCGGGGACGCCGAGGACGAGGACCTCGCTCTTGAAGCCCGCGATCCTCTTTGGCGGGAAGTTGACGACGGCGACGACCTGTTTGCCTATCAGGGCCCCGGAGTCGTAGTGGGCTGTGAGCTGGGCGCTGGTCCTCCTCTCCCCGATCTCCGGCCCGAAGTCTACGGTGAGCTTGATCGCGGGCTTTCTCGCCTTTGGGAACGGCTCGGCGGCGACGATCCGCCCCGCCCTCACCTCCACCTTCTCGAAGTCCTCCCAGCCGATCTCACCCAAGATTCGCTCCTCCCTACCACCCGCCGGATTCCACTCCGGCACAGTCTACAGCGGCCGTTTCCCCCGGTCGCCCGTCCGGGGGCCAGGATGCTACCCTTCACGATCGGAACGGACGACACAGAGAGGGAGGAGCCCCGATGGCCGCGACCTTTATCCACACCTGCTACCGCGTCCTAGACCCCGCCAGAAGCGAGGACTTCTACGTGAACAAGCTCGGCATGAAGAAGGTCGGCGAGATGGATCTCGGCTCCGCCACCAACCACTTTTTCGCCCTGGAAGAAGACCCGGCCTCCCCGATGCTGGAGCTCACCCACAACCACGATCAGACCGAGCCCTACGACAAGGGCAACGGCTACGCCCACGTCGCCTTCACCGTGGACGACCTCGAAGCCACCGTCGGGGACCTCAAAGACCAGGGCGTGACCGTCACCCTCGAACCGAAGACCCTCACCGCCGAGGGCAACGACTACCGCATCGCCTTTATCGAGGACCCGGACGGCTACAAGATAGAGCTCGTCCAGCGCGGCACGATGAAGGTGGGGGAGATGTACCAGTAGGCTCCGGGTTAGATCTAGCCTACTCCGCGGTCCGCGCGGCGGCGCCCGCTTCGTTCCGGCTTTCCCCGCGACGGTTCCGGATACGGTACCTGCCGGGTGCCTCCCCGTGCAGGCGCTTGAACGCCTTCGCGAAGGCGAACTCCGAGTCGTACCCCACCTGTTGCGCGATGACCCCTAGCGGGTCTTCCCGCTCGCGCAGCGCCCTGGCGGCGAGGGTCATGCGCCAGCGGGCGAGGTAGGACATCGGCGGCTCGCCCACCAGGGCGCCGAACCGGCGGGCGAAGGCCGCGCGCGAGAGCCCGACCGCCGCCCCGAGGGAGGCGATGGTCCACCGCCGCCCGGGGGAACCGTGGATCAGGGAGAGCGCCCCGGCGACCTGGGGATCCCGCAACCCCCCGAACCAGCCGGGACAGCCCTCCTCCTGCCGCCCCAGCCACTCCCTGAGGACGTAGATCAGGAGCACGTCCACGAGCCTGTCGACGACCGCCTGCGCGCCGGGATCCCGCGCCTCGACCTCCCCGCAGAGCAGCCGCACCGTCGCCCCGAGGGTCCCGCCGGACGACAACGACTCCGCCGGCAGGTGGATCAACTCCGGCAGCGACTTTAGGAATGGGTGAGGCCCGTCCGCGTCGAACGCGTAGGCGCCGCAGACGAGCCCCGTGGCCGGACCCGTGCCACCCGCCCGCACCCCGGCGGCCGGCCCGCCTTCCTCTTCGTGCCGGGCCAGGGCCGCGAACTCCACCGCCGGCGTCGCAGGACCGTCGGAGAGCACGTGCCCGGTTCCCTGCGCCAGGAACACCACGTCGCCGGCCCGTAACCGGACCGGCTCGCCACCCGGGCGGGCGTTCGTGGCATCCAGACGCAGCCAGCAGGTCCCGTGGGAGACGACGTGGAAGGCCGCGAGCCTGGACCCCGCGAAGTGCAGACCCCAGGGCGCGCGGGCCTCGCTCCGGGCGAAGATCGCACCACCGACCCTCGCCGCCGCCAACACGTCCGTTAGCACGTCCACCATGCCCAGACTCTACCCCACCCCGGCCCCGGCGGTGGGCGCGCGCGAGACGAACGGACATAAACGGAAGCAAAAACGGCATGGAAGGACCCCCGGAGGACGAATAGCATCTCTCTGAAGGTTCCCGCGAGGGGGGCCCGAGAGGAAGAGGCGGACGTGGAGAAGGCGAACGAGAGGGTGCTCGTCACCGGCGGCACGGGCAAGACGGGGCGGGAGCTGGTGCGTCTGCTGGCCGAGGGGGGCGTGCCCGTGCGGGCGGCGAGCCGGCATCCCGGGAGGCCGGCGGGCGGTGGGGCGGAGGCGGTCGAGTTCGACTGGGCGCGTCCCGAGACGCACGCGGCGGCCCTGGAGGGCGTCGGGAGCCTCTACCTCGTGCCCCCGGCCCTCGTCGCCGACGCGAGCGGGCAGGTGGTTCCGTTTTTGAGGCGGGCCGTAGATGGCGGCGTGCGCAGGATCGTGCACCTCTCCGCCATGGGGGTCGACGCGGCCCCCGAGGAGGTGGGGCTGCGCAAGATCGAGCTCTCCGTTATGGGGAGCGGCGCCGGGTGGACGATCCTGCGCCCGAACTGGTTTATGCAGAACTTCAGCGAGAGCTTCTTTCTGGCACCCATCATCGAACGGGGGGAGCTCCCCGCGCCCACCGGTAGCGCGGCCGTAAGCTTTATCGACTCCCGCGACATCGCGGCCGTCGCCGCCGCGGCGCTCGTGGAGGAGGGCCACGAAGGCGCCGGGTACGCGCTCACCGGCGGGCGGGCCCTGACCTTCGGCGAGGCGGCAGAGACCATCGGGACGACGGTTGGCAGGGAGGTGCGCCACGTGGACGTGGAGCCCGAGACGATGCGGCGGGTGATGGTCGAGTGGGGGATGCCGGGAGACTACGCGGACATGATGATGGGGCTATTCGGGGGCATAAGCGCCGGTTGGAGTGCTGCCATAGACGACTCCGTCGGACGCGTACTCGGGCGGCCCCCGATCTCCTTCGCCGACTACGCCCGCGACAACGTCGATGCCTGGCTGCCTGCGACGACCCGCAGCGCCTGAACCACGCCCGGCACCGCGGGGACAACGGGTTCGCGGCGACTTCTCTCCGAGATACCTGAAACCTGATGCCTGTAGCCTCTACCCCAGCTTTCTGACCTCGAAGAGCTCCCTGACCACGTGCAGGTTGAGCTTGCCCGGCAGGAAGGTGTCGTGGGAGCGCTGGACGGGGCGTCCGTCCACGAGGTACATGGTCTGGGCCAGCGAGAGGGCGGCCGTGGGTCTTTCGAGCTCCAGCTTCGCGCCGACGGCGTCCTCGGGGCCGATCATGACGGCCTCTATGGACATCTGGGAGGAGCCCACGGGGACGCCTTCGGAGACGAGGAGGTCGAGGAGCATGGCGTCGGGGCGGAAAAGCTCGCGCACCCTCTCCACCCCCACGACGTCTGCAGGCACGTGGTCCACCATCCAGGCGGCCGGGGCGCCCTCCATGAGCAGGACGCGCGAGACCCTTACGAGCGGGCCGCCCTCCTCGACCTCCAACGCCCCCGCCTCGTCTGGGCCCGCTCCGACCTCTTCTATCTCCAGGCCCGCGCTCGCGAGCCTGACGCCCAGCCGCTCGGCGTGGACGGTGTAGGTCTCGAGCTTCTCCAGCCCTGAGCGGAGCCGCGCCCCGTCCGGCGGGCGCACGAGGAACGTCCCGCTCCCCTGGCGGCGGTCCAGCAAACCGCGCTCGACGAGCCGCGCCAGCCCCGCGCGCACCGTCACCCGGGAGACGCCAAGGGTGCCTATAAGCTCGGCCTCTGGCGGTATGCGGTCGCCGGCCTTGTACCGCCCCCTGAGCAGCAGGTCCTCTATCCGCCGCTCGACCTGCAGGTACAGCGGCGTCCTCTTGCGCGACCTGCCTCCCGTCCCACGCCCGATAGGGAGACCTCCAGACCCCTTGTATGACGAATTGGTATTAATTATGATGCGTTTGTGAGCATCGTGCCAGGGTGTTAGGACATCCGCGGGAGAGGAGTTCGGGGTGAGCGAGTCGGAGCGCAGGAGTCGTCAGGGGGTCGAGTACGAGAACGTCGGGTCCGATTACATGGACCAGCGGCAGTTGCAGGGGGGGGCTGCCGGCTGGGTTCTCCTCGCGGGGCTCGGGGTCGCTTACGTTATCTCGGGGGATTTCGCGGGGTGGCACTTCGGGCTCTCCGAGGGCGGGTGGGGCGGGCTGTTCATCGCGACGCTGCTGATGGCGACGATGTACGTGGCGATGGTGTTCTCGCTGGCCGAGTTGTCATCCACGATACCCACGGCCGGGGGAGGGTACGGGTTTGCGCGGCGGGCTCTCGGGCCTCTGGGCGGGTTCGCGACGGGGACGGCGATCCTCATCGAGTACGCCGTGGCGCCTGCGGCCATCGCGACGTTTATCGGCGGGTACATGGACACGCTCATCGGGGGGGGGGGATGGGTCGTCTACCTGGCGTGCTATGCGATCTTCGTCGGCATCCACCTCTACGGGGTCGGGGAGGCGCTCAAGCTCATGTTCGCCATAACCGTGATCGCCGTTCTGGCGCTCGCGGTGTTTATCGTGGGCATGATCCCGCAGTTCGAGGTGTCGAACCTGTTCACCATAGAGGCGACGAACGCGGCGGGGGCGAGCTCGTTCCTGCCGCTCGGGTTCGTGGGGATATGGGCGGCTTTCCCGTTTGCGATCTGGTTCTTCCTCGCCATCGAGGGCGTTCCGCTCGCCGCGGAGGAGACCCGCGACCCCCAGCGCGACATGCCCAAGGGGCTCATCGGCGGCATGGCGGCGCTGCTCCTGTTCGCGGTGCTCGTCCTCTTCTTCGGCCCCGGCGGCGCGGGTTCGTCTGCCTTCACGACAGACGAGATGCTCGCAGCACCCTCCGTGCTGCCGCTGGCGCTGGAGGAGGCCTACGGCGGCACCACCACGCTCGGCGCCATCGTCAACGTGGCGGGGCTCGCGGGGCTTATAGCGTCGTTCTTCTCCATCATCTTCGCCTACTCCCGCCAGATGTTCGCGCTCTCCCGGGCCGGCTACCTGCCGAAGGTGCTCTCCCTGACAGGGACCCGCAGGACCCCGTGGGTCGCCCTGATCGTGCCCGGCATCATCGGCTTCTTGCTCGCCCTCACCGTCAACGGGGCCACGCTCATCAACATCGCCGTCTTCGGTGCCACGGTAAGCTACGCCCTTATGATGCTCTCCCACATAGTCCTCCGGCGCCGCGAGCCCGACCTCGAACGGCCGTACCGCACGCCAGGGGGCACCGTCACCTCAGGCATCGCGCTCGTCCTGGCGCTCGCGGCCGTGGTGGCGACGTTTATCGTGGACCGCAACGCGGCCCTCATAATGCTCGGCATCTACGCGCTCTTTATCGTCTACTTCCTCCTCTACAGCCGCCACCATCTCGTGGCCCAGGCCCCGGAGGAAGAGTTCGCGACCATCGAGAAGGCCGAAGCCGAGCTGGCCGGAAGCTAGAAAGGAAACCATGGAGACCAGACCAAAGGGGCACCTCGACCTCGACACCCTGAGCGCCGAGGTCGACGCCGGGCGGATAGACACCGTCCTCATAGCGATGACGGACATGCAGGGCCGCCTGCAGGGCAAGCGCCTGACGGCCACGCACTTTCTCGACGAGGTCGTCGAGCACGACGCCGAGGGGTGCAACTACCTGCTAGCCGTCGACGTCGAGATGAACACCGTCGAGGGCTACACGATGAGCTCCTGGGAGCGCGGCTACGGGGACTTCGTCTTCAAGCCGGACATGGACACTTTGCGGGTAGTGCCCTGGCAGGAGGGGACGGCGATGGTCACGTGCGACCTCGTATGGGAGGATGGATCCCCTGTCGTGGCCTCGCCGCGCCAGATCCTCAAGCGCCAGTTGATGCGCCTCGCCGGGCGCGGCCTCGAGGCCTTCGTGGGCACGGAGCTCGAGTTCATAGTCTTTATGGACACCTACGAGGAGGCGTGGCGCAAGGGCTACAAGGACCTCGATCCCGCCAACCTCTACAACGTGGATTACTCGCTGCTCGGCACCGCCAGGATCGAGCCGTTGCTGAGGCGCATCCGGAACACTATGGGGGCTGCGGGGCTCGCGGTGGAGGACGCCAAGGGCGAGTGCAACTTCGGGCAGCACGAGATCAACTTCAAGTTCGACAAGGCCCTCGCCACCGCCGACGGGCACGCGATCTACAAGAACGGCGCCAAGGAGATCGCTTCGCAAGAGGGCTGCTCCATCACCTTTATGCCCAAGTTCGACGAGCGCGAGGGCAACTCCTGCCACATCCACCTGAGCCTCCGTGGCGAGGACGGGGCCCCGGTCTTCGCCGACGGCCACGGCTTCTCCGACACCTTCCAGCACTTCCTCGCCGGCCAGGTCGCCTGCCTGCGCGAGCTGATGCCCCTCTTCGCCCCGAACATCAACTCCTACAAGCGCTACGCCAAGGGCTCCTTCGCCCCGACCGCCGTCGCGTGGGGCCGGGATAACCGCACGTGTTCTTTACGCGTCGTCGGGCACGGGCCTTCCCTGCGGGTCGAGAACCGCATCCCCGGCGGGGACGTGAACCCCTACCTGGCCATCTCTGCCATGATCGCCGCCGGCCTGCACGGCATAGAGAACGAGCTCTCCCTGGAGGACGAGTTCGCCGGGAACGCCTACGAGACGGATAAGCCCCACGTCCCGACGAGCCTCAAGGAGGCCAGGGACCTCTTCGCCGCGAGCGACGTGGCGAGGGAGGCGTTTGGGGAGGAGGTCGTAGGTCACTACCTCAACGCGGCGCGGGTCGAGATAGAGGCCTACGAGTCCGCCGTTACCGATTGGGAGCGCTACCGGAACTTCGAGCGTCTGTGAGCGGGAAAAACGGCCGCCCGACCGTCGGCATCACCGCCGCCACCGAGAGCGTCAACTACGGCGTGTGGAAGGAGATGCCGGCCTATCTCAGCCCGGCGAACTACGTGCGCGCCGTGCAGCGGGCCGGCGGCAGGCCCGTCCTGCTGCCGCCGGACGAGGAGGACGCGAGGGAGCCGGACGGGCTGCTGGATCTCCTGGACGCCCTGATCCTGACGGGCGGCGCCGGCGACCTCGACCCCGACCTCTACGGCCAGGAGCCGCACCCGGAGACCGGCCCCGTGCAGCACGAGCGCGACGCCTACGAGCTAGCGCTGGTGCGCGCCGCGATAGGCCGCAGGATGCCCATTCTAGGCATCTGCCGCGGGATGCACGTCCTGAACGTCACCTACGGGGGCGGCCTTGAGCAGCACCTCCCCGACGTGCTCGGCCACGAGGACCACCGCCACACCCCTGGCACCTTCGCTGACCACGAGGTCAGGCTCGACCCCGGCTCCCTCGCCGCCCGCGCCGTCGGGTCCGAGAGGTCGCCCGTGAAGTCCCACCACCACCAGGGTATAAGGGACGTTGGCGATGGCCTGGTCGTGACCGGCCGGTCCGAGGACGACGCGGTGGAGGCCATAGAGGACCCTTCCTGCCCGTTCGTGCTCGGGGTGCTGTGGCATCCAGAAGAAGACGAGAAGAGCCAACTCATCCAAGCCCTAGTTCTGGAGGTATCGTAGTTGCTGGAGATCCTGAACCCCGCCACCGAAGAGGTGGTCGAACGCATCGAACCCGCCACCGCCGAAGACGCCGACAGGGCCGTCGCCCGCGCGAAGAAGGCCTTCCCGGCATGGCGCGACGTCGCGCCCGCCGACCGATCCCGCCTCCTGCGCCGCCTCGCCGCCGCGCTCGAAGCCGAACAGGAGAACCTGGCCCAGCTCGAATCCAGGGACACGGGCAAGCCCATAAACGACGCCCGCGGCGAGATGGGGATGGTGGCCGACACCTTCCATTACTACGCCGGGATGCCGGAGAGGATGCTCGGTGACACCATCCCGGTCTCGGGCGGCGTGGACGTTACTTTCCGGGAGCCGCTGGGCGTGGTAGGCCTGATTGTGCCGTGGAACTTCCCCCTCACCATCGCGAGCTGGAAGATGGCGCCCGCGCTGGCGGCGGGCAACACGGTGGTGCTCAAGCCCGCAGAGCTAACCCCGCTCACGGCGCTGGAGTTCGAGCGGATCGCGTTGGAGGCCGGCATACCTGAGGGCGTGGTGAACGTCCTCGTCGGGCCCGGCAGCGTGGTGGGACAGAGGCTCGTCGAGCACGAGGACGTGGCGAAGGTCGCGTTTACGGGTTCGACGGCGGTGGGGCGTGGGATCATGGCCGGCGCCTCGGGCACCATCAAGCGCGTCACCCTGGAACTCGGCGGCAAGTCCGCCAACGTCGTCTTCGCCGATGCTGACCTCGAGAGGGCCGCAGCCTCCGCGCCCATGGCCGTCTTCGGCAACGCCGGCCAGGACTGCTGCGCCCGCTCCCGCATCCTCGTCCAGAAGGACGTCTTCGACGAGTTCCTGGATCTCATGAAGCCCGCCGTGGAGGGCCTGCGCGTGGGCGACCCGCTCGACGGGGAGACGGAGATGGGCCCGCTCATCTCCTCAGACCATCGGGAGCGGGTCGCCGCCTACGTGCCGGACGACGCGCCCGTGGCGATCCGGGGCCGGTCCCCCGAGGGCCCGGGTTTCTGGTTCCCGCCGACGGTGCTGGCTCCGGTCTCGAACGAGGATAAAGCTGCCCGAGAAGAGATCTTCGGCCCCGTGGTCGCCGTGATCCCGTTCGACGACGAGGACGACGCCGTCCGCCAGGCGAACGACACCCCCTACGGCCTCTCCGGCTCGGTCTGGACGGAGAACGGTGCCAAGGCCCTGCGCGTGGCGCGCCGCGTCGAGACGGGCGTCCTCTCCATAAACTCGAACACCTCCGTCCGGGTCGCCACCCCGTTTGGCGGCTTCAAGCAGTCCGGCGTCGGCCGCGAGCTCGGCCCCCACGCCCTCGACCACTACACCGAGGTCAAGAACGTCTACATCTCGACGGGGGGGAACTAGCATGCCGGGTCGCCTCGAGGACAAGGTAGCGGTCATAACGGGTGCTGCCAGCGGCATCGGCCGCGAGACGGCCCGCCGCTTCGCCGAGGAGGGCGCGAAGGTCGTGGTCGTGGACCTCAACGACGGGACGGGCGAAGAGGTGGCGGGGCGGCTCGAAGGCCTCTACATTCACGCGGACGTGACGGACGCGGGCGACGTGCAGCGGATGTACCGGGAGGCGTCGGAGCACTTCGGGGGTATCGACGTCCTCTTCAACAACGCGGGCATCTCCCCGCCGGACGACGACTCTATCCTGGAGACCGAGATGGACGCCTGGGAGCGCGTCCAGAACGTGAACCTCAAGTCCGTCTACCTCTGCTGCAAGCACGGGATACCGCGCCTGCTGGAGCGGGGCGGGGGTTCTGTCATAAACACGGCATCGTTCGTGGCCGTGATGGGGGCTGCAACGTCCCAGATCTCCTACACCGCCTCCAAGGGCGGCGTCCTCGCCATGAGCCGCGAGCTCGGCGTCCAGTTCGCCCGCCAGGGGGTGAGGGTGAACGCGCTCTGCCCGGGACCCGTCAACACGCCGCTGTTGCAGGAGCTTTTCGCCAAGGACCCGGAGAAGGCGGCCAGGAGGCTCGTCCACCTGCCGATGGGGCGTTTCGCCGAGGCCGTCGAGATCGCCAACGCCGCCCTCTTCCTCGCCTCTGATGAGTCCTCGTACATGAACGCCTCGACCTTCCTGGTTGACGGCGGCCTCTCCGGGGCATACGTTACGCCCGAGTAGGGAGGTCGGAATGAAGAAAGGTCTATCCAATAGCATCCTCGACGCCATCGGCGGGACGCCCATGGTCGAGGTCGATGGCGTCTACTGCAAGCTGGAGTACCTGAACCCGTCTGGCTCTATAAAAGCGCGGATAGCGAAGTACATGATCGAACGCGCCGAGGACGAGGGCCTCCTAAAGCACGGCGACACCATCGTCGAGGCGACGAGCGGCAACACCGGAAACGCGCTCTCGATGGTGGCCGCCGTCAAGGGCTACAGGATGCTCGTCGTCATGCCCGAGGGGATGAGCGGGGAGCGGGTCGCCATCAGCCGCGCCTTCGGGGCGGACGTAATGGAGATCGGCCACTTCCACGTCAACGAGGCGCTCGCCAAGGCCAAGGAGCTCGGCGGCGAGCCCGGCTACTTCTGCCCCTCGCAGTTCGAGAGCGAGTGGAACGTCGAGGAGAACCGGACCTGGCTCGGGCCGGAGATCCTGGAGCAGTTGCCCGACGGTACCGTCCCCGACGCCATGGTGATGGGTGTTGGGACCGGTGGGACCCTGATCGGGGTCGGCCAGGCCTTCCGCGGGGCGAACCCCGCCGTCAAGCTCTTCGCGATGGAGCCGTCCGAATCCTCGACGATCCTGTGCGGGGAGATCGGGGACCACCTTATCGAGGGCATCTCCGACGGCTTCGTCCCCGGCATCTTCGAGCGCCACCAGAGGCTCGTCGACAACGCCCTCACCGTCGACTCCGAGGAGGCCGTGGGCGAGATGCGCCGCCTCGCCCGCGAGCACGGCCTCTTTGTCGGTCCTTCGAGCGGCGCGAACCTCATCGCAGCGAGGAAAGTACGCGAGTCCTACCCCGACCTCGGGACCATCGTCACCCTGTTCTGCGACGAGGGTGAGAAGTACATCTCGGAGCACTTCGCCGCCAGGGACGAGGTCAGGCTCACCGCCGAGAACTACACCTGAGCGGGGGGCCCTGGAGCCCCTCTCCCGTCGCCGGCCACCGCGCGCACCCGGGACCGCCCTCCGCGGACGGTTGCCGGCGGCGCCCCTCGAAAACTTCCGCAGCTCTTCGCTATCGGTCCCCCTTCACCGCCCGCCGGACCATGAACCAGTTGGTCACGCCGATGACCTCCTGCTCAGCTGTGACCTCGAAGCCGAAGCGCTCGTAGAAGCGGACGTTTATCGGCTTGTCGGTCTCCAGGTAGGCGTCCTCACCGGCGGCGTCCATCCTCGCGCAGAAGGCCCGCATCATGCGGCTGCCCACGCCCTGCCCCTGGAGGTGCGCGTCGACGGCGAGCGGGCCGAGGTGCCAGTGGCTCTCCTTGGGATCGTGGCGCTGCCAGGCGCCCAGCCAGCGCGTGAGTCGTCCTGCAACGCGGGGGCCCACGGACAGAAGCGTGGGCAGGAGACGCAGTTGTTGCCCTAGCCCCGGCTGGCAGTTGCCGGGCGGCATCATGCCGCAGACGCCCACGATGGCGCCGTCTTCCCACCGGGCGACCAGCGTGTGCGAGAGGTCCCTGGTGGAGAACGCCGCGGCCATCAACCTGCGAAAGAGACGCCGCCGGGTCTCGGGGTCGTCCCCGAAGGCGGCGACGTGCTGGGGGTTGTCGCGCATCCCGCGCGCGACGACGTCTAGGACCTCTTCGATCTCGGCCGGGTCGAGCGCCCCGATCTCCAACCGCTCCAACCCCGCGCGCCCTTCGGTGATCCCGTACTCCATCGTTCTCTCCTCTCGACCGTACTGCTCTTCTCTGCCCGGCAGTCTGCCGCCCGGAGTCCCCGCGGACCATCCACACCACCCCCACACCTCTCCCACGGTGCGACTGTGGGGGACTCTGCACGCGGGAAGGCCGCGGCGCTGGTAGGCTTCGACCATGCACGGAGGAGGTGTCGAGGATCGGCCCGGCCCGGTCTCCGGAGACGGGGGAGGGTACCGCGAGAATTCATTCGGCGGGCGGCTGCGGGCGCTCAGGGAGACCGCGGGGCTCACCCAGGGGGAGCTCGCCTCCCGCGCGGGGCTCACCGCCAAGGCCGTAAGCGCCCTCGAGCGCGGCGAGAGGCGGCGTCCCTACCCGCATACCGTCCGCTCGCTGGCCGACGCCCTGTATCTCGCGGACGACGAGCGCGCCGCCTTCGTAGCCTCCGGCCGGGCCGGGGCTCCCAAGGCTGCGGTAAAGGAGGATCCGCCCCCGGTCCACCTGCCGGCGCCGGCGACCGCGCTGGTGGGACGGGAGCGGGACGTCGAGGCCGTGGCCAGCCTCTTCGGCCGGCCGGGGGCCCGGCTGGTCACGCTCACGGGGCCCGGGGGCGTGGGCAAGACGCGCCTTGCCACGGAGGTCGCCCGGGCTTCGCTGGCGGCCGGTATCTTCCCCGACGGGGCCTCCTTCGTCGCCCTGGCACCCGTGGGCGACGCCTCGCTCGTCCTGCCGACGGTGGCACGGTCGCTGCTCGACGCGGGGGAGGCCGAGGGACCCTCATCCCCCGCGTCGCTGCGGGCCCACCTGCAGGACAAGAGCCTGCTCCTCGTCCTGGACAACTTCGAGCATCTGATGGGGGCGGCCGTCGAGGTGGCCGACCTCGTCGGGGCCTGCCCCGGGCTCGCCGTGCTCGCCACCAGCCGCGCCCCCCTGCGGGTCCGGGGCGAGAGGGAGTACCCCGTGGCGCCCCTCGGGGTGCCGGATCCCACCAAGGCGCCGGGGCTCGAGGACGTCGTGGGAGCCCCGGCGGTCGATCTCTTTGTCCGGCGAGCCCGACAGGCCTCGCCTGGATTCGAGCCGAGCGAGGCCAACGCGGCCGCGATAGCGGCCATCTGCTGGCGGCTCGAAGGATTGCCGCTCGCCATCGAGCTCGCGGCGGCCAGGATCAGGTTCCTCGGGCCCACCGCGCTCCTCGCACGCCTGGACCGCGCCCTCGAGGCGAGCGGGGCGCGGGATCTGCCCGAGCGCCAGCGGACCATGCGGGCCACGCTCGACTGGAGCCACGACCTGCTGGACGAACCGGAGCGGGGCCTGTTCCGTCGTCTCTCCGTGTTCGCCGGCGGCTTCGACTTCGATGCGGCCGAGTCCGTCGGTGAGGACCGGGGTCCGGACGGGGACGACGTGCTGGTGCTCCTCGGGAGGCTGGTCGAGCAGTCCCTGGTGCTGGCGGAGCCCGTGGAAGGTGGACCCGGCATTCGCTACAGGATGCTCGAGCCGATCCGGCAGTACGCGCTCGAGAAGCTCGAGGAGGCCGGCGCCCAGGAGACCCGAAGGCGGCACGCCGAGCACTACCTGGCGCTGGCCGAAAGGGCGAGGCCGCACCTGAACGGCCCGGATCAGTGCCCCTGGCTCGACCGCCTGGAGGGTGAGATCTACAACCTGCGCGCCGCCATCGGCTGGTCGCTGGGCGGTGGGGACCCTGAGGTCGCCCTGCGGCTGGTCGCTGAGCTGTGGTGGTTCTGGTACAAGCGCGGCCACCTGACCGAGGGGCGCCGGTGGCTCGAGGAGGCACTCGGGCGGAGCGCGACGCCGGGCCCCGCGCGGGCCGAGGCGTTCAACGGGGCCGGCGTGCTGGCCCGCAACCAGGCTGACTACGACCGGGCGCGGGCCCTTCTGACGGAGGGCCTCGCCCTGCAGCGGGAGCTCGGCGACGGGAAGGGTACGGCGGATGTCCTCCTCAACCTGGGCACGGTCGCGCTCGACCGCGGCGATCCCGCAGGGGCGGCGACGCTCTTCGACGAGAGCCTCTCCCTGAGGAGACAGCTCGGCGACCGGTGGGGCGCCGCCCTCGCCCTGAACAACCTGGGGGTGGCGGCGCGCGCCCGGGGAGACCTCGCGGACGCGGCCTCCCTGTGCGAAGAGAGCCTGGAAGAGTTCCGCGCGCTCGGAGACAGGGCCGGCATTGCCATGGTGCTGAGCAACCTCGGAAAGGTGGCGGAAGAGGAGGATGCGCCCGCGCGGGCCGCCGGCTTCTACGGCGAGAGCCTGGGCCTGTACCGGGAGCTGGAGGACAAAAGGAACGTGGCCCTCCTGGCCTGCCGCCTGGGCGGGATCTCCAGAATCCAGAGAGATTACCTGAGGGCCGAAACGCTCTTCAAGGAGGCCCTGCTCCTCCACCGGGAGCTGGGTGACCGGCTGGGGATAGGCCAGGACCTCGAGGGCCTGGCCGCGATGCGCGCCTCGCTCGGGTGGTCGGAAGGGGCCGTGCGGCTCTGGGCCGCGGCCGAGAGACTGCGCGAGGAGATCGGCGCTCCCCCCGAGGACGCGGAGCGCGCCCTGTCCGAACCCCTCATCGCGGCCGCCCGCGAGGCGCTCGGTGAGGAGGCGTTCACGGCCGCCTGGGCCGCGGGCCGGGAGACGCCCCTGGAAGAGGTCATCTCCGAAGTCCTGAACGACTAGCCGGACCACGCGAACCCGTTGCCGCATCCAGGTTCCCGCAAACCCCGGCTCACCCCAACCGCAGCCCGTGCCGCTCCAGCAGTTCGGGTATCCGCTCCATGTGAAATGTGAGGCCGTAACGGCCGGCGACCTCCAGGATCCTGCCGAGGTCCGGCGGCCCGCCAGCCGAGAGCACCCCGGCCAGCTCCTCGAAGTACCGCTCGAAGCCGGCCGGGGAGATGATCTCCAGAATCCTCGCCGGATCGGGCCCCGGGTTCCAGAAGGCGTGCGGGACGCCGCGCGGCTTGAGGACGTAGGAGCCGGGACCGGCCTCGAACTCCTCATCACCGATCAGAACCCCGACCTCGCCCTCGATCACGAACGAGGTCTCGTCCTCGTTGGCATGGGTGTGGGGCGGCGCACCCAGTACCCCGGGGTCCAGCGGATGCTCCACCACCGAGAAAGCCCCGCCCGTCTCCGCCCCCGAAACCTTGCCAACGACCCCGAAACCTCCCCGCAACACGACCTCGCCTTCACCGGCCGCCACGACCAACCGGGATCCCTCCATCGCGACCACCCCTTTCGCCTAACGTCGATGTCCGTCTGTTCTGCGGTACGTTAGCAGAGGCCCTATGCGCGGCGCGGATGTGAACGCGACGGGGAAGTCTCGCCACTCCTTATGCTATAGTCCGAACTTGCCCGGTGAGGGCCGTGGGAGAGAGTCGCGGGGGATGGGGGAGTCCCCGCAGCGACCGCCGAAGGTGAAAGGGTTGCGCGGCGAAGCCGGGCGGCCCGAATCTCTCAGGCAGAAGGACCGCGGACCCGAGGGCGTCCTGGAGAGTTCGATGGGCCCAAGGCTGCATCGGCGCCGACGGGGTAATACTCTCAGGTTTGGGACAGGGCGGATAATAGGACGCTCACCCGAAACAGGGGGTAATGCCGCGTGGCGAGGTTTACACCGCACACCGAGGAAGACGTCCGCGAGATGCTCGACGCCATCGGCGTCGAGACGCTCGACGACCTGTTCGCGGACGTCGCGCCGAAGTTCGAGGGGGAGCTCAACCTCCCGGCGGCGCTCTCCGAGTACGAGGCGCTCAGGGAAGTCGACCGGCTGGCGAAAGAGAACGACACGGGGCTCCCGATCTTCCTGGGGGCGGGGGCCTACGACAGGATCGTGCCCTCCACGGTCGGGACCATCATCTCGCGCGGCGAGTTCCTGACCTCCTACACGCCGTACCAGCCGGAGATCAGCCAGGGTACCCTCCAGTCGATCTTCGAGTTCCAGTCCATCGTCTCCGAGTTGACGGGCATGGAAGTCTCGAACGCCTCGGTCTACGATGGCGCCAACGCCGTGGCCGAGGCGGCCCTGATGACCGCCAGGTTGACGAAGCGCGACCCGAAGGTCGCCGTCTCAGCCGGCCTCAACCCCCGCTACCGCGAGGTCATAGAGACCTACCGGGTCGAGGTCGTCGAGCTCCCGTTCGGGGACGGGACCACCGACTTCTCGGACGTCCCGGACGACGTCTCGGGCGTCTTCGTGCAGAGCCCGAACTTTTTCGGGGTCGTGGAGGACGTGGGGGCGGCGTCCGGGGCGGCCCACGATGCCGGCGCGCTGTGCGTCGCCGTGTGCGACCCGATCTCGCTCGCCGTCCTCGAGGCCCCTGGCAACCTCGGGGCCGACGTGGCTGTCGGCGAGGCCCAACCCTTGGGGATGCCGCTTCTCTTCGGCGGCCCCTACGCCGGCTACATGGCGACGGGCCAGAAGTCCGTCCGCCAGCTCCCGGGACGCATCTGCGGCGAGACGGTGGACAGGAACGGCAAGCTCGCCTACGTCCTCACCCTGCGCGGGCGCGAGCAGGACATCCGCCGCGCCAAGGCCAACTCCAACATCTGCACCAACCAGGCGCTCACGGCGCTCGCCGCGACCGTCTATACCGCGCTCATGGGACCCGAAGGGCTGCGCGAGGTGGCGGAGCTCTCCGTCTCCAAGGCGCATTATCTCGCCGGGAAGCTCCAGGATTCGGGCCTCACGCTTCGTTATCCTGACGCCCCTTTCCTGTGGGAGTTCGTGGTGGAGTTGCCAGACGTAGAGAAGGCCAACGAGGCGTTGCTCGACGCGGGCATGGTCGGCGGGTTGGATCTCGGGGACGGGGGAATGTTGATCGCGGTTACGGAGAAGCGTACGAAAGAGGAGCTCGACGCCTTCGCGGAGGTGATCTCTAATGCTGGATAACCTGATCCGAACCAAAGGCCGCGAGGGCCGCCGGGGCTACACCCTCCCCAAGAACGACGTCGAGGACGCGAGCCTCGACAAATTCCTCCCCAAGGATGCGCTTCGCAAGGAGAAGCCGCGCCTGGCGGAGGTGGACGAGCCGACCGTCGTGCGCCACTACACGAACCTCTCCCGCCAGAACTGGGGCATAGACACGAACTTCTACCCCTTGGGTTCATGCACGATGAAGCACAACCCCCGCGCCAACGAGGTCGCCGCCAACAACCCGGGCTTCGCCGGCCTCCACCCCCTCCAGCCGGAGGCGCAGGCGCAGGGGGCGCTGGAGGTCATGCACGAGCTGCAGGGCTTTCTCTCCGAGGTCTCCGGCCTTCCGGCGGTCTCTTTGCAGCCGCTCGCGGGGGCGCAGGGCGAGCTGACGAGCATCCTGATGGTCAAGAAGTTTTTCGAGGATGCCGGGGACGACGGGAGGACGACCGTCCTGGTTCCCTCGACGGCGCACGGGACCAACCCGGCGACCGCTACCATGGCGGACTTTACGGCCAAGGAGATCGGGCTCGACGAGCACGGCTGCGTGGACGTGGACGAGCTCAAAGAGTTGGTAGACGAGACGACCGCGGCGCTCATGATCACGAACCCAAACACCTGCGGCGTCTACGAGCGGAACATCGCGGAGATAGCCGAGATCCTGCACGAGGCCGGCGCCTTCCTCTACATGGACGGTGCCAACATGAACGCGAACCTCGGCCGCATGCGCCCCGCCGAGGCCGGCGTGGACGTGATGCACTTCAACCTCCACAAGACGTTCTCCACGCCCCACGGCGGCGGCGGCCCCGGCTGCGGCGCCATCGCCTGCTCCGAAACGCTCGCCCCCTTCCGCCCCGACCCGGCCGTAGCGAAGGAAGGGGATGCCTACACCTTCGTCCGGCCGGCGCAGAGCATCGGCCGGGTGGCGGGTTTCCACGGCAACTTCGGCCAGATGCTCCGGGCGTGGAACTACATCCAGATGCACGGCCCGGACCTTCGGGACGTGACGGACATGGCCGTGCTGAACGCCAACTACATCAGGGCCAGGCTCGGGGGTACGTACGCGGTCCCGTACGACGAGCTCTGCAAGCACGAGGTCGTCGTGCAGCCGCCCAAGGGGATGAAAGCCTTGGACATCGCCAAGGGCCTCATAGACCACGGCTACCACCCGCCCACCATATACTTCCCCCTCGTCGTAAAAGAGGCCATGCTCATAGAGCCAACCGAGACGGAGTCCAAGGAGACCCTCGACGACTTTATAGGCGCCATGCTGGAGCTCGCCGAGAGCCGGGCGGAGGACCTCGAAGAGTCTCCCACCCACGCCCCCACCCGCCGCCTCGACGAGGCCCGCGCCGCCCGCCAGCTCAAGGCCCGGTGGTAGGGGATGTCAGAGGAACCCCTCAAACGAACCCCGCTCCACGAGGAGCACGAGAAGGCGGGCGCCCGCCTCGTACCCTTCGCGGGCTACGAGATGCCCGTCCAGTACGACGGCCCGAAGGGCGGCGTAAAGGCCGAGCACGAGGCCGTCCGCAACCGGGCCGGCCTCTTCGACGTCTCCCACATGGGCGAAGTTGTCTTGCGCGGCCCCGACGCCGAGAGGGCGGTCCAGAGGCTCGTCACCAGGGACGTTAGCCGCCTCGAGACCGGGCAGGCAGGCTACGCGGCCGTCTGCCACGAGGGGGGCGGCACGGTGGACGACGTGCTCGTCTACAGGAACCCGGACGACTTCCTGATCGTCGTCAACGCGGCGAACCGCGAGAAGGACGTCGCCCACTTCAGGGAGCACACGCACGACCTGGACGTCGAGATCGTGGACGAGTCGGATGACTGGGCGCTGCTCGCGCTGCAGGGGCCTGAGGCCGCCGGCATCCTGAAGAATTTTACCGACGCGGACCTGTCCGGCCTCAAGTACTACCGGTACGTGGTCGGGGAGGTGGACGGCTTCTACGCCGTGATCTCACGCACCGGCTACACCGGCGAGGACGGCTTCGAGCTCTACGTCCGTCCCGACGACGCCGCCCCCCTGTGGCGCCGTCTCGTGGACGCGGGCGCCACACCTGCGGGCCTCGGCGCCCGCGACACCTTGCGCCTTGAGGCCGGCATGTGCCTCTACGGCAACGAGCTCGACGCGGAGACGACGCCGCTCGAGGCGGGCATCGGGTTCGCCGTACACCTGGACAAGGAGCAGGAGTTCGTCGGGCAGGAGGCCCTGCGCCGGGAGGAGGAGGAGGGCCTCCGCAAGAAGCTCGTCGGCTTCAAGGTGGAGGGGCGCGGCATCGCGCGCCACGGGCATCCGGTGGCGGTGGATGGGGAGGCCGCAGGCACCGTCACGAGCGGGACGCAGTCCCCAACGCTTGGCGAGGCCATAGGGCTTGCGCTCGTGGCGCCCGGGGTGGAAGATTCCTTTGAAGTCGTTATACGCGAGCGGCCCGTGCCGGCGCGGGCCGTGCCGCTGCCGTTCTACAAGCGCGAAAAGAAGTAGGGGAGGGAGCCGAATGTCCGTACCGGGGGATCTTCAGTACACCAGGAGCCACGAGTGGGTCCGCACCGAGGGCGACGTGGCGACCGTCGGCATCACCGACCACGCCCAGGACGAGCTCGGCGACGTGGTCTTCGTCGAGCTGCCGGAGCCTGGCGCCACGCTCGCGGCAGGCGACTCCTTCGGCGCGGTCGAGAGCGTCAAGGCCGTTTCGGACCTGTACGCGCCCCTGGGCGGCGAGGTCGTCGAGGTCAACAGCGCGCTCGAAGATAGCCCCGAGAAGATCAACGAAGACCCATACGGCGAGGGCTGGATCCTGAAACTCCAGGTCTCCGACCAAACCGACCTCCTCTCAGCCGCCGACTACGAGAAACTGCTCGAAGAGGAGTCTTGAGCCACCGGCCCCGACTCTTGGCCCGTTGTACAAACGACCGCAGGAACGTCCCCCACATTTTGCGCCACCCGTACAAAAATTATCCTCCCGTAACCCGCCAGAGGTTACAGGAACCCCGCATACACAAAGGAAGTTCCTGGTAAACGGCTATGTGCAAATCGCAGGTATTTGCAGAAAGTTTCTAAATTCATCGTTCCAAGCCCTTTACAAAGTGTGGCGAGCCGGTTAGTATTTTGCCAGTCGGTTGGTGCGAAACTAAACCGGCACAATTAAATAACCCGGGGCGCCACTCCTCCTTTCCCTTTCCCCACCTATCACCCCTAGGCGCCTCGGGTTATCCTCTTTTCCAAGTTTCGAGGCTCTAGGTTTTAAGGTTCCGGGTATAGTCCGCGACGTGCGCGAAAGGCTGTACCCCTATCGCATCCCGCCCGTTTCCCGAAGCGGTCTGATAGCCAACGAGAAGGGGCCCCCGGCGTACGGGAGCCCCTTCTTACAACCTTGTACCTAAAACCTCAGAACCTAACTTGCCTCCTGCCCCTCTGCCTGGGTCAGGTAGTACAGCGTATGCATCAACTGCGCCGTCGGGTCTATGCGGTGGACGTCCACGTGGGAGGGGACGTGGAGGAGGACGTCGGTGTAGTTGAGGATGACGCGGATGTTCGCGTCGGTCATGAGGTCGGCGACGTGCTGGGCGGCGTTAGCGGGGGTGGCGATGATGCCGATGATCTCTTCGGCTTCGGCCACGCTCTTGGCGAGCTCGTCTATATGCTTGACGACCACGTTGCCCACCGTGCGGCCGATCTTGTCTGTGTCGGCGTCGAAGACGTCGTGGATCACGAAGCCCCTCTTGGGCAATATGGTGCTCGCCGCGATGGCGCTCCCCAGGTTGCCGGCGCCGACGAGCGCGATGTTGTAGGTCTGCCTGAGACCCAGGATGTCCCGCACCGCCTCGACCAGGTCGTAGGCCTGGTAGCCCACCCCCCGCGTCCCGGAGAAGCCGATGGCGTTCAGATCCCTCCGAACCTGCACCGGGTTGATGCCCGTAAAGTCCCCAAGTTCCTTGCTGGAGACCGCGTCACGGCCCTCTTCTATGAGCTGCTGCGTGGTTCTGAGATATTTCGTCAGCCTATTCGTCAGGCCGGGCTGTAGCGTGGTTCGCAACTCTCCCGCTCCTTCATATTCGTGGTTCGGATGACCGTGGGCGCATTGTAACAAAATGGGATGCTCTTGCAATAAAGGTGCTCTTAACCGACAACAAATCAGTAAGCAAGGCAGGTTACAGGAGCCCCGGCGGGTGGTTCCGCGTTTGCCGGCCGGCCTTTGGGCGTGTACTTTTCCCCCTGTGTTGTGGGGCGTCGGGAGGGGCAGGGTCCGGGTGGAGACGATACTGTGGGGGGTGCTGATCGTGGGCCTCTCGGTCGCGCTGGCGCTGCTGGGGTTCGCGGCGGCGCGGCGCTTCGTGCCCTTTGATCTTCGGGAGACTCACAAATCCAACACCGCCGTGATGTTCGGGGCTTTGTACGTATTGTACGGGTTGATCGTGGGTTTCTTGGCGTACTTTGTCGCCTACCAGTACGACACGGCGCAGAAGACCGCGCAGACCGAGGCCGGCAGCGTCGAGGAGATCCACGGCCTCGCGGAGGGTTTCCCCGAGGCGAAGCGGCGGGAGTTGCAGGGCCTGGCCGAGGCCTACGCCCGCGCCGTCGTGGAGGAGGGTTGGCCCCTGATGCGCGAGGGCCGGTCAAGCGCGAAGGTGGAGAACATCTCCGGCGAGTTCAGGAGCGCCGTCCTGGACTTCGAGTTCCGCACGGAGAGGGAGAACGCCCTGTACGCGCAGGCCCTCACGCTCGTCGCGGACCTCGACGAGGGCCGGGCGCTGCGGCTGCAGGAGGCGCGCGAGGGGATACCGTCCATCCTGTGGGTCGTGCTGGTCCTGGGCGGGCTCGTCACGGTCATTTTCACCTACCTGCTGGGCATCAGGGCGGAGGGGCTGCACGCTTTCATGATCTCCGCGTACACCGTGGTCCTGGCGCTCATCCTCTACGCGATCCGGGCCCTCGACTATCCCTTCGACGGCCTCGTCCAGATAAGCTCCGACGCCTTCGAGGCCGCCCTCTCCAGGATGGAGTCCTCGGGAGGGCGGTAGGGGCCGGGTCCCGTGTACCATAAGGGTCTTGTTCCAAGAGAAGGGGGATTGCGTGGAGTACCGGCGGTTGGGCGGGAGCGGGGTAAAGGTCAGCGAGATCTCACTCGGAAGCTGGCTGACTTATGGCGGCAGCGTCGCAGAGCAGCAGGCGACGGACTGCATCCATAAAGCCTACGAACTCGGCATAAACTTCTTCGACACGGCCAACGTGTACGTGCGGGGCGCGGCCGAGGAGATCGTCGGCAACGCCCTCAAGGGCTTCGACCGCGACTCATACTTTCTCGCGACGAAGGTCTACTTCCCGATGGGAGAGGGGCCGAACGACCGGGGCCTCTCGCGCAAACACATCACGGAGCAGTGCCACGCGTCGCTGCGGCGGCTCGGGGTGGACTACGTGGACCTCTACCAGTGCCACCGCTACGACGAGGGGACGCCGCTAGAGGAGACGCTGCGGGCGTTGGACGACCTCGTGCGGCAGGGCAAGGTGCTGTACGTCGGCGTCTCGGAGTGGACGGCGGAGCAGATAGGCGAGGCGTTGCGGATCGCGAAGGAGATGAACCTGGACAGAATAGTCTCCAACCAGCCGCGCTACAACATGATCCAACGCAATATAGAGGCCGAGGTCGTCCCCCTCTCCGAGCGCGAGGGCGTGGGCCAGGTCGTCTTCTCCCCGCTGGCCCAGGGCGTCCTGACCGGCAAGTACCGCCCGGGCCAGGCGCCGGAAGAGGGAACCCGCGCCGCCGACCCCGAATCAAGCCGCTTCATGCGCCAGCTCATGAACGAGGAAGTCCTCTCTGCGGCGGAGGGGCTGCGCGCCGTGGCCTCGGACGCGGGCCTCACCATGCCCCAGCTAGCACTCGCGTGGGTCCTGCGCCAGCCCAACGTCAGCAGCGCCATCATCGGGGCTTCCAGGCCCGGGCAGGTCGAGGACAACGCGGCGGCCTCCGGCGTGGAGTTGCCGCCGGAGGCGCTGGACCGGATAGACGAGGTCCTCGCCGGCGTGATCCAGAGGAACTAGACGACACCGATTTCCGTCGCCGGACGCGATGCTGTAGCATGGGGGGCGTGGAACGGGATCTCATAGGGTTTATCGGCAGAAGCCGTCTCGACGAGCGGCCGCCCCGACCGTCCCTGCCCCGGCCGATCCTGTAGGGATTGCGCCCGGGGCATCCGCGTCTCTCCGGTCTCCCCGGAACCCACCCGCGGAAGGGTCTCTGTCCACGCATCGAAAGCCGAAGGAAAAAACGGTGTTGGCGTCAAACAGAAGAGAAGTCTTGAAGGCGGGGGCCGGCCTCCGCGTCCGGCGGATGGAGGTCTCGGACGTCGAGCGCGTCCTGGAGCTCAGGAGCGTCGTGCGCTGGGCGGCCGACCCCCGGGCGTTCGACCTCCTGCGCGGCGTCCGCGACGCCCGGTGGTTCGTGGCCGGGGCGGCCGACGGCGGGCTTGTCGGGATGGTCGGGGCCGTGCCGCTGGGCGCGGTCGGCATCCTCTGCCACCTCGCCGTCCACCACGAGCACCGGGGCCTCGGCCTCGGCAGGGAGCTCTCGGCCTGGGCCGTCGCGTACCTCAAGGGCCGCGGGGCGAAGACCATCCGGCTCTACGCCACGGGGCCCGCCGAGGACATCTACAGGTCATTGGGTTTCAGGGAGATGGGACGGCGCACGGCCTACCGGCTCGACGGGCGAGAAGCCGCGCCCGGTAGCGCGGACCTTCGCCGGGTCGACACGTTGCGGTTCGGGGACCTGCCGGAGCTCTACGGCGTGGACCTCTGGAGTCACGGGGCGGACCGTTCGCCCCTCATCTTCTCCGCCCTCGGGCTGCGCCACGGGAAGGGGTTCGTGGCCAGGGATGCGGCCGGGCGGATAGAGGGGTACCTGATCCTGGACGCCTCGCGTGACCCCGTCCGGATCGGCCCCTTCTCCGCCAGGACGACCGACGCGGCCCGAGACCTGCTCCTCCGCACCCTCGAAGCGGCGGGCGACACCCCTGTCCGCGTCATCGCCACCGGCCCGAACGATTGCCCGTCCCACGACCTCTTCCAGAGCCTCGGCTTCGTCGGGCGCGAGGATCGTTTGCGGATGGAGCTCGGCGAGGAAGTGGCTGGACCGGGCGGCCTCGTCCAGTACGGCACGACGCCGTTCGTGGCGACTTAGCCGGGCGTCGGTTTGTGTTTTCGAGAGGAGGTCCTTGACGATAATGAACCCATCATGCAGCATCGAGATCGGTCGTCTGTTCGGGCTAACCATTGCCCTACGGTGGGTGGCGTCGCAAAGGATCGGAAGGTGAGGCTGGACACTGGGTACTGCGTGCTCCGACCCTGGAACAAAGGCGATGAGACCTCGTTGGTCCGCTACGCCAACAACTACGAGGTTTGGCGTCGCCTGCGGGATCGCTTCCCGCGTCCTTACACGCGCGCGGATGCCGAGTATTGGGTAGACCTCACCCGCCAACAGCATCCGCAGACGCAATTCGCGATCGAGGTGCATGGCGAGGCCGTCGGCGGCATCGGGCTCGAAATAGGAAGCGATATAGGTCGCCGTTCGGCGGAGATTGGTTACTGGCTCGGCGAAGCCCATTGGGGGAAAGGCATCACCACCGCCGCTGTACGAACCCTAACGAGCTATGGGTTCCAGACGCTCGATCTCACACGCATCTTCGCCGTTCCTTTCGCAAGCAGTGTCGCCTCAATACGCGTCCTGGAGAAATGCGGCTACATTCGCGAGGGGACAATGCGTCGAAGCGCCCTCAAGGAAGGCGTGGTGGTAGACCAAATACTCTACGCCCTGACCGATCAGGACTCGTTGCGTACACGGCCCGACCAACCGCCACGATAACTGAGAGCAAGCCGACGTGCGTAGGTGCGATCACGTGTCGCATTGAGAGAAGGCGGTGTGTGACTACGGGAAGTGCGACGCGCGGAACAGGCCATTACCTACGCCGGGGCTTGAAGAGACGGACATCAGAGCGCATGATGGCGTCCGTGTTGCTCGATGCCAGGTTGCTACAACGTTGCCAGGATGGGATCTCGCCGCCCGCTTCGGTGGCAGGATGAAGAGCCTCCTTTGACGCAGCCGGTCCTCAGTGGCGTCTACGTCTACCCCATAAAGTCTTGCGGCGGCATCTCCCTGCGGAGCGCGCAGGTCGGGGCGACCGGTCTGCTCCAGGACCGGCGTTGGATGCTCGTGGACGAGTCGGGCGGGTTTATGTCCCAGCGCCGGCATCCGAGGCTGGCGCTCGTCTCCCCCAGCCTCGCCCCCGACCGACTCGTCGTCAGCGCACCCGGTATGCCGGACCTCGAGGTTCCGTTCGAAGGGGAGCCAGAAGAGCGGATCGACGTCGAGGTCTGGGGCGATGTGCAGCGCGGCGTGCCCGCCGGCGGGGAGGCCGACCGCTGGTTCGGCCGGTACTTGGGCTTCCCTTGCCGGCTCGTGCGCAAGCCCGACGACGACGTGAGGCCCGTTGACTCCGCCTACGCCAGGGCCGGCGACCAGACGAGCTTCGCCGACGGCTTCCCGCTGCTCCTGATCTCCGAGGCGTCCCTCGAAGACCTCAACGGTAGGCTGGAGAGCCCCGTCCTCATGAACCGCTTCAGGCCGAACCTCGTCGTGGGGGGGTGCGAACCCTATGCGGAGGACGGTTGGGATGAGATCCGGGCTGGCGGCGCTGTCTTCCGGGTCGCGGAGCCATGCCCTCGCTGCGCGATTACGACGGTAGACCAGGAGTCGGGGGAGCGTGGCAAGGAGCCGCTGAGGACCCTCGCCACGTACCGCAAGGCCGGCGGCGAGGTCTGGTTCGGTCGGAACCTCATACACACCTCCACAGGCACCGTAAGCGTCGGCTACCCCGTCGAGGTTACACCGCGCCAGCGCCGCCGGTGAGGACTCTCGCCAGCAGGTCCGGTTCCACGTTGCCGCCGCTTATGACGGCGACGTTCAGGCGCCCTTCGGGGAGCTCGTGGCGGTGAAAGAGGTAGGCGGCGAACGTCGCGGCGCCGCTCGGTTCGGCCACGAGGCGCACCCTGAGGGCCAGGCGGCGCATGGCGTCCAGGATCTCCTCCTCCGAGACGGCGACGATGTCGTCCACATAGGCCAGGATGTGCTCGAAGGGCGCGTTCCCGAGCTTTCTGACGCGCAGGCCGTCGGCGACCGTCTTTCCCACCATCTCGGCCGGGAACTCGACGAGCTCTCCGGTCTTCAGGCTCTCGCGGGCGTCCGCGGCGAGCTCGGGCTCCACCCCGATCACCCTCACGTCGGGCCTGGTCTGCTTGATGGCCGCCGCAACGCCGCTTATGAGGCCGCCACCGCTCACCGGGACCAGGACCGTCTCCACGTCGGGCAGGTCTTCAAGGATCTCCGCCCCCACGGTCCCCTGGCCCGCGATTAGTACCTCGTCGTCGTAAGGGGGGACGGGCACGTAGCCGTGCTCTGCCGCTAGCTCCTCTGCCCTCCGCGCCCGCTCCCCGCTGTCCGGCCCGACGAGGACGAGCTCGGGACCGAGCGCCGCCGTGGCGTCGAGCTTCCCCTTCGCGGCCTCGCGCGGCATCACTATCGTGGCCTTTACGCCGAGGGCGCGGGCCGCGTAGGCGACGGCTCTGGCGTGGTTGCCGCTGGAGTGGGCTACCACGCCGCGGGCGCGCTCATCCTCGCTGAGGGAGGAGATCTTGTTGAAGGCGCCCCGCAGCTTGAAGGCGCCCGTCGGCTGGAGGCTCTCGGGCTTGAAGAGGAGTGAGCGTGCTCCGTCCCCGCCGGGGCAGGGGATCAGGGGTGTCTCTACCGCCACACCTCTCAGTCGCTTTCGCGCCTCCGCCACGTCTTCGGGCCGAATCATGGCCACCTTCCCGTCTCGCCGATCAGGCGGAGATTATATGCCAGAGCCCACAACTCGTTACAGGAGCGAAACAGGTTCTCAAACGCGCCGCAAACCCTCCTCCCTATAATCCTCCGGGCTTATGGTCGAACCCTCGAAAACGCGGGCGATGGCGCGGTCCGCGACGGGCCACGGGTGAGGCGCGCGGGCGCCCTCTTGTTGCTCCTGCTGGCGACCGCGCTCGCGGGCGGGTGTTCCGGGACGGGAACCCTGGAGGAGGCCGTGGACGCGAGATCCCGCCCGGAGGCCGCGGCGGTCGCGACGCCGGCGGCGGAGGACCGGCCTGAATCGACCGTCGGGGTGGCCTCCTCGGACGCCGCGGAGGACGGCGCGGGTGGGGCCGGACGGTTCGGCAAGGAACCGCGGGTGGAGGGTGGGTCGGGCTACGAGGCGGACACCCTGCTCGCCGTCCGGCACGGCCCACACGAGGGCTTTGAGCGGGTCGTGCTCGACCTCGGCGCCGGGGAGGAGCCGGCAGGGGCGGTGTCGCGCTGGACGCTCGATGCCCCTGAGGGCGACGTCCTCCTGCGCGTCAACCTGCCCTCCGCCAACGCCACGGCCGTCTCCGACGGCGAATTTGGAGACGGGCTTCTGGACAGCTTCCACATCGTGCGCGCCCCCGAGGGCGGTCTGTTCGTGGACGTTCTCGCCCGGAAGAGGTTTCGCTACCGGGTGTTGGAGCTGGCCGAACCGGCCCGGCTCGTGGTGGACTTCAGGCCGGCCGGCGCCCGTCCCAAAGAGCCACCCCCAGCAGAGGGGGGGCGGACCGTGCTCGTGGAGCCCCGTGCGGGGGCCGGGATCTCCGACCCGCTCACCGTGAGCGGCTACTCCCGCAACTTCGAGGCCGCCAACACCATCGTCCTCAAGAACGAGAGGGGAGAGACCCTCGTCCGCGAGACCGTCATCGCCAACGACTGGAGCTCGACCTGGGGCTACTTCGAGGCCACCCTGAACCTTTCCTCGTTACCAGAAAAAGGCACCCTGAGCGTCGGAACCAGGAGCGCCCGCGACGGCTCGTTCGAGGGTGTGGAGATCCCGGTCCGCGGGGGTTAACCTACCGGCCTTTTACTTTAGAGACGCGACGAAGTGGCGAGGGTCGAGCGGTTCCCCGGTGGCGCGCAGGACGGTGTCACGCCAGTTCTCGCGGGCGCCGGGGCCGAAGAAGGACTCCAGGAGGTAGCGGCCGGCGACCTCGTTCTCGTAGAAGGGGCCGTGGGTTATGTGGGTCTCCAGGTAGTCTCTGAGCTGCGCGGCGATAAGGTTGCCGAGCACGTAGTTGTGGTAGTAGACGGGGGCGGTAGCAACGTGGATCTTGGCCGCCCAGTCCGGCTCGTCGCGCCCGGGTGGACGGGATACGCCCTGCAGCTTCTCGACGAGGTCCCACCAGACGTCGTTCAGGTCGTCCCGGTCGGGGTCGGCGTAGAGCTCCTTCTCGAACCGGAACACCACGAGCGCCCACCGCGTGAAGACGAGCAGGTCTTCCCTTCGGCGCGCGACGAGCTTCTCCGACAGATCCTCCACCGGCACGCCGGCCACGGTGCCGAGCCAGCCGGGATCTTCTGCCAGCGAGCCCATCATGAGGGCTATGGCCTCGGTCGTGGCGATGTGGGAGACGCCGCGCAAGAGGTACGGTAGCTTCGGGTTTATGTGCCTGTCGTAGACGGCGTGGCCGAACTCGTGGAGCATGGTGTTCATCCAGTAGGCGTCCGGCCTGCCGGCCCGCAGGTTGGCCAACACCCGCACGTCGTAGGGGTAGTCCCTCCCCACGGAGAGGCAGAAGGCGTGCTGGTTCTTGCCGGGCCTGGCGTAAAGGTCGCTCTTCGCCACGACACCCCGCACGTCGAGCCCTAGAGCGTCGTAGGTCTCGCGCGTAAGGGCTTCGAGGTCCTTGCCCTCGAAGAAGCGGTCCGTGTTCAGGCTCCCGTCCTCGGGGGGCTCCTGAAAGAACGGGTCCGAGAGGAGCCACGGCCCCACGGTCTCGACCCCGAACTTCTCGCGGAGGTTTTGGTCCAGGCGTTCTTTTAGCTGCCGAAACGGGGCTTCCGTGGCGGCTTCGAGGTCGGACATGAGATCCTCGAGCTCCGCCACCGGCATCTCCTGCAAGTCGAGGGAGCGGTGGTAGTGGTCGGGGTAACCGGCCTCCCTGGCGAGCCGGTTTCTCAGGCGGGCGAGCTCCCGAATGGTCCCCTCGACCTCGCGGCCGACGGTCTTGGAGGCCTCCCACGCCTCGCGCCTCACCGCCTCGTCCGGGGAGGTGCGCAGGATGTCCCGCACCTCGTTTTCCCCGACCGTCCTGCCGCCCACCGTCCCCCGGTGGTTGCCGTAGACCGCGTTCGCCTCGGCCTCCAGTTCCTCGATCCTCTCCATGACCCCGGCGTCGCCCCGCCTGCCCGCGAACGTCCTGTAGAGGACGTCGACCTGCCGCCGCAGTAGCTCGTCGTCCAGCGAGTTCCGTCCCTCGTACCAGGCCGCGACCTTCTCCTGCTCCCCCTCGTCGGCGAAGAGCCGGTTGTACTCCGTCCCGGCGCTGACGAGCTCCTTCTGCGCCTCCTCGGAGCCCGTGACGGCCAGGCTCCACCACGCCTCCGCGACCCTCTTCTCGGCGGGTGCTGCGCGCCCCTCGAAACGGGAGATAAAAGACTGTATGTCGGTGGGGGAGATCAGCGCGCGGCGTTGTCGCGGCGGTTGCCGAGCCAGATCACGACGAGCAGCAGGACGACGCCGATGGTCGCGAACTGCAGCAGGTTCTCCGGCCGGCCCTGCCCGCCGACGACGAGCGCCGCTACGAAGACCAGGGCGAGCCCGGCCCATCCCGCGGACCTGAAGGCCAGGTAGCCGGCGACGAGACCTGTGAGCGTGTACAGGACGAACATGAACGGGGAGAGGACCGTGAGAAACTCGAAGACCCCTGGGTTCTCCCCCTGCGCCCACAGCCCGATCTGTCCGGCGAGGATAAACGCCAGGAACGCTCCCACGAAGCTGATGGCTCCAGACCTCAGCGTGACGGGCTCGGGGTCGAGCCTGTGCGGCTCGTACCAGCGCGCCTCGCTCACGTCGTAGCGGCCCCTGGTCCGCCTCCCCGAGTCCCGGCCAGAATCCCTGCCGGCAGGCTCCCCTTTCCGGCCGAACCGGCCCTTGAGGCGTTCGCCCAGAGAGGGGCCGCCCGATTCGCGGGCGCGGCGGCGGGAGGAGAGCTCGTCTTCTGCCTGGCCGAAGTCGAACTGGAGGCCCGCGAGCTGGTCGGCGGCGTGGGCGAGGTCGAGAGCCTCGTCGTGCTCGCGGCGGCGGTCAGGGTCAGAGAGGACGGCGTTCGCCTCCTGGATGCGGGAGAACTTCTCCGCGCTGCCGCCGGGGTGGTCCGGATGAAGGCTCTTGGCGAGGCCGCGGTAGGCGTTCCGGATCTCGGCCTGCGAGGCCTCGCGCCGGACGCCGAGCACCTCGTAATAGTTGGTAGTGTTCGCCATCGTTTCCCTATTCTAACCTAAGCTTGGGTCCCCGGCCGCCCCCACCAGCGCGTGCCGGATCTCCCCCAGGCACCACCCGTCCGCCTCCGCCTCCGCCGCCCCCCGAAGCGCATCTCTGGAGACCCCGATCTCACCCAGCGCCCACGCCGCGTGACCCCGAACCAGGCTCGAGGGGTCGCTACTCAAACAGTCTTCAAGTACCGGGACCGCCCTCTCCAGCTTCAGGTTACCGGCCACCACGCAGCAGTTCCTCAGAAGCCCGGCCCGGCCCGGACGCGTGAGCGGCGTCCCGGCGAAGCGCGCCTCGAACTCCCCGTCGGTTCGTATCCTGAGTACCCCCTCGATCCCGAGGTACGGGCCGGCGCCGCTCTGGGCCGAGAACTCCGGCCAGCGGCTCTCGGTGGCCTTCGTCTTGTTGTACGGGCAGACCTCCTGGCAGACGTCGCAGCCAAAGGCCCAGTCGCCCACCGATCCGCGCAGCTCGCGGGGGATCTCACCTCTGTTCTCTATGGTGAGGTACGAGATGCAGAGCCTCGCGTCCACCACGCCAGGGGCTTTTATGGCACCGGTCGGGCAGCGGTCCATACAGCGGGTGCAGCGCCCGCACGTCCCCGTTCCAGGCTCGTCCGGCTCAAGCTCAAGGTCGACGATCAGGTCGGCAATAAAGAAGTAGGACCCGATGTCCCCGTCTATTAGACAGGAGTTGCGCCCGAAGAACCCTAGCCCCGCCCGCTGGGCCGCCGACCGCTCAAGGAGTGGCACCGCGTCGGTGAACCCGCGGGCCTTGATCTTCGCCCCAAGCGCTTCTTCGAGGTTCTCCCTCAGCCGGAACAGCCGCGCCTTGATGACCTCGTGGTAGTCCCGCCCCCAGGCGTACCGCGCCACCCGCCCGCCGCCCTCATCGTTCTCTGGATGCTCGCCCGGGTAGTACGAGACCCCGAGCGAGACCACGCTCCTGGCGCTCTTCTGAAGCTTCTTCGGGTTCGCCAGCAGCTCCACGGGCCTGTGCATGAAACCCATGTCAGCCGCCATCCCCGCCTCCTGCCACCGGCGAAGCCGCTCGCCACCCTCCCGCAGGGGCTCCGCCCGCGTCACCCCGACGAGGTCGAAACCCGCGGCCCGCGCCCGCTCCAGGATGAGGCGCCTCGCCCCGACGGGGTCCGATGTTAGATCCACGCTCATCGCTCCTCTGATTCTATCGCGGCGCGTGGTTGGCCTCGCGGCCGGCGTCCTCGGAAGATAGACTGACGGTAATAGGAGGAGAGAGGTGGGCCGATTGGCTGACTGGGTGAAGGTTGGATCCGCCCCCAACGAGACGGTGGCGTTGCTCATGGAGGGGTTGCTGAAGGGGGCCGGCGTGCCCGCCCTGGTCCGCAGGGCGTCCGGTTTCGACGTCCCGGACTTTCTCGCCGCCGGCCCCAGGGACGTTCTCGTCCCCGAGACGGACGTCGATTACGCCCGGCAGCTCCTGGAAGACACCACGGGCCTCGGCTCGTGGGCGCCGTGAGCCCAGGCTCACCGAAAGTGTATATTTGATCCGTTGCAAGCCTGACACCATCCGAGGAGGGTTCACCGTGGCGATATCCACCATCAACCCGGCGACGGGAGAAGAGCTCGAGACCTTCGACGCCCTGGGCGATGCGGAGATAGACCGGAAGCTCCAGTTCGCGGCGGAGACCTTCCGCGAGTACCGGAAGACCTCCTTCGCCGAGCGGGCCGGGTGGCTCTTGCGGGCGGCGGAGATTTTGGAAGAAGAGGCCGAGCCCCTCGGGCGCATCATGACGCTCGAGATGGGCAAGACGCTCGCCTCGGCCATAGGCGAGGCGAACAAGTGCGCCCGCGGCTGCCGCTACTACGCCGAGAACGCCGAGGCGATGCTCGCTGATGAGCAGATAGAGATGGAGGGCGCGCGCACGTTCATCCGCTACCAGCCCATAGGTCCCGTGCTGGCGATCATGCCGTGGAACTTCCCGTTCTGGCAGGTCTTCCGGTTCGCAGCGCCCGCGCTTATGGCCGGGAACGTGGGACTGCTCAAGCACGCCTCCAACGTTCCCCAGTGCGCGCTCGCCATAGAGGACGTCATCCACCGGGCCGGGTTTCCTGAGGGGGCGTTCCAGACGCTGCTTATCTCCTCCTCCCAGGTCCAGGCCGTCATAGACGACCCGCGCGTGCGGGCGGCGACGCTGACCGGCAGCGAGCCGGCCGGGCGGCAGGTCGCGAGCGAGGCCGGGGGAAATATAAAGAAGACCGTACTCGAGCTCGGCGGCAGCGACCCGTTCATCGTGATGCCGAGTGCTGACCTCGACAAGGCGATAAGCACCGCCGTCACCTCGCGCACCCTCAACAACGGCCAGTCGTGCATCAACGCGAAGAGGATCATCGTCCACGAGGAGGTCGCTGACGAGTTCGAGCGCCGCTACGTCGAGGGCATGGCCGCGCTGAAGGTGGGCGACCCGATGGACGAGAACACGGACATGGGCCCGCTCGCAACGCCCCAGATCCTCGAAGACGTGACGGGGCAGGTGGAGAAGAGCGTCGAGGCAGGGGCGAAGGTACTCACCGGCGGCAAGCCGGGCGATGGGCCGGGCAACTTCTACCCTCCGACCGTACTGACGGACATCCCCGAGGATTCGCCGGCCTACCGGGAGGAGATCTTCGGCCCCGTCGCCTCGCTGTTCCGGGTAGGCGGCATAGAGGAGGCAATCGCCCTCGCCAACGACTCGGACTTCGGCCTGAGCTCCTCGGCCTGGACGGGCGATCCGGACGAGCAGGAGCGGTTCGTCAACGAGATAGAGGCCGGCATGACCTACATCAACCGCATGACCGAGTCCACGCCAGAGATCCCGTTCGGCGGCGCCAAGAACTCGGGCTACGGACGCGAGCTCTCCCACTTCGGCATCCACGAGTTCATGAACCCGAAGACGGTCTGGGTGGACGCGAGCGACGAGGGCGCTGGCACGGGGGCTGCCGAGTAGGCGGCGCCCCGTGAAACCTCTTGCTGACTTTCGGGCAAACGGGCGGTAGATTCTCGGGCGTATGAGAGAGATCCACAACAGCCTGAGAGGCGGGCCGGAGCGGCTTTGATAGTACTGCGTTTACTTGGCATCGGGCTCGCCTACGGGTTCGGCTTCATGTTCGTGAAGTCGCTCTTTCCAGAGCCTTTCGTGCTCCTGATCATGCAGGGTGGACAGAGCAGCGAGGGCGACCTGACGACCCTCGCCCTGGTCTACATGGGTGTCGGCCTGATCTCGGGCTTTATTGCCGCCCCGATCTTCGGCGGCGCGCTACTCCTGCGCCGCGGCTCCGGCGAGGACGGCAGCTCCGGCTCGCGCCTGGTCCTCAGCCTCGCCCTGGCCCTGTTGACCGGCACTATCTCCGGCGTCCTCACCCTGCTCGTCTACGCCTACGGTATCCTCCCGCCCGGCGGCGTCCTCGACCCGCTAAAGCTCGTCCGCAACTCCGTCCACTCCGCTCCCGGCGTCGGACTCCTCATAGCCTGGTCCATCGCAAGAGACCTGCTCCCCGCCGGCCTCGCCGGCCTCTTCCTCTCACCCCTGCTGGGCGGCGCCCTCCAGCGCCTCTACGAGGCCGGAGAGCCGCCGCGGCAGAAAACCTACGACCAGTTTGATTACTAGGTAGCACGCCGCCCGCAGGGAGGCGTACTGAAATCAGATAATGCTTACGAGCGGGGAGATCTTGCAGTCTGCCAGGGCGTAGTCTTCGCGCCTGCCGACGGCGCGGACTATGTATTCCAGGCAGTTGCTGCGACAGTCCGCTTTGCCGCAGGGGATCTCGACGGTTCCGAGGTCTTCGACGATGCGGACTACGGGGTCGAGGTTGTCGCCGGGGGTCGCGTCCGTGCGCCGCAC
This sequence comes from uncultured Rubrobacteraceae bacterium, assembly GCA_902805975.1. Classification (GTDB taxonomy): domain Bacteria; phylum Actinomycetota; class Rubrobacteria; order Rubrobacterales; family Rubrobacteraceae; genus Rubrobacter_D. The sequence goes on along the minus strand of CADCUT010000208.1, from coordinate 6,735 downwards.
GTATTCGCCCTCCTCGAAGTGATCCCGCCCGTAGCGAAACACCGTCATGCATACATTGTACACTGGTTCTTGATCTGGATCACATCGGGGGGGAAGCGCATTGAGGGTCTTTATCTCGGCGGACATGGAGGGTGTTACGGGTGTTACGCACCCGCAGGACGTGATCCCGGGCAGGAGCCAGTACGAACGCTTTCGCCGCTTCCTGACCGCCGACGTGAACGCCGCCATCGAGGGCGCATCGCAGGGCGGTGCCACCGAGTTCCTCGTGAACGAGGCCCACGACGGGATGCGCAACATCCTCCTCGAAGACCTCGACGAGCGCGCGGAGCTTATCGTCGGCTCCAAAAAACCCCTCTCGATGATGCAGGGCTTCGAGGGAGCGGACGTCGCGTTCTTCGTCGGCTACCATGCCCGCGCTGGCGCCGAGGGCGTCCTGAGCCACACGTTCAACAGCCCCTCGGTCGTCACGGACGTCCAACTGAACGGCGAGCCGTGCAGCGAGGCCCGCATGAACGCCACGCTCGCGGGCCTCTCCGGCATCCCCGTCGGGCTCGTCACCGGAGACGACCCGGCCTGCGAGGAGGCGGAGTCCCTCTACGCCAACGTCAGGACCGCGCAGGTAAAGACCGCCGTCGACCGCTACACGGCCCGGTGCCTGCCACAGAGGACCGCGCTGGAACGCATTCGCGGGGCGGCGGAGGCCGCCGTCCACGGTGCCGGGGACCTCGCGCCATACGCGCCGGGGTCGCCCTACACCTTCACCGTCGAGTTCGCGACCGCGAGCACGGCCGCCGGCGTCGTCTTCTTCCCGCAACTGGAGCGGGTGGGCGACCGGATCGTCTCCTGGACCCACGACGACTACGAGACCGCCTTCAAGATGTTTATCGGGGTCATGCGGATGGCGACGAGCGACCCGGACTACGGATAGGGGACGCGGATGAGCCTCGCCTTCACCATCGTGGACGTCTTCGCCGAAGAGAAGTACGCCGGTAACCCCCTCGCCGTCGTCCGCGGCGCCGCTGACCTGCCGGACGAGGTCCTCCAGAAGATAACGCGGGAGATGAACTACTCGGAGACGACCTTTATCCTCTCCGAGAAGGAGCGCGACGGCGGGTACGACGTCCGCATCTTCACGCCGGGTGGGGAGGTCCCCTTCGCCGGCCACCCGACCCTCGGGACGGCGGACGTGATCCGGGCCGAGATCCTCGCCGAACCCGCCGAACGTATCGTCCTCAACCTCAGGGCAGGGAAGATCCCCGTAACCTTCGGCGACGTCCTCCAGATGCGCCAACTCCCCCCAACCTTCGGCCAGACGCTCGACCCTGGCCGCCTCGCCCGGGTCCTCAACCTCGAAGGGGAGGACCTCGACGACCGCCATCCGGTCCAGGAGGTCTCGACGGGCCTGCCCGCCGTCATCGTCCCGCTGGGGACCCTCGACGCCCTCAAGCGCTGCCGGGTGAACTGGGACCTCTACCGCGAGACCGCCGCCGCGGGCAAGAACCTCTACGCGTTCTGCCCCGAGCCGCACGAAGACGGGTCCGGCGACCTCTCCGCCCGCATGTTCAGCGGCGATCTGGGCGTCTCCGAAGACCCCGCCACCGGCAGCGCCGCCGGCTGCCTCGCCGGTTACCTCGTCGAGCACCGCTACTTCGGCACGGACTCCGTGGACGTGCGGGTGGAGCAGGGGTACGAGATCCAACGCCCATCGCTCCTGTACCTGCAAGCCGAAAGAGAACGCGACGAGATCAACGTCTCCGTCGGCGGAAAGGTCCAGCTGGTGGCGCGAGGAGAGCTGGTGTGAGCACAAACGTGGTATTCGTAGAGCGGGGCGATAACGGTCTTGGCGCCTACGGGCCGGACCTTCCGGGTTGCGTTGCCGTGGGGGAGACCAGAGACGAGGCAACGCGTTTGATCCAGGAGGCCATCGAGTTGCACACTTGGGGACATCCGCGAAGAGGATCCGCCGCCGCCTGAGCCCTCCTCCACTAGCGAGTACGTGGAGGCCGGAGCCGCCTGACCATCGCGTACGGGTAGAACGTATGGGCGGGGAGACCCACCCGACGAAACACGACTGAGAGTTCATTCAGAGTACCCCGAATCCGGCCACCAGGCCCGGTTTCTCGGATCTACTTCCCTCTGGGCGACACCACTTTGCAACTGTTCGCAACAGTCTGGTAACAGTTCGTTAAAAGGGCGGTCAGACGCCTTGATCGGGTGTACTCGCGTGATAACTTCGGGCTGTGTGTTCGTGGCACATAGTTGCCGCGAGGGAACGTTGTAGACACGCCGCGCGGCGAGGTTGCCGGGTGGCGTTGCTTTTGAAGGGAGGTGTTCGGCCATGGGCCTGGGCGTGCTCACGAGGGTGAATTTCGAAGGGAAGATACTGGCGTTACGCAGCCAATTCGGTGAGACGCTCGTCCGGTTGCGGACGGGGGCTTTGCCCATCGTGCAGACGGCGGTCGCGGCGAGCCTGGCGTGGTTTGTCGCGTCTGCGGTGGTCGGGCACGAGCGTCCCTTCTTCGCGGCGATAGCGGCTGTGATCTCGCTCGGCGTGGTGGTCGGGCAGGAGGGTCGTCGCGTGCTGGAGCTCGTCTTCGGGGTGGCGTGCGGGCTCGCGGTCGCCGACGTGCTCGTGAGGCTCATCGGGACGGGGACCGTTCAGATCGGGGTGGTCATCGCCCTGGCCATGACGGTGGCGTGGCTGCTCGGCGGCGGGCCGATGCTCGTCTCCGAGGCCGGTGTCACGGCGCTCTTCACGGTCATGCTGGATCCCACGACCTCGGGCTGGTCGCCGGACCGCTTCGTGGACGCGATGCTCGGCGCCGGCGTGGCGCTCCTGGTGCGGGCCGTCTTCCCGAGCGATCCGAAGGAGATCGTGGAGCGGGCGGCGCACCCGATCTTCGACGACCTCGTGGAGTCTTTGAGGGAGATGGCCGCGGCCCTGCGGGCCGGGAACCTCCAGATGGCCGAGCATGCCCTGCAGAAGGCGCGCGAGACGGACGCGCGCGTGGGCTCCTTCAAGGAGGCCCTCGACGCCGGTTACGACACCGCGAGGCTCTCGCCGCCCCGGCGCCGGGCGCTCGGGCAGCTAGGGTTCTACGCGACCGCCGCCGACCAGCTCGACCTCGCCGTCCGCAACGTGAGGGTGCTGGCGCGGGCCGCGGTGACCATGGTGAGGGAGGGCACGGAGGCCCCGGAGGAGCTCTCTGACACGATCCTCGACCTCGCCCGCGCCGTGGAGGCGCTCGCAACCTACATCGAGGAGCCCGAGCACCCGCTTGACACCCGCCGGTTCGCGCTAGAGGCGGCCGAGGAGGCAACCGCTGTGCTCCGGGACCGCAGCGACCTCCAGACCAGCATGATGGTGGGCCAGATCCGGTCCACCGCCGTGGACCTTCTGCGGGCCTCAGGCATGACCTCGTCCGAGTCCCTCGAAGCCCTCCACGCAGCCGCCAACCGCGCCGCGGACAACGCGGTCCCGGCGGCCTCCTAGGCCCGCGCCGATCTCAAGAGGCGAGTCCTGCGCTCGTTGGCTCCTGTTGAGCCGTGCTGTCCCCTGTGGTAGTTTCCGGCCGTGACCCGCCGGCGTGGGTCCCCGAAACCATCGGCATTAGCGGATCACACCCTGGCTCGCTGCGCGGACCCCGCCACAAGGAGTAGACCATGCAGGAACCCCCCGATACTCCCAAGCCGTTCGTCAGGTCTGACGAGTTGCGGGGGCGTGTGGCCGTCGTCACCGGCGTGGGGAATCGGCGGGGCATAGGGTCGGCCGTCTGCCGGGCGCTCGCCGCCCGCGGCGCCGACATCGCGCTCTCTTATTTAGAGTCCCACGGCCGCGGGGTGCCGCCGGACTCCGACGAGGACGAGCCCGCAAGGCTCGTCGAGGAGCTCCGGGGCGCGGGCGTCCGTGCCGAGGCCGTCGAAGCCGATCTCTCGCTGGCGGCGTCCCCCGAGGCGCTACTCGACGCGGCAGAAGAGAGGCTCGGCGTGCCATCCATCCTCGTCAACGTCGCCGCACACTCGACGCGCGACGGCTACGAGCGACTCGACGCCGGGACCATCGACGCCCACCACGCCGTCAACGTGCGGGCGATGGCGCTGCTGTCGGTGCTCTTCGCGCGGCGGTATCCGGGCGGTCCGGGGGGCAGGATCGTCAACTTCAGTTCCGGTCAGTCCTTGGGTCCCATGCAGGACGAGCTGGCCTACGGCATGACCAAGGGGGCCATCGAGGCGTTCACGAGGTCGCTCGCGGCCGGGGTGGGGCACAGGGGCATCACCGTCAACGCCATCAACCCCGGTCCCACGGATACGGGCTGGATCCCGGAGGACCTGAGGCGGGAGTTGCTGACAAAGTCCCCGGCCGGCAGGATCGGGCAGCCGGAGGACGCGGCGCGGCTCGTGGCCTTCCTCGCCGGCGACGAGGCCGCCTGGATCACGGGCCAGACCATCCACTCCGAGGGAGGTTTCGTCAGAGGTTAGGGGCGACGCGACCGGAGAACATGCGCTACCATTACCCGGTCATGAAGAACCCGAACAGGTGGCCGAAGCCCTTCGGCGGACCCCCAAAGAAGCTTCTCGACGAAGATGATGGGAGCCCCGACGCCCCGGTTCGCGGGCCGCTCTTCCCGCGTCCGGTCTTCGTCGGCCTGCTCGTGGTCTTCTGCATCTCCCTGATGCTCACGGCCGACTGGTTCGGGCTTCTCCTGCTCAACCCCAGGGTGAGCGATCGCATAGGGCCGCTCAACACCGTCCGCGTGATGGCGGTCCTGATGACCGGCATCGCCGTCCCCTCCGCCCTCCTGATGCTCCACTACAACCGCCTCTACTCCTACGTCTCCGAGCACAACGTCTTCTTCGCCATAACGTTCTCGCTCTCGTTCATGCTCGGCCTGCCCTGCGCCCTCGTCGGAGTGTTTGGGTAGGTATTAGGTCTCAGGCTTCAGGTAGAGCCCAAAGGTCGCGACCTTTGGGCAAAAGCGCTACCATCACCCGCATGGAACTCTCGTCCCCGCCCGCCAGGAGCTGTCCCATCGAGCGAAAACCGATGCCTGAAGCCTGATGCCTGAAGCCTTCGTAGAGTTCACCCGCGAGTTGCCGGGTCCCAATGAAGTGTTCGGGCGTGACGGGGAGCCTCTCGCCCGCTACGGGCCCGTGTTGGAGGAGATGGGCCGGATGGGTCCGGGGGAGTGGGGGCGGAGGGTCGGCCTGGCCCACGAGCGGCTGCTCGGCGTGCAGCGGGACCTCGGCATCCCCGACCGGGAAGACAAGACCTACCCGATAGACTACGTGCCGCGCCTGGTGCCGGCCGTGGGGTGGGAGGTGCTGGAGCGCGGCCTGACCCAGCGGATGCTCGCCATCAACGAGTGGCTGCGGCGGTTGGAGAGGGGCAAGGACGAGGTCGTGCCGGCTGAGATCCTTTCGAGCAGCGTACTCTACGACGGGTCCATCCCGACGAGGTTCGGGGGCGTGCCGAACCGCCAGATGGGCTTCGATGTGGTGGCCGTCGAGTCCGGGGAGGCCGGCGGCTGGGAGTACCTCATCATCGAGGACAACGCCAAGATGCCCGTTGGCCTCGAGCCCATGCACCTGCTGCGCGCCCGGACCGCCGAGGTGCTGCCGGAATCCTACGCCGCGCTCGGCGTCAGGCCGCTGGACGACCTTATGGAACGCTTCGGCGAGGTGCTCAGGGCGGCGTCCCCCAACCCGGACCCGACCATCGCCATCCTCACCGTCGGCTACGAGGACCAGTACTATCTCGACCACAACGTCTTTGCCAAAGAGCACGGGGCCATCCTCGCCGGGCGCCGCGAGGTCGAGCTGGACCGGGGAGGCTACCTCGTTCACAAGCCAAGCGGGCGCAGGATCGACGTGATCTACGAGCGCCTGGAGGACGGCAGGATCTACGATGACCTGCCAGGCCTCGTAGAGAGCCAGGCCACCGGCAAGGTCGAGGCCGTCTTCGCCCCGAACCTCGGCATCGCCGACGACAAGGGCGTCTACCCGTTCGTGCCGGAGATGATCCGGACCTACCTCGGCGAGGAACCCATCCTCCAGAACCTCCGCACCTACTCCCTCGCGGTCGAGGAGGACAGGGATTACGTAATGGACCACTTCGACGAGCTGGTCGTAAAGAGCCGCAGCGGCTGGGGCGGCAAGGGCGTCTTGATCTCCCCCGAGGAGACCGAAGAGGCCGTCAGGGAGTTCCGCGCCGGGGTCGAGGAGAACCCCGTCGAGTTCGTCGCCCAGGAGACCATAGACTTCTCGACCCACGTCCTCTGCGAGCCGGCCGAGGACGGGTTCACCCTGCGCGACTCCTACGCCGACCTACGCGTCCACGCCCTCGCCCCCGACGAAGAGTCCGTCTGGGTGGTTCCCGGTGCCATGACCAGGGTCGCAGCCCCCGGCAGCAGGCTCGTCAACGTCTCCAGCGGCGGCGTTACCAAAGATACATGGGTGCTGGGACGTTAGCCCAGGGCTCCTACGCCAGCCCTATCGGGCGGAGCACGGTGCCCGCGGCGGTGCCCTCGATCTTATTGACCCCGAGCACGTAGGCGAACTTGTAGACCTCGTCCCTGGCGAGCCCCTCCTGGTTCTGGTACTCGAGGATGTGGACGCCCTGGCGCACGAGCAGGTAGACGTGGACCGGGTTGAAGCTCGTGCCGTCGTCTAGTTGCTCTTTGGGCGGCAGGACCTCCACGCCCGAGGTGTCCGTGCCGACGGCGAGCGCCCCCTTCT
>CADCUT010000207.1 GCA_902805975.1 uncultured Rubrobacteraceae bacterium | reverse complement strand
GGTGACTACGGCGTGGGCGGCGGGGCCTTGCTGCTCGGCATCCTCGTCGTCCGGTTCGTGGTCCTCTCCGTGGTCATGACCTACTTCTACAACCGCGTGGGGGGCAGCACCCTCATCGCCATCGCCATGCACGGGCTCCACAACGACTCGGTGTTCTTGCAGGGCAGGATCTCCGCGGAGGGGCTCCGTCCTTACGTGATAAGCGAGCTGACCCTGCTCGCGCCCATCGTCGCCGTCGCGTGCGTCCTGCTCCTGTTCACCGGGAGCCGGCTCGGTCTCGAGGAGGGGAAGTAGGAAAGACCCGTCTAACGCCGCTTCTTGCGGGGGCGGAACTCGGCGGCGAGGTGCTCGACGGGCTCGCCGTTCTTGAGATGGCCGTCGACGATCTCGGGGGCGTCGGACTCGATCAGGCCGAGGTACCACGTGCCCGGCGGGTAGACGATGGCGTTCGGGCCGTGCTTGCAGAGGCCGAGGCACTCGACGGAATCTATCCTGACGTCGCGGTTCATGCCGGCGGTGCGCAGCTCGTTTTTCAGCGCTTTTTGAACCTCCTTGGAGCCGCGCTTCTTGCAGTCGCCGCCCTTGCAGACGAGCACGTGGGCGTCGTAGTCGCGGACCTTCGCGTCCGGCCTCGTCATGGCCGCGAGAGCGCCGTTCCTCCCGGCCTTCTTGCCCTTCTTCTTCGGCATGAGTTCCTCCGGTTCTAGCGCCGGTACGTGGCGTGCGCGTATCTCGTACAGGGTGAAAAACCGTGCTTGACGCGGCGAATATATCACCCCCGGGCGGGGGGCGGTATCATGGGCGGTATGAGTGTTCACGCGGCGTGGCGGGGGGCCAGGATTTGAGTCGTTATTCGGTCGTAGACGTTGGTTCGAACACGATCCACCTCCTCGTAGGTGAGGTCGAGGGTGGGGAGGTTCTGCCCGTGACGGGGGAGAAGTTCTCGGCCAGGCTGGGTGCCGGCGTGGAGAAGACCGGACGCCTGGAGGCGGGGCGGCTCGCGCTCGCGGCCGAGGCCATAAACTTCTTCGCCAGGATAGCCGCCCTCAACGACGCCCCCTCGCCCGAGGTGCTCGCCACGAGCGCGGTCCGCGACGCCGAGAACGGTGCCGAGCTCGTGGACCGGGTGGGGGAGACGACGGGGCTCAAGATGCGCCTGATCTCCGGTAAGAAGGAGGCCGAGCTCGGCTTCCGGGGCGCCCTCTCCGCGCTCGCCGAGCGCCCGGAGAAGGTGGTCGTGGTGGACCTCGGGGGAGGCTCCGCGCAGCTCATCCTGGGCGATGAATCGGGAACGATAGAGGAGCGGGTCTCGCTGCCGCTCGGCACCAATCGCACCACAGAACGCTTCGTGCGGGTCGACCCGCCGACGGACGGGGAGCTGGAGGGGCTGCGGGATCACGTATCGAAGATGCTGCCCGCCTGGGACGTCGGGGAGGCGCCCGTGGTTGCTGTTGGCGGGTCTGCGCGGGCGATGCTGAGGCTCACGACCGATCCGCTCACGAGAGAGCGTCTGTGGAGGCTCTCGGGGGAGGTCAGGACGCGGCCGTCGGGGTTGCTCGCCAGGGAGCACGGGCTGACGCCGGAGCGGGCGCGGGTGTTGCCGGCGGCGATAACCACGCTCGCAACGGTACTGGAGACCTACGGAAAAGAAGAGTTGACGGTGGCGCGCGGCGGCATCAGGGAGGGCACCCTGCTCGCGCTCGCCGAGAGGGGGGAGATATGACCGACGTTGCGCGCAGGCCGAGCCTCTCTGACCCGCAGCTGTACATCAACCGCGAGCTCTCCTGGCTCGGGTTCAACGACAGGGTGCTCGAGCAGGCCCGCGACGGGCGCCATCCGCTGCTAGAGAGGGTGCGGTTCGTCGCGATCTCCGAGACGAACCTCGATGAGTTCTTCATGATCCGGGTCGCAGGTCTCCAGCAGCAGGTCGCCTCTGAGCTGCCGAACCCCGTCCCGGACGGGATGACACCCGAGGAGCAGCTCGCGCGCATAAAGGGGCGAACCGACGAGTTCTTCGAGGAGCGGCGCACCATCCTCAACAAGGAGCTCATCCCCGCCCTGGAGAGGGAGGGCATCAAGGTGGTGCCCCACAAAAAGATAAAGGCCGCCGAGAAGCGGGCGCTCAGGACCCAGTTCGTGCGGGACATACTGCCGATCCTCACGCCGCTCGCCATAGACCCGGCCCACCCCTTCCCCCACATCTCCAACCTCTCCCTGAACCTGCTCGTCGTCATAGAGGAGGAGGAAGGGCGCAGGGTCATGGCGCGGGTAAAGATGCCGACGACCATCGACCGCTTCGTGCGGCTGCCGGAGGCGGAGCACGGCCCCGACGAGCGGCCGGAGCTCAGGTTCGTGCGGGTCGAGGAGATCATCGCGGCGAACCTCGATGAGCTCTTCCCCGGCAAGAAGGTCTCGGCCAGCTACGTCTTCCAGGTCACGCGCAACGCGGACTTCGTTATCGAGGAGGACGAGGCCTCTGACCTACTTCAGGCCATAGAGGACGAGCTCGAAGGCCGCTGGTTCGGACAGAGCGTCAGGCTCGTGGTCTCAGACGAGATGCCCGAAGACCTCGTGGAGTGGCTCGCCGACAACCTCAAGTTGCGCGAGGACTCCGTGTTCGCGGCACCCCACCCGATCGGGCTGGCGGACCTCGAGGAGCTCACGCACCTGGACCGGTCCGACCTGCTCTACCCGCCCATCTCGCCGCGGGTGCCACAGGAGATCCGGAACTCGCGCTCGATCACCCAGGCCATCCGCAACGGCGACATACTCCTCTACCATCCCTTCGACTCGTTCTCCCCGGTAGTCGATTTCGTCCGGGCCGCCGCCAACGACCCGGAGGTGCTGGCGATAAAGCAGACCCTCTACAGGGTCGGGTCGAACTCGCCCATAGTCGAGGCGCTCTCCGAAGCCCGCGACGAGCAGACGCAGGTCGCGACGCTGGTCGAGCTCAAGGCCCGCTTCGACGAGGAGCCGAACATTACCTGGGCGCGGCAGCTCGAGGCGCGGGGCGTGCACGTCGCCTACGGCATCGTCGGCCTCAAGACGCACGCCAAGATCTCCCTGGTCGTCCGGCGGGAGGGGCACGGCCTCAGGCGCTACCTCCACCTCGGCACCGGCAACTACAATCCCAGCACCGCCCGCATCTACACCGACTTCTCGTACTTCACCGACGATGAGAAGCTGGCCGAGGATGGCTCCGACCTCTTCAACTACCTCACCGGCTACTCAGAGCACGAGGAGTACCAGGAGCTCTTCGTCGCCCCGGTGACCATGCGCGGACGCATCATGGACGGCATCGAGGAGGAGATCGAGAAGGCCAAGAACGGGGAGCCGGCCCGGATCACCTGCAAGACGAACTCGCTCACCGACCCGCAGATAATCGAGCTGCTCTACGAGGCCTCGCAGGCGGGGGTCAAGATAGACCTGATCGTGCGCAGCATCTGCTGCCTGCGCCCCGGCGTCGAGGGCGTGAGCGAGAACATCCGCGTCGTCTCCCTGGTCGGGCGCTTCCTGGAGCACGCCCGCATCTTCGCCTTCGGCGCGGAGGAGGAGAAGATCTACCTCGGCAGCGCCGACCTGATGCAGCGCAACCTCGACCGGCGCGTGGAGACGGCCTTCCCACTCCGCGAGAAACGCCACCGCGACAAGGTCCGCCGCCTCCTCGACCTCCAGCTCGCCGACAACGCGAACGGCTGGGAGCTCAAGACGGACGGCGAGTTCGAGCGCCGAAGCCCGGAAGGGAACGAAGAGCTCCTCGACAGCCAGGCGACCCTGCTCCAAGACGGGTTCTAACCCGGCAGGCCAGGCACAGGAAGCACTGTGCCGGGGCCTACCCCGCGCACGGCCGGGCAGAACGTCCGTGAACCACGGGTGGCGAAGCAGGGTGAAGGGGCTCCGCGAATCTCAGAGCAGCCCCACGACAGGATCAGCCTGTCCCCGGTGCCCCATGTCCCCGGCGCCCTCGGAACGTCCACGCGCCGGGGCTTCGATAAGCCACTCCAGAACTGAGCTTCGAGAAGGCCCCTTCCGCGCGCTCAGGTGAATTTGGCCGGGAGCAGGATGCCGCTCGGGTCGATCCTACTCGCGCTGCTCCTCGATGTCGTCCGCGGGGCTGTCGACGGCTCCGTCGACGGCTCCGTCGGCGGAGGCGGAGGTTATCTCGTGGATACCGATCCACTGCTCCATGAGCGCCGTTCTCACCGCCTCGCTCCTGGAACGCACACCGATCTTGGCGTAGATGTTGGCCAGGTGGCGCTTGACGGTGCCCTCGGAGATGAACAGCTCGGCGGCTATGAGGCGGTTGGACAACCCGCGCGCGGCGAGGACCAGGATCTCCGTCTCCCTCTCGGAGAGCGTCCCCATTGGCTCCTCCCCGAGCCGCTCCAGCAGGGCCCTCGGCATCGAGACCACCATGTTCTGGTCCTCCGGGGTGCGGCTGAGGACGTCGATCGTGGCGACGACCTCCTCGGCCGAGGAGCCCTTGTGCAGCAGGGCGTCTATACCCATCTTGGAGACCGCCTGCATGTAGCGGAGGTTCTCGAGCATGGTGAGGACGACGATCCTGGAGCCCGGGGAGGCGGAGCGGAGGCCGGACAGCACCTCCTCGGCTTCCTTTAGCCGCATCTCCAGCTGCGTGATCACCACGTCGGGCTTAGAGCGCTCGACCTCGGCGGCGGCCTCCGGGCCGGTGCCGGTCTGCCCCACGACCTCTATCCCGTCCCGAGAGGAGAGGATGGCGGCGAGGCCTTCCCTGAACATGGTGTGGTCGTCTGCGAGGTGCACGCGCATGCTCACGATCCCTCCCCATATCCGGCTTCGGCTTCGAGGTCTTCCGAAGGGCCGAGCAACGACACCTCGACACGGGGGCGACGCTTCCTCAGCGAGGAGGCGAGTACCTCTGCGTACATGCAGGGTTGTAGGTCTATGAGGACGATGGGGCCCCGCGGCGTGGCCATTCCGGCTCCTTCCTCCTAAACAAGGTCCGGGTCGGAGGACGCACACGGAGATCGCTCAAGGATCGATCGTAGGACCCCTATTTAACCACGTTTTGGGGGTAGTTTGTGGTTTGTGGCTCAAAATGTATGTTCAGAGACTAACGACCGAGACCCGGGCGTCGTGAAAACCGTAGACTTTTCAGAAGATTACGGGATCACGGAGCTCAAGTCCCGAAGACCCCGTCCCGATCCATCGGCTCCATACTACCCTCCTCCGTCCCCCGCAGGGCACCACGACCTCGCCGCTTGCCCGGATCACCGCCCGGGACGTTGCCCCCGGCGCTGATTTGCTTCCCCGGGGCCGTGTGGCATGGGCGCTCTACGTGATCCGGCGCCTCGACCCGCGCTCCCACAGCCGGAAGAATCCCGGGCTCATTCGACCTCTTGTAGGCCCGTGATCCCCACGCGCGTCACGCTGGGGAGGGTGGAGATCTCGCCGAGCATCTCCTGGACTTGTCGTCCGGGCGGGATGCGCAGTTGGAGTTCGTAGCTTGCCCGCCCGTCTTCGATCTCCGCGTCGGTGTTTCTGATCCTCACGTCGCGGCTCTCGACGATCTCGACGACCCTCGAGATCTCCGCGCCCGCGTCCGCGAACTGGATGCTCAGGACGCAGAAGGCGGTGCGGAATCGCGAGACGACGTAGACCCGGACCCCGCGCAACAGGTACAGCGCGATGAGCACCACTGCGGTCGTGGCCGCGGCGCCGAAGTAGTAGCCGGCGCCCGAGGCCAGGCCGATGGCCGCTGCGGCCCACAGGCTGGCCGCCGTGGTAAGCCCCCGGACGTCGAGGCCGCGGCGGATGATCGCGCCAGCCCCAAGAAACCCCACACCCGTGACGATCTGCGCGGCGATCCTCGTCGGGTCGAACTGGACGCCCCGTCCCCCGCCCTCCAGCGCCGCCCGCGTGAACTCCGAAAACCCGTATGCCGAGACGAGCGTGAAGAGCGCGGCGCCGAGGCCGAGGAGTATATGCGTCCTGAAACCCGCCGCCTGATCGCGGGTCTCGCGCTCCAGCCCGATCAAACCGCACAGAACCACGGTCGCGAGCAACCGCGCCACCACCTCCGCGTAAGAGATCGTCAGGTCTTCCACGTAAACCACCCTGAAGGGGATCATCCGCGCCTCAGCAACGCGGCGTATCGGGCGGAATATACGGGTCGAAGGCCGGGCTTTCAAACGCCTGCCGGGCACATCTTATTGTGTACAACACGGTCGCGTTTGCTATATTTCGTATCTGTTGACTCGCCGCCCGGCGTGGCGGCCGAAAGGGTGAGGCGGAATGGCGCAGCAGAGGAGCAGGCAGAAGTCGTCCGGCGGCGGAAGGTCCGGCAGGAGGAAGTCTTCCGGAAAGACCTCCGCGAAAAGGCGTTCTCCGGTCGACCACCACGAGGTCGAGTGGCAGTTCGACGCGACGGAACTCGAGTCCGTCGGGGCCTGGCTGCGAGAACATTCTTCGGGGTCCGGGCTCGTGGTCGAGCCCGAGTCGGAGGAGAAGATCACAGACACCTACTACGACGCTTCGGACTGGCGCTTCTACCGGGCCGGCTACGCCCTGCGCATCCGCAAGACCGGGAGTAGTGCCGAAGCGACGATGAAATCCCTCTCGCCCGCCGAGGGCAACGTCCGGCGGCGGCGTGAGATCACCGAGCCTCTGGGCGACGATAGTCCGGCCACGCTGGGCAAGGCGCCGGGCCCGGTCGGCGAGCGCGCCCGCTCCCTCCTGGGCGGCCGGGATGTGCGGCCCATGTTCGAGATCCGTACCCACCGCCAGAGGTTCGCGCTCATACTGGAGGGCACCGCCGACGCCTCGGAGAGCGGAGCGTCGGCCAACCGGGTCCGCATCGGCGAGGTCCTGCTCGACTCCTCGGAGATACCGCTCGGAGGGGGCAGGGAGGCTGCCAACCTCAGCCGCGTCGAGGTCGAGGCGGGCGCGGGTACCGCCCCGACGCCGGACCTGCGCGGCTTCGTGGACGAGATGCAGTACGCCCTGGACCTCAAGCCGGCCTCCATCTCCAAGTTCGAGACGGGGCTCTACGCCACGGGCCTCAGCCCGGGCGGCGACACCGAGGCGGGTCCCACGGAGATCGGCCCGCTCATGACCCTGGGCGAGGTCGCGTTCGCCGTGCTGCGCCGGCAGTTCGTCAAGATGCGGGCCCACGAGCCCGGCACCAGGCTCGGCGAGGACCCGGAGGCGCTCCACGACATGCGCGTGGCGACGCGCCGGATGCGGGCCGCCATGAAGGTGTTCGAGGGCGCGCTGCCCGAGAGGGCCAGGTGGTTCCGCGAAGAGCTCCGCTGGGTGGCGCGCGCTCTAGGCGACGTCAGGGATCTGGACGTCCAGATAGATCGACTCGAGTCGTGGAGGGGCGAGGTAGACGAGGAGGGCTCGGAGTTTCTGGACAAGATCCTCGACGTTTTGGGCAAGCGGCGGGCGGAGGCCCGCGGGCGCATGCTGGAGGCGCTCGACTCCGCGCGCTACGAGCGGCTGGAGACGTCCTTCGGCGAGATGCTGCGGCGCGGTCCCGGCGCCGAGCGGAAGCTCGCGCAGAGCAACGGCCACGCCCCCGAGGGCGAGCCCGTAACCTCCGCGGCGCCGGATCTCATCTCCGCCCGCTACCGCAAGTGGCGCAAGGCCGCCAGACGCCTGGACGAGTCATCGCCGCCGGAGGACTTCCACGACCTGCGCAAGAAGGGCAAGCGGCTCCGCTACACCTTAGAGTTCGTCTCAGAGGTCTACGGCAAGCCCGTCGCGGCCCTGGTCTCACCCCTGAAGGCGCTGCAGGACGATCTCGGCGACCACCAGGACGCCATCGTCGCCGCAGGGACCTTGCGGGAACTGGGCACGACGACGGACGGCCCGCGGGTCCCCCGGGGCGCCGCCTTCACGATGGGCGTCTTCACGGAGCGCTACCTGAGTGAGGCCGCCGGAATACGCTCGGGGGTGCTCGGATCCAAGCCGCTTCGCGCCCTCGCCAGGGGCAAGAGTTGGAAGGGCTTCGAGAAGATCATGAAGGAAGCCGCGAAGAGCCCGCAGAAGGCGAAGGGCTCCGGGAAGATCGCGCGCTAACCCCACGTGGACCTCTACCTAATACGCCACGCCACCGCCCACGAGCGCGACCCCGCGCGCTGGCCCGACGACTCCCTGCGCCCGCTCACCCCGGAGGGCGAGGAGGCTTTTCGCCGGTCGGCCGAAGGTCTCGCCCTCCTGGCGCCGCGGGTCGACGCGCTCCTCAGCAGCCCCTTCGAGCGGGCGTGGCGGACGGCCGAGCTTCTGGCCGAAAGGGAGGGCTGGCCCGACCCGAAGTCCTGGACCCCGCTGGAGCCGACGCTCCCCCCGGAGAAGGCCGTCTACGCCCTGCAAGCCTACGAAGAGGCGGATTACGTGGCCGTCGTCGGGCACCGGCCGGGCCTGCACGAGCTCGCCTCCTACCTGCTAACCGGGGAGGCCGCGGGCGCCGAGATCACGATAAAGAAAGGCGGCGTCGTCTGCGTCCGCTTCGCGGGCCCGCTCGCGCCCGGGGCCGGGCAACTACGCTGGCTCGCGACCCCGAAGATCCTGCGCGCCATGGCCGGCGACTAGAACGAAGCGGAAGGCCCTCAGCAAATTCGAAGCTGAGGGCCTTCCGCTGAGAATTGGCTGTGTTCTAGAGGCTGCTAGACCTTGTCGGCGCGGACCACGTAGCGGACGTTCCAGTTGGGGCCCTCGGACCAGTAGTCGCCGTAGTCCTCGATGCACGTCTGCAGGCTCACGACGTCCCGGCCGACGGGCGTGGTCACGGAGAGGTCGGTGATCGGGACCTCCAGGATCTCGCTCACCGCGTAGGTGTAGGTCTTGCCGTTGGCGTCGGTGAGCAAGACCTCATCACCGATGCCGAGCGAGGGCAGATCGTAGAAGACGTGGTCGCTGCCGGTGCCGGGATAGCCGAGACGGTGGCCGGCGATGTAGGTGTTGGAGCCAGGGATCCAGGGGTACCCGGTGCCGGAGAGGTGGCCCGTGCCCGCCGTGAGCGAATCCTCGGCCGTCCCCTCGTATACGCCAACGGAGACGCCGATGGCGGGGATGTCAAGCGTCATGGTGGTGTCTGCGGGCGCCGCGGCGGCGGCCGAAGCGGATGCCTCTGCCGGAGCGGACGCCTCTGCCGGAGCGGACGCCTCTGCCGGAGCGGACGCCTCTGCCGGAGCGGACGCCTCTGCCGGAGCGGATGCCTCTGCCGGAGCGGATGCCTCTGCCGGAGCGGACGCCTCTGCCGAAGCGGACGCCTCTGCCGAAGCCGACGCAGAAGCGGATGCCGACGCAGAAGCGGATGCCGGGGTGAGCTCCTTCGGCTCTTTGGGCGCCGAGAACGATTCGGCTACCTCAACCTGCTCCTCGTCGCTGAGATCCTCCTCGGGCTCGTCTTTCTCGACCTCCTCGGGCTTCGTCTCTTCCTGCTTGGTTACTTCTTTCTCGGGTTCCTCTACGGCTTTCGGTGGTTCTTCCTTCGCGCCGGTGGGCTCGACGGCCCGCTCGGTCGGTTCGTTATCTGAGCTGGCCAACAGGTTCGTGCCACCCCCCAGCGCCACGGCCCCGAACGCGAGCACCGCCACGATACCGAGCAACAACACTCCGGCCCCGATCCAGCCAAACCTTCCCCTCATTACTCCTCCTCGGTTCTTCCTTCCGCGAAAAACGCGGATTATAGATCTATCGCCTATCGCCACCGCCGAGATACGGCCGGGGTTACGAATACGCTAACACCCATACGACTATTTCGCAATACTCTTAACGAAAACGAAACATACTAGTTGCGGCGTTTCGGCAGCACGCCATACGCCCCGACGGCTGGCCTCTCTCCGGCCAGCATCAAGCGACCGGAGAGACGCGCCGTGCGTCGTGGAGCGGGGTGGGCTTCGCCCTCCTACCCGGGATCAGGGAGCCGACCGTTTACGGACCGTCGTTCTAGAAGCGCGTCAGGCCCGCCAACCCCCCGAACTCGTCGCGTAAAGTGTCTGTGTTCTCGTTCTCGCCGCGCATAAAGTCGAGGCGGGCTCCGCGGGCGGAGGCGAGGTCCACGAGGACGTCGGTGAGGGGCCGCACGCGGGTGGGTTCCCCGGAGAACGGGCTCTTCTCCTGCGTGATGTCCATGATGGCGAGGCCGTCCGCGTCGGACCAGCGGACCTCCCCTTCCAGGTCCCAGAGGGCCGCGAGGTGGTAGACGCGGTTCTCCTCCTGCAGGGCCTTGATGGTCTCCTCCGGCCCGCGGACGCCGCCCTCCTGGATCCGGGCGAGGAGTTCACCCTCGCGCTCGTGCTCGGCCCTCTCCCGGATCTCCTCCAGGCGGTCGAGCAGCTCGCCCTCGGGGGCGCCGAGGTCTACCGGCTCCTCGGCGACGACACGGTCCTTCACCTCGTTCGGGAGGAGGCCGCGAAACTCGGCCGTCCTCTCGCGCGGACCGGCCAGGATCAGGCGCTTGACTCCTTCGCGGAGCGTCAGGTCCCGGGTGAGCTCCCCGAGCTGGTTGTAGAACTTGTGGACGTTGGCCTCTGTCCGGCGGCTGCTCGACTCCTGGTCCATCCCGCCCCTCGGGTACGGCTCCGCGGGATTTACGTCCACCTCGCGGAAGCCGTTGGCCTTGGTATCTCCACCCTCTTCGCCGCCCACGAGCGGGGAGACGACGAAGTAGCGGAACCGCTCCCCATCGAGGACGGCCGCGCCGTAGGCCTCGTACTCCTCTAACACCAGCGCGAGCGGCGCCACGTTGGGGTCCCCCCACCGGACGGACTCGGGCAGATCCGCCTGCAGCCGGTAGAACTCGAAGAGGCCGTCTTCGTCGGCGAAGACGGCGAGTGTCCTCGCCCCGGGATGCGTCTCGTCCTCCACGAACCCGCGAACCCGCTCTTGCAGGCCCTCGGGGACGCCCGCATCGTTCATGGCATCCCGCAGGCGCACGAGGTAAGCCTGCCCCTGGTTCTCCGGGATCGCGGCGTTCACGCTCACGTAGGCCGAGAGCATCGGCCCGCCCCGGCCCGCCATCGAATCTATCGCCTGCCTGATCTCCTGCGTCTGCGCCATGTGAAGTTACCTCGGATCTATCGTTGTGCGAACCTTCAAAGTTCCCGCACGTCGTACCGCGTAAACACATCCCCACCCGTCCGTGTTAGCCTGCGCGAAAGGTGCTTTGAAAGGAGACCCCGTACCCCGCGACGGCTACCCGCTGCCGGAGGAACTCACCCGGCACGCCCCCGGAGAACGCTTCGCCCCCGATGGGCTAAGGGCGGCCTGCCGCTCGGCGGGGGAGGGGCTCGGCGCTGAAGACGCCCGCGCGGCCCGCTTCCGTTCGGCCGCGGAGATGGTGGAGCTGTGGCGCGGCCTCGACCTGCCGGCCTGGATCTCCCCCTACGCCCTCCGCGATGCCCGCCTGGGCTACCTGGGCGGCTACGAGAGAACCCTCGTCTCCGGAGACCTGTCCCACGACGACACCGCCAGCGCCGCCAGAGCCCGCTGGGGCGAACGGTGGCGCCAGAAGCTCGAAGCCGCCCTCCGAAGGACCGCCAACACACCATAGAAATACCTCCCGGCACCAGAGCACGCGCCCCGACACCCTATCGCAACAAAGGAACCAACGAGCTCTTGACAGCCACGGCGCATCGCCCCTATACTTACAGCGTAAATTTACAACGTAAAGTAATGAATCTGGTCAGGCGGGGTTTTGTCGCAAGAGTTCGAGCATTGGGGAGGAATGATGTCGCCGTTGAAGCCTTTGTACGCGTTGGCGATAGCGTTATTGGTGGTCGCGTTTGTGGGGTTTGGGATCTCGGCGTTCTACCAGGAGCCGCAGTATCCGGGTTATCCGTCGGGGTTGGGGGGACCAGAGAAGGAGTTCTCTCCGGAACAGAGCCAGAAGATGCAGGAGTACCGGGAGGAGGAGCGGGCTTACAGGGAGGCGTACTCCGACTACAATTTGGTAGTCGCCTGCATCTGCGTCGGCATCGCCGTCTTGTTATTGGTGGGGAGTGTGGTGCGGATGGGGAGCCTGCCCGTTATCGGCGACGGCACCACGCTTGGGGCGGTCTTCGTGTTGTTCTACGGGCTGGTTCGGGCCTTTATGACCAACGACGAGCAGGTCCGGTTCGGAGCGGTGGCCGTGGGGCTCGCGATCCTGCTCGCGCTCGTCTACTGGAAGTACGCGCGTCTCGGTGGAAGCCCCGCGGTAGGGAAGGTGCCTAGCAGTCCTTCTTGATCGTCTCGCAGGCCAGCAGGCGGTCTTGGTTGTCCCGGAGAAGCTCTTCGCCGAGGCTCAGGATGGTCAGGATCCGGTCATCCGAGACGGAGTAGTAGGCGTTGCGGCCCTCGCGTCTCACCTGGACGTAGCCGCACGAAGAGAGGCAGCGGAGGTGGTCCGAGACGCGGGGTTGGGGGGCCTCAAGCTCGTGCACGAGCTCCCCGACCTTCATCTCGCCCCGCTGCGACAGGAGCAGCAGGATGGAGAGCCGGGTCGAGTTGGCGAAGCCGTTGAAAAGACGCGCTAGCGCGCACATCTCCTCGCTCTCGCGGCCGACGATTACGCCCGTTAAGGGCTCGAACTTGACTATGTTCTCTTGCAAAGCGTGCTCCTTTCACGTCGGTCCTCATACTACACCGCCCCTTCTAAAGTGTATACGCCATCACAAAAGCCACCCCGCAAGAGCCCAGGCTAAAACGGGCTAGAAGCCCCCTCCACCGAAGTCGCCGCCGCCGAAGTCGCCGCCGAAGTCCCCTCCACCGAAGTCGCCGCCTCCCCAGTCGTCGCCGGCTGAGGCGGAAGGGTCGCCCATGTAGGCGTAGTCGGTGTCGATGGCCTCGAAAAGCAGGAGCGCGGTGAGCCAGTCGGCGCCGAAAAAGCCGTAGCGGGCGTAGCCGAGTTGGTCCTCGTACTCCCTGAGCCGCTGCCGCTGGCGGGGGGCCATCAGGTGCTCGTTTGCCTTCGCCCGCGCCAGGCGGGCTTCTAGCTCGGCCAGCTTCTCTTCTCCCTCGCGCTTGCGGCGGTCTGCCTCGGCGACGACCGTCTTTAGGCGCCCGGGGGCCCGCATGGCCTCCCCGGCGAGGCCGGCGGCCTCGCGGAGCAGGTCGCGGGCCTCGGCGAAGCGGCCCGCGGACGCGGCGCGGCCCGCGCGTTCGAGGCACCCGTCCGCGTGGAGCAGGCGCGCGGAGAGCTCCCCAGGGTCCGGCGCGTCGCCGAGGGCGGCCGGGCCGAACTCCGCGAGCGCCCTCTCGTGGCCGACGCCGTACCCGTCGAGCGACCCTCGCGCGCGCCGGACGTCGCCCTCCGCCGCGTGGCGTTCGTCCGGCAGCGCGTCGCGGGCGGCGACCTCCTCCCGCAGCGCCGATGTGCGCCCGCGGGCCCGCCGGGTGAGGTCCTCGACCGCCGCCAGGGTCCGCCGGGGGTCGAACTCGTCCCGGCGGGAGGCGCGGTCCGCCGCTTCCCGGGCGAGGGGGTCGTACCCGGCCAGGAATTTCTGGGGCTGGACGGCGACGCCCTCCGCGCGGGCCGCGCTCTCGGCCTCTTCGGCAGCCCGGATCTCCTCCCGCGCCGCGCCGAGCTTGCCGTCGAGGGCCTCGTCCGCGGCCCTGTAGTCGTCTATCGACCCCTCGGCCTCGTCGAGTCTCCGGAGGGCCTCATCGAGGAGGCCGCGCCCGCGCGCCAGCATCCCGCGGGCGGAGACGGGGTCCGAGGAGAGCCGGGAGGAGGCCTCGTTGAACTCCCTGGCGAAGCCGGCGGTCCTGGCGTCGGAGATCTTCGCCTCCACCCACTCCTCCGTCTGTTGGTCCAGCAACGGGCGCTGGGCCTCAAGGTAGCCGGAGACGAGCCGCTCCCTGCTGTCGAACTCGTCGAGGCGCGTGGTGAGGTCGGCGAACTCCCCCTCTGCGGCCTTGCGCTCGTCTTCGATCCGACGCCTGTTCTCGCGCCGTCTCCTGAAGAGCAGGATGCCCCCAACCGCCGCTACCAGGAGGAACAGCAGGCCGCCGCCCGGCAGGCCGCCCTCGTCCGCGGTGCCCTGCTGCGCCGCCACGGGCTCGCCCGTTATCTCCTCCGTGCCGGAAACGAGACCGGCCGCGAAGTCCCCATCCCCAAAGTCCGGGACCATGCTCTCGTAGACGTCCTGCTCGACATCCCCGTTCAGGTCCGCCAGTCGGACCCACTCTTCGTCCGGGGCGACGAGGATGACGCCGGCGTCCTGGGGTAGGTTCTCCTCCCGGGATTCCTGCTCCAGGAGGTCCCGCTGTGCCTGGACCGCGTCGCTGTCCACGCCCGTGTCCGGGACGAGGAAGGCGTAGATGGGTTGTCCGGTGTCCTCCCGGGCCGCGTTCAGGGCCTCCTGGACCCGCCCTTCCTCGGACGCGCTGAGCTCGTTTGCCTTATCGAAGACCGTGTCCGGGGTCTGGGCCAGGGCCATCGTGGACAGGGCCAGTGAGAGAGCCAGCGTCGCCGCGAGTGAGATCAGGGACGCCGCCGCTCTTGTTGGGGTTTGATTCACCTTCTCCGGATTATACCCGGGCGGGCGGCGAAGCTTCGAACCGCGAATGCTGGAGGGCTACCCGGTTACCGCTGGAAGGCCGTCCTCGCGGCGGCCAGGTCCCACAACGAATGCCCCACGCTCTTGAAGACGACCGTGCCAGCGGGACGGGACCGGCCACGCAAGACCTCTTCGAGCGCCGTGGCGTCGGCCCACCGGAAGGCGCCCGCCTTTTCGGCCTTGATCAGGTCCCCGGCCTCCTCCTCCGCCCCTTCCACGGTGTCCACGACGACCGTCGAGCCGGAGATCAGGCCGGGGGGCAGCTCCGCCGCCTCCGGCCGGAAGGACCCCACGGCGGCCACGAACGTCCCTTCCGCGATCGCGTCCGGCAGCACCGGCTCCCGGCTCGTCGTGGCCGTCACCACGAGGCTTACTTCTCCCAGCGCCTCCTGTGGGTCCGTCACGGCCGCGGCCTCCATACCGAGGCTCTCCGCGTGCGCGGCGAGGGTCTCGGCGCTCTTGAGAGTCTGGGAGAGAACGAATACCTTCGACACCCCGAGGCCCTCCCGGAACGCTTCGAGGTGGGAGCGCCCTTGTGCGCCGGCGCCCACGACGAGAAGCGGGTCCTCAGGGCGGTGCGCGAGCTCCCTGGCGGCGAGCAGGGAGAGGGCGGCCGTGCGCCGGGCCGTCACGGTTGCGCCGTCCAGGATGCCGAGGCGCGTCCCGGTGGACGTCTCCATCACCACGACCTCGCCCTGGATCGTCGGCAAGCCGAGGCCCGCGTTCTCCGGGTGGACGGTGACGAGCTTCGTGATGGCGACGTCGCCGTCTGATGCGGGCATCACGAGCAGGACGGCACCTGGCTTCTCAGGGAGGGGCAGCACTAGCCGGGGCGGGGCCTGGACGTTGCCGGAGGAGCGGGCGAGCGCCACGTCGCGGATAGAGTCAGCGAGGGCCGGGTAGGGGAGGCGGGCGGCGGTCTCCTCCGCGTCGAAGATCCGGGTCACGAGACCGCCTCGAACGGCGGGGCGAACTCGAACTCCCCGACTACCCCCGAGAGGGCGCCGGGCACGAGCTCAAGCGCCATGAAGGCCCCCCCCGAGTACGCGGACGACAGGTTCCCGGCTCGTTCGGCCGAGAAGCCGAAGCGAGGATAATAGCCGGGATGCCCGAGCAGGACGACGATGCTGTGGCCCGCCCGCGCGCAGCGGTCGAGCCCCTCCCGAATGAGCGCGGAGCCCACGCCACGTCCCTGGCGATCCGGGGTCACCCCGACGGGCCCGAGGGCGAGGGCTCCTATCTCGCCGCCGGCTGTTCGGATCACGGCCTCGCTGAACATAACGTGGCCGATGAGCCGCTTCCCTTCCTCCGCCACCAGCGACAACCGGGCGTGCCCTGCCTCGCGCAGGTCGTCTACCAGGCGCGCCTCGTCTTCCCTGCCGAACGCCCTACGGTTAGCTTCCCTGATCCCGGGTACGTCACCGGTCTCCTCTGCCCTGATCTCGACGCTCATCGCAGGCGCGCCGGGGAGAAGAGGTCTACGGGGTGGCGGGTCCCGCCCTCGACGGCGAGGTCGGCCAGGATCTCGCCGATTACGCTGCAGAATTTGTACCCGTGCCCGGAGAAACCGGCGGCGATGACCACCTGCGGGTGTTCCGGGTGCGCCGAGACGACGAAGTGCTGGTCCGGGGTGTTGGTGTACATGCAGGTTTTGACCTTGACGAGCTCGCCGTCCATGGCCGGGACGTGCTGGCCGAGGTAGCGGCGGATAAATTCCACCTCGTATGGGTGGACCTCGCGGTCTATGGTGTTCGGGTCGGCCGGGGTACCGTCGGCCCGGAAGAACGCGGCCTTCACGGTATCCGCGCCGTCCACGGCGGGGAAGCTGTAGAACATGTTGCCGTCGTCGGGCTCGTAGATCCAGATCGGGAGCCGGTCCGGCGCGAAGGCCTCGACGCCGCCCCGGGGACGGAACCAGAACAGGATCTGGCGCGTCACCTCAAGCGGCAGCCCGAGGCCCGAGAGAAGCTCCCCAGCCCACGCCCCGGCCGACACGACCAGACGCTCCGCCTCGTAGACACCTTTCTCCGTCCGCACCCGCACGCCCGACGCCGTCGCATCCCAAGAGAGGACCGCCTCCCCGAAGCGCAGCTCCGCGCCGAGGGAGGCCGCCCGGTCGAGGTGCGCCCTGACAGACGTCTCCGGCCGCACGAAGCCCGCCCGCTTCTCGAAGAGGGCGACGGTCCCGGGGCCGGGCTCGAAGACAGGGAACCGGCGCTTGAGGTCTGAGGAGTCGAGGATCTCGTAGGGCAGGCCGTGTTCGTCGGCGCTGGCGACGCTGCCGGAGACGAGCTCGCCGTCCTCGGGGCCGATAAAGAGCCCCCCGCAGAGCGTCATGAGGTCCTCGCCCGTCTCCTTCTCGAGGTCTTCCCATAGCTCGTAGGCCCGGAAGAGGAGCGGCACGTACTCGGCCCCCTCGAAGTACGCCTGGCGGATGATGCGCGACTCGCCGTGGCTCGAGCCCCTGTCGTGCGCGGGGGCGTGGCGCTCCAGGCCCAGCACCTTCTTGCCGCGGGCGGCGAGGTGGTAGGCGGCGGCGCTGCCCATGCCGCCGAGGCCCGCGACTATTACGTCGTACATGGCTTCGTCTCTACGCGGCATCTAGGGTTCGCACCTCGGTCTCTCCGAGCGAGATGCCCGCCGCCGCGACGTTCTCTTCGAGGTGATCCGGGGAGGAAGTGCCGGGGATCGGGACCACGGCGGGGGAGCGGCGCAGCAGCCAGGCGAGCGCGACCTGTCTTGCGGTGGCCTCGCGCCCGGCGGCGATCTCCGAGAGCGGGCCTCCGGGGCCTGAGAGGTCTCCTGTCGCGAGCGGGCGGTAGGGGAGAAAAGCGATGCCGGCCCGCTCGCAGGCGTCCACCAGTTCGTCCGCCTCCCTGTGGGCGATGCTGTAGCGGTTCTGCACGGAGGCTACGGGGACGATCCTCCGCGCCGCTTCCAGTTGATCCGGGGTTACGTTCGAGATCCCGACGTGCCGGATCTTGCCCTCGGCCCTAAGCTCCGCGAGGGCGCCGATGGACTCTTCGTACGGAACCTCGGGGTCTGGCTGGTGGAGCTGGTAGAGGTCGATGTGACCTATGCCCAGGCGCCCCATGCTCGCCTCGCAGGCGTCGCGGAGGTGTTCGGGTCTTCCGTCCAGGCCCCAGTCCCCCGGCCCGTACACCACGGCGCCGCCTTTCGTCGCGATGAGCAGGCCCTCCGGGTACGGGTAGAGCGCCTCGCGGATCAGGTTCTCGTTCGCCTCGGGACCGTAGAAGTCGGCGGTGTCTATGAGGTTGATGCCGAGCTCGAGCGCGCGGCGGAGAACCTCCGTGGCCCCATCCCGGTCTTCCGGCTCCGCGGAGTCGCCCCAGATTCTGGAGCCTGTCAGGCGCATCGCGCCGAAACCGAGCCGGTTGACCGTGAGATCTCCCCCGATCTCGAACGTCCCGGCCCCGGCGGCGGAATGGTGGTCACGAACGGGCATGGATGGAATCCCTCTCGGAGGCTCGTTGCCGGACGGTTCCTCGCACGATCCCGACTAGTCCGGCAGCGTGAAGTCGAGGTCGGCCGGGAGATCGGCGACGTCCATCTGGGCCTTCTGGAGCTTACCTGCAAAGTCCCAGTTCATGGACTGCCAGCGGGTGAACTGGTCCAGCACCCAGATGCCCGAGAGGCGGCTGCCGTTGCCGCTCTTGCCGTTGCCGCCGAAGGGCAGGTGGGCCTCCGCGCCGCTTGTGGAGTTGTTTACCGAGAGCATCCCGGCCCGGTTGCCCCCGCGAAAGCGCAGGGCGTTCGTGGCGTCTCTGGTGTAGATCGCCGCGGAGAGGCCGTAGCCGTGGGAGTTGGAGAGCTCGACCGCCTCCTCGAAAGCGG
The DNA here is from genome assembly GCA_902805975.1 of uncultured Rubrobacteraceae bacterium. Lineage (GTDB taxonomy): Bacteria > Actinomycetota > Rubrobacteria > Rubrobacterales > Rubrobacteraceae > Rubrobacter_D. The sequence goes on along the minus strand of CADCUT010000207.1, from coordinate 3,906 downwards.
AGAACGACGCCACGCTGACGAGCGGGCCGAAGGTCTCGGTGTTGAAGACCTCGTCGTCGGGCTTCACGCCGCTAACGAGCGTGGGATGGCAGAAGAAGCCCTCCTCGGGGTCGCCGACGAAGTTCTCGCGGGGGTTCTCGTGCGTGATGCGGCCCGTCCCGGTGGAGCCGTGGACGGTGTGGTGGTCCTCTATCATGTCCAGGAAGCCGGCGAAGCGGTCAGCGAACCGTTCGCTGAGCATCGGGCCGTAGAGCACGTCGTCGGCCATCGGGTCGCCTATGGCGGCCTCTTCGAGCCTACTCGTGAGCCTGGCGACGAACTCGTCGTGGACGGACTCGTGGACGATGGCGGTGCCTAAAGAGGTGCAGCGCTGGCCCGCGGTGCCGAAGCCGCTGAAGAGGGCGCCCTCGACGGCGAGGTCGAGGTCGGCGTCGGGCATCACGACGAGGGGGTTCTTGCCGCCGAGCTCCAGGCAGGGGGACTGGAGATGCCGGCCGCAGAGCGCGCCGATCTCACGCCCGACCTCCGAGGAGCCCGTGAAGCCGACCTTGTCCACGAGGCCCTCTTCGAGCGCCATTTCGAGCCCCTCGAAGGCCGTTTTACCCTCGCACTGGACGACGTTCAGGACTCCATCTGGGAGGCCGCCGGCCTGGAAGAGTTTCGCGAGGGCGTCGCCGACGGCGGGGGAGTACTCCGCCGGTTTCCAGACCACCGTGTTGCCGCAGGTCAGCGCGGGGATCAGGTACCACGAGGGAACGGCCACGGGGAAGTTCCCGGCCGTGATGATCGCCGCGACGCCCACCGGCATCCTGAAGGTGAAGAGCTGCTTGTCCGGCATCTCGCTCGGCACGGTCTGGCCGTAGAGGCGGCGGCCCTCGCCGGTAAAGAAGTCGCAGGTATCCACTATCTCCTGGACCTCGCCTAGCGCCTCCGTGTACGGTTTGCCGATCTCGCGCGTGACGAGGCGGGCGAGCGCCTCCTTGTTCCGCTCGACGATGCGCCCGATCTTCTTTATGACCTGCGACCGGATCGGAGCCGGCACCGAAGCCCAGTCCCCCTGCGCCCCCCGCGCCGCCCGGCACGCCGCAACGAACGTGCCCGCATCACCGAGGAGCACCTCCGCCACGGCCTCGTGCTTGCGGGCTGGGTTGACGGACCGCATCGTGCCGCCGGGCGAGTCTTCGTGCGTCTTTCCCCCTACTATGGAAGTGACGGTACGGGTGGCGGGGGCGGTGCCCTCGCGGGCGTCGGTGGTGCGCATAAGTTACCTCCGGGTGTTCGTGATCCCCTGTGTTGGCGTCCATCCTACACCAAAGCCGGAGGGTGCCCGTTCGAGTAGAATCGGGGCATGAGCAGGGACCATCTGTCGGCCGGGGAGCGGGTGTCAGTAGTATGGGGATAGTGGACAAGGCGATAGCGAACTCGGTGCCCGTCATACCGCGGCCCCTCGTCAAGAAGATCTCCTCCCGCTACATCGCCGGCGACACCCTTGACGAAGCCGTCGAGACGGTCCGCGACCTTAACCGGGAGGGTTGCGTCGCGACGATCGACCTCCTCGGCGAGAGCACAGAGACCAAGGCCGACGCCGCCGCCAAGCTCCGCGACTACAAGAAGCTCGTCGATACCATCGACGAGCACGGCCTGACGAGCGGCATCTCCATCAAGCTCACCGGCCTCGGCCTGACGCTGAACGAGGAGCTGTGCCGGGCCAACGTCGAGGAGATCGTCGAGTACGCCGGCGCGAGGGGCCGCTTCGTGCGGGTGGACATGGAAGACTCCCCCCACACCGAGGCTACTCTTGGCATCGTCCACGATACCTACCGGCGCCACGGCAACACGGGGGCCGTCCTGCAGGCGTACATGCGCCGCAGCCTCGGAGACGTCCAGAACATCATCGAGGCGGGCTTCTCCGTCAGGTTGTGCAAGGGCATCTACGACGAGCCCCGCGCGGTCGCCTACAAGGACTTCGACACCGTCAGGCAGAACTACATCCTGCTGCTCGACGAGCTGCTAAAGGGCGGCGTCTACGTGGGTATTGCGACGCACGACGAGTACCTGATCTGGCACGCCCTGAGGCTCATCCACCAGCTCGAAGTCCCGAGGGACCGCTACGAGTTCCAGATGCTGCTGGGTGTCGACGAGGAGCTCAGGAGCATCTTGGTTAACGCCGGCCACAAGCTGCGCGTCTACGTGCCCTACGGGGAGGACTGGTACGAGTACTCGACCCGCCGCCTCAAGGAGAACCCGAAGATAGCCGGCTACGTCGCCAAAGACGTGATCGGGAGCATAACCGGCGCCATCAAGAGATAGGAGCACCATGGGCCTGATACCGTACAAGAACGAGGAGTACCTGGACTGGTCCGACGAGAAGAACGTCGAGAAGATGCGGGTGGCCATAAAGGACGTCGAGGGCAGGCTCGGCGGGGACCACCCCGCGATCATCGGCGGCAAGAGCGTGGAGACGGACGGCGAGATCGTCTCCGTCAACCCGGCCAACCCCTCCCAAATCGTCGGCCGGACGGCGGCGGCCACCCAGCGAGAGGCGGACATGGCCCTCGACGCGGCGACCGCCGCCTTCGAGCACTGGAGCCGCACGAGTCCTGAAGCGCGGGCGCGGGTGCTCCTGCGGGCGGCGGCGATCATGAAGCGCCGCAAGTTCGAGCTTCTGGCGTGGGAGGTCTTCGAGGGCGGCAAGCCGTGGAACGAGGCGGACGCCCAGGTCGCGGAGGGCATAGACTTTCTGGAGTACTACGCCCGCGAGATGCTGCGGCTCAAGGACGGGGTCGAGATCTACGCGATACCGGGCGAGGAGAGCCGCTACTCCTACCAGCCGATGGGTGTCGGCGTCGTCATAGCCCCCTGGAACTTCCCGACCGCCATCCTGACCGGGATGTCGAGCGCGGCCATCGTTGCCGGCAACACCGTCGTGATGAAGCCTTCCGAGTTCACGAGCGTCATAGGCGCGGTCGTCGCGGAGATCTTCGATGAGGCCGGCCTCCCCGAGGGCGTCCTGAACTTCCTGCCCGGCTACGGCAAGGACGTGGGCGACTACTTGGTAGAGGACGCGCGCACCCGGTTCATCTCGTTTACGGGCTCGATGGCGACGGGCCTGCGTATAAACGAGCGGGCGGCCCGTCAGATAGAGAACCAGCGGTGGGTCAAGCGGGTCATAGCCGAGATGGGCGGCAAGGACGCGATGGTCATAGACGACTCCGCAGACCTCGACTCAGCCGCCGCGGACATCGTGAAGAGCGCCTACGGCTACTCCGGCCAGAAGTGCTCCGCGGCATCCCGGGCCATCCTGCACGAGGACGTCTACGACGAGGTGCTCGAGAAGGTCGTCGAGCGGGCGAAGATGCTCAAGATAGGCCTCCCCGCCGAGGAGGACGGCGCGAGCGTGAACGTCGGCCCCGTCATAAGCGAGCCCCAGTTCGAGAAGGTCGCAAGCTACGTCGACGCCGGAAAGCAGGAGGGGGACAGGGTGCTCGGCGAAGACCCCGGCGACCCCGAGAACGGCTACTTCGTCAGCCCGACCATCTTCGCCGTAGACCCCGACGCCAGGGTCGCGCGCGAGGAGATCTTCGGCCCCGTCCTCTCCGTCCTAAAGGCCCGCGACTTCGACGACGCCCTCAAGCTCGCCAACGACAGCCCCTACGGCCTCACCGGCGGCGTCTACTCAAAGAACCGCGACCACCTGGAGAGGGCGCGCCGGGAGTTCAAGGCCGGCAACGTCTACTTCAACCGCGGCATAACCGGGGCACTCGTCGGCGTCCAGCCCTTCGGCGGCTTCGGCATGAGCGGCACGGACTCGAAGGCCGGCGGCCCCGACTACCTGCCCCTGCACATGCTCGCCCGGACGGTCGTCGAGAGGTTCTGACATCTAGGCTACAGGCTTTAGGTCGCCGC